>NZ_JBIWJT010000020.1:0-219727 GCF_044765325.1 Embleya sp. NPDC127516 | reverse complement strand
ACATACGCCGGATGCTCCAACCGCGCCCCATCCGAACGCACGAAGTCCGAACGCTCCACATCCGACAGATCCGCCCCCGACAACCCCGCCAACTCTGCCCGCACCGAAGGATCGTCGAGATCGACGGCGTCGGGGGTATCCGGGCCGGGGCCGCTGGTGAGGACACAGACGGGCGCGGTGTCGGCGAGCATCCACGCGGTGCGTTCGGCGGGCACGTCGCGTTCGATGGGCAGGTAGGCGGCACCGGTCTTGAGCACCGCGAACAACGCCGCCACCATGTCGGCGGTCCGCGGCAGCGCCAGACCCACCACCCGCTCCGGACCCGCGCCCCGCACCCGCAACAACCGCGCGATCCGATTCGACCGCTCGTTCAACTCCCGATACGACCACACCAACGGCGCCGCACCATCCGGATCCTGCACCACCGCAACCGCATCCGGAACCAACCCCGCACGCTCCTCCAACAAATCCGCCACCGTCACCTCCGGCACCGGATGCGAAGTCGCGTTCCACTCGGCCACGACGCGTCGGCGTTCGGCCGCTTCCAGGATGTCGACGCGGGCACACGCGCGGGTGGGGTGACTCGCGAAGGCTTCGAGGATGCGCAGGTAGCGCTCGGTCAGAAGCTCCACGTCGGCGCGATCGAAGGCGTCGTCGTGGTACATCGCGCGCAGGCGGGTGACCTCGCCGGGGGTGATCACCACGGACACCGGGTAGTGGGTGGCGTCGCGCACCGCGTGGCCGAGGACGCGCAGTCCTCCCTCGGGGCCGAACCCGCGGTTCCTGTCCGGCAACGGGAGGTTCTGGAAGACAAAGAAGGTATCGAACAGCGGGCCGGCGCCCACCATCGCCTGGAGTTCGCTCAAGCCCAGGTAGGGGTGGTCGTGCAGGTCGGCCTTGTCGTCCTGGGTGCGCCGCCACAGCTGTGCGATCGGCTCGTGCGGCGCGACGCGGACCCGTACCGGGACGGTGTTGAACAACACGCCGACGGTGGTGTCGATGCCGTCGACGTCGGGGTGGCGTCCCGACACCAACGCGCCGAACACCGTGTCGTCGCGTCCGGTGAGTCGGCCCAGCAGCAGCCCCCAGGCGCTTTCGTACAGCGTGCCCACGGTGACGCCCGCCTCGCGGGCGCGGGCCGCCAGGCGGGCGGCGAGCGCGGCGGGCACCTCGCGGTGGATCTCGCCGGCCGAGGCCGGCGTGGCGTCGTCGCCGGGCGGGCGCGGGCCGGCCAGGAGCGTGGGTTCGGCGACGTCGCCCAGGTAGGCGTACCACGCGTCGCGGGCCGCGTCCCGATCGCGGGTGCCCAGCCAACGCAGGAAGACCCGGAAGGGCGTGGTGGCCCGCGCGCTCTCGGCCTCGGCGTCGGTGTAGAACTCCAGGAGCGAGGTCAGCGCGAGGCCGCCGGACCAACCGTCGAGCAGCGCGACCTGGGACGTGAGCAGGAGTCGGTGGCCGGTGTCGGAGGTACGGGCCAGGGCGAAGCGGATCAGCGGGGGCCGGGCCGCGTCGAACGGGATCTCCCGTTGGTGGTCGGCGAACGCCTCGAAGGCGGCGTCGACATCGGCCCCGCGGTCGGTCAGGTCGGCGTAGGCGAACGGCACGGTGAACCGCTCGGGGATCACCTGGACGGGGCCGTCCTCGGTGCTCACGAAGCCCGCGCGCAGATTCGGGTACTTCTCCAGGACCCACCGCGCCGCGCCCGCGAGGCGATCGGCGTCCACGGGGCCGTCGAGGAACAGGACGGCCTGCTGTACGTAGATGTCGCGGGCCGCGCCGTCGAGCATCAGGTGGAAGAGCAGACCCTCCTGCAGCGGCGACAGCGGCAGCACCTCGGCCACGCCCAGGCCGCCGATCGCAGAGTCGAGGGCGGCGTCACGGGCGGCGAGGGCACCGGCCTGCGCGTCGTCCTCGCGTCCGGCCCGGGCCGCGTCGAGCAGGGCGGGTTCCAGTGCCGCCCGCCAAGTCCGGAGCAGTGCCGCGACGTCGAGTTCGGGCAGCGCCTTCGGATCGGCGACAACCCGCAGCGCGACCCGTCGCCCGGCCCCGGCGGGCGAGTGGTCCACCCACAGGTCCAGGCGCAGCGGATAGCGCGAGACGGCGTACCCGTCGCTCTCGCGATCGTAGGCGAGCAGTTCCTCGTCGCCGAGGTCGGTATGGCCGTAGGCCACCAGCACGCCTGCCTCGGGCGCGTCCGCGAGGGCACCCGCGGTCTGCTCGCCGAGGTAGAGCGCCAGGCCGAAGTCGGCGGCGGCGCGCGGGTTCGCGGGCAGCGCGTCGGTGTCGGGCGAGCCGGGTTCCAGCAGGGCGGGGAAGACGCGTCGCAGGTCGCCTACGGTGCGGGCGAAGCGTCCGTCGTGGCGGTCCCGGTCGTCCTCCACGACGTCCACGAACAGCGGCCCGGGGGCGAAGCGGGCCAGGATCCGCGCCGCGGTCGAGGCGACGATCGTGCGCAGCGGCGTCCGCGTGCTCAAGGGGTCGGTGTCGAAGGGGAGTTCGAGCATGGTCGCGGCGCCGGTGGGCGGCGTGTCCCAGGCCCCGGGCTCGCTCCCGGGCCACGGCGCGGGCGCGTCCAGGTCGTCCACCCGGTCGATCAGGGTGAACCAGTCGGTGGCCCGGTCGACCAGCTCCGGGTCGTCGGCCTCGCGGGCGACGGCGGCGGCGTAGTCGGCGGTCGGCGCGGGCTCGGGTCCGATCGGTTCGCCGCGCAGTCCCGAGCGCAGTTCGCCGGCGAGGATGCGCCACGAGGTCCCGTCGACGACGGCTCCGGGCAGGGCGAGGACCAGCAGCCCGGGCAGTTCGGGGCCACGATCCACCCACGCGGTCGCGGGCGTACCGTCCACCCGTGCCACCCGGGCGGTCGAGCGCCGGGCGTCCGTGTCGACCGTGAAGGTGCCGCACCACGCCGTCGGGCCGCCGGTACTCAGGTCCCGGTGTCGGGCCAGGACCGCCACCGCGCGGATGTGCGCGGCGTCGGGTGCGAGTTCGCGCGGGGCGACCATCGCGCGCACCGTCGGCGGCGCGTTCTCGAACGCCTCGCGGCTCCACAGTGCCGCCGGGGTGTGGGCCGGGTGGTCGTTCGAAGGGTTGAGGTCGCTCACGTCGTCCGCCCGGTGTCCGTGTTCGGTGTGGTCGTCTCGTGGTCGGTGGTCGTGCCGGCTCCCGGGATGCGCGCGGTCGTCCGCTCGACCCACGTCGCCAGCAGGCGGCGTGCGTCCTCGGCGTCGACGGTGGGCCCGGCATGCAGGGTGAGCCGGCACCGCGTGCCGTCCTCGCCCGTCGAGACGGCGATCGCCGCGTCCAGGGGCCAGCGCGTACTGACCGCCGAGGGCAGGTCGTCGGCCCAGCCGTGGGCAGGCGCGTCGCGCAGGACGATCTGCGCGCGGGCAACCCGGCCCAGGACCCGGGCCCCGGATCGGCTCGCATAGCGCACTCGGGTGTATCCGGCGCCGCGCAGGTCGGCGGCGTGCACGTCCGGCAACGCCCCTTCCCGGTCGAAGGCGAGCGGGTAGGCGTAGGCGAACGACCCGACCGGCGCCACCGTTTCGCCGGATCGGTGCGGGTCCACCACCCGGTCGATCAGCAATCTCTCCGGTTCGGGGCTACGCGTGCGCAGCGCGCTCAGGAACGCCTCGCCGGCGGCGGCCCGAACGGCCTCGATGGAACCGGCATCGGGGGTGGTGACCACGATGGTGCTCAGGAACAGGGAGCGGCCGTAACCCGTGCCTCGTACGGCGGGCGCGGGCGTCACGTCGCGCAACTCCTCTGCCCAGGCGACCGGATCCGCGTCGATGCGATCGGCGTCCGCCGGCGAAGCGTCCGCCGGCGTCGCGTGCGCACGCGCGGCGACCAGGGGGAGGGCATCCGCCGCCGCACTGTCGGCTCGCGCGGCGACCTCCGGCCCCGCGTCGGGCTCGGCAGCCGATGTCGACGGCGGATCCGCCCGTACGTCGGCGGCCAGTTCGTCCGCGATCCGTTCGACCGCCGCCGCGTCCAGCACCAGGGCGTGCGCGGCCACGAACAGGCGCCCCGGCGTCAGCGTCACCGCCAGCGTCGGCCCTTCGACCACGTCCAACGCGGCCACCGTCCGCGCGAGCTGCTCGGCCACGTCTTCCCGCGTACCGGCGACGACAGCCACTCTCGGGTTCGCCTCGGCCGTCGACGTGGTGCGCCACAACCGCTTGCCGACCGTCTCGATCCGCAGCCGCAACACCGGGTATCGACGAGCGAGTCCGGCAACGGCCGTCTCCAGTAGCCCTGTTCGCCCGGAAGCGACGGCCCGCACCGCGCACACATGGTGGCCGTTCGGCCCGGTCCCGCCGTCCCGGAAAACGTGGGCCAGCGGCGGGTCGGCGAGCACGAGCGGTGCGGGGGGCGCCGTCGGGACCTCGTCGCGGCGGGCGACCCGGGCGAGCGCGCGTACGCTCTGGTGCCGGAAGACGTCCCGAACGGTGAACCGCAGTCCGACGGCACGGGCCTTGGTCGCCACCAGCGTGGCCCCGATGCTGTCCCCGCCCAGTGCGAAGAACCCGTCCCGCACGCCGACGCGGTCCACCCGTAGCACCTCGGCGAAGATTCGGGCCAGTTCGGCCTGCGCGGGATCGCTCGGCGCGCCGTCCGCGGTCGGCGCGGCGACGGCCGGATCCGGCAGCGCGGCCCGGTCGAGTTTGCCGTTGGCCAGCAGCGGCAGCACGGGCAGGACCACGATCGCGGCCGGGACCAGGTGTTCGGGCAGGTGATCGGCCAACTCGCCGCGCAGCGCCTCGGGGTCCACGGACGCGGAGGCGCTCGCGACCACGTACGCCACCAGCAGCGGCGCACCGGTCGGCCCGGGCCGGGCGGTGACCACGGCGGCCGTCAGCTCCGCCCGCCCGGTCAGCAGCGCCTCGATCTCGCCCAGTTCCACCCGCACGCCGCGCAGTTTGACCTGATGGTCGGTCCGGCCGAGATACACCAGGGCGCCGTCGGCGCGCCGGCGCACCAGGTCCCCGGTGCGATACATCCGGGTGCCGGGCGGGCCGTAGGGGTCGGCCACGAAGCGTTCGGCGGTCGGACCGGGACGGTGCAGGTATCCGTCGGCGAGTTGGGCCCCGGTCAGGTACAGCTCGCCCGGCAGCCCGATCGGGGTGGGTCGCAGTCGGGCGTCCAACACCAGGGCGCCGGTGTTCCACACCGGTCGTCCGATCGGCACGACGTCCTCGACGACGGTGCCGGCGGGATTCCACGCGGTCGCGGTGATCGTGGCCTCGGTGGGCCCGTACGTGTTGTGCGGCATCAGCCCGAGCACTCGGGCGCTGCGGCGGACGGTGGCCGGTGGCAGCGCCTCGCCGCCACACAGGAGCAAACGCAACGCCCGTTCGGCCGGTGGCGTCGGGCTCGGGCCGGTCGCGGCTTCGACGACGTCGAGGAGGGCGTCCAGCACGGGCGGCACGAAGTGCGCGACGGTGACCGCACGGGTGTCGATCAGTGCGGCCAGGTGGGCGGGATCACGGTGGCCGTCGGGATCGGCCAGGACGACGGCCGCGCCCTGGCACAGCGGCCAGAACAGCTCCCACAACGACACGTCGAACCCGACGGGCGCCTTGTGCAGGACGCGGTCGGCGGGGGTGAGCGCGTACTCGGCCTGCACCCAGGCCAGTTGGTGGGCGAGGGCGCCGTGTGAGACCAGCACGCCTTTGGGGCGGCCGGTGGATCCGGAGGTGTACAGCACGTACGCGGGGTGCGCGGCCCGCGGCGGTGCCGGCAGTTCAGCCGAGGCCGCGGCCTCGGTCGGGTCGTCGGTGGTCACGATGACCGGCACGCCCCAGGGCCGCCGCGCGTGCGCGGCGTCGGTGAACACGAACGCCGGCCGGGCGTCGGCGATCGTCTGCGCCAGGCGTGCGGGCGGCTCCCCGGGATCCAGCGGCACATACGCCGCACCGCTCGCGAGCACCGCCAGGAGCGCGACCACCAGGTCGGCCGAGCGGGGCAGTGCAATCGCGACCAGGGTGCCGGGCCCGGCCCCCCGGTCGATCAGCCGTCGCGCGTTCGCCCGCACACGATCCGCCAGTTCGGCGTACCCGGTGGCCGTGCCGGCCGCGTCGATCAGGGCGGGGGCGTCCGGGGTGCGGCGGGCCTGGGCGGTGAAGCGCTCCACCACGGTCGTCGTGGGCACCTCGTGCGCGGTGGCGTTGACCTCGTGCACGAGCAGCCGGCGTTCGGCGTCGGTGAGCAGGTCCAGGCCGCTCAGGCGCGCGTGCGGGTCGGCGAGCACGCGGGAGAGCAGCCGGTGCAGCCGGTCCAGCAGCGTGACGACGCCGCTGTGCTCGAACAGGTCGCACGCGTAGCCGGCTTGCACCCGGATGCCGTCGGTGGCGGTCTCCACGAAGCGCAGGTCCAGGTCGAACATCGCCGCGCCCGTATTCGGCGCGAAGGGCTCGGCGTGCGTGCCGGGCAGCGCCAGTTCGATCTCCTCGGCGCGGTGGTGGGTGACGGTGGCCTGGATCAGCGGGTGCCGGGAGAGCGTACGGGTGGGCCGCAGCCGCTCCACCACCCAGTCGAAGGGCACGTCGGCGTGCGCGAAGGCGGCCAGGTCGGCGGTCCTGGTGCGTTCGAGGAGCTCGGCGAAGGTCGGGTCGCCGTCGACTCGGGTGCGCAGCACGACGGTGTTGACGAAATAGCCCACCACACGGTCGAGATCCTCGTCGGTGCGGCCCGCGACGGGGGCGCCCAGGAGGATGTCCTCGCCCGCGCCGAGGTGGTGCAGTACGGCCACCACGGCCGCGTGCAGGGTGGTGAACACGCTGGTGCCGGCGTCCTGTGCGACGTCGCGCAGGGTGTCGACGAGGTCGGCGGGCAGGGTGTGTTCGACGCTCGCACCACGATGGTTCCGCTCCGCGGGCCGGGAGCGTTCGGCGGGTAGCGCCAGTTCCTCCGGTGCGTCGCGCAAGGTCTGCGTCCAGTAGTCGAGTTGGCGCCTGGTCAGATCGGTGGGCGTGTTCCGCGCGCCCAGGATCGCGCGTTGCCACGCCGCGTACGAGCCGTGCCCGACGGCCGGTTCGGGACACGCCTGCGGCTTGGATCCGGTGGTGTGCGCGGTGTAGGCGGTGGTCAGGTCGGCCAGCAGCGGCCCGAACGACCAGCGGTCGGCCGCGCTGTGGTGCAGCACCAGGACCAGGACGCACTCCCCGTCGGCGGGTCCGACGAACACCGCGGCCCGCACCGGCAGGTCGGCGCCGATGTCGAAGGGGCGGGCGACCAGGGCCGCCACCTCGGCGGCGAGCCGCTCCGCCGGCCACGTGTGGGCCGCCACGACGGCGCAGTGCAACCGCGAGTGCGCGGCGGCGGGGGCGAGTACCTCGCGTACGGGTGTGCCGTCGGTACCGGGCACCAGGAGCGTGCGCAGGCTCTCGTGACGCCGGACCACGTCGCGCAGCGCCGCACGGATCGCCTCCGGGTCGACCCGCCCGCGCAGGCGCACCCCCAGCGGCAGGTTGTAGGCCGCGGACGGTCCGCGCACCTGTTCCTCGAACCACAGACCGACCTGCGCGAACGACGCGGGTGCCGGGTCGGGTACGGCGATCTCGCGGACGCGCGGGCGCACCGGCTCGGCGGTGTCCAGCAGTCGGGCGAGCGCGGCGGGTGTGGGCGCGTGGAAGACGTCGGGCACGGCGAGTTCGACCGCGAAGGCGCCGCGCAGCCGGTTCGCCAGCCGTGCCGCGAGCAACGAGTGCCCGCCCAGCGCGAAGAAGTCGTCGTCCGGCCCGACCTGGTCCGGTGCCAGGTCGAGGAACTCGGCGAAGATCGCGCACAGGGCGCGCTCGCGGTCGTCGGCCGGTGCCCGCGTCGGCGCGGTGCTCGCCCGCGGGGCGGGCAGCGCGGCCCGGTCGAGCTTGCCGTTGGGGTTGAGCGGGAACGCGTCCAGGACGACGTACGCGTCGGGCAGCAACGGCGCGGGCAGGGTGTGGGCGAGCCCGGCCCGTACCGCGTCGACGTCGATCGAGGTGCCCCGGGTGGGCACGAGATAGGCGCACAGCGCGCTCCCGGACCGGATCGGCACCACCACCGCGCGGGCGATGCCCCGGTGTCCCAGGAGTCGGGCCTCGATCTCGCCGGGTTCGATCCGCACACCGCGGATCTTGATCTGGTGGTCCGCCCGGCCCAGGAATTCCAGTTCGCCGTTCGATCGCCGCCGGACCAGGTCGCCGGTGCGGTACAGCCGGCTCCCCGGCGGCCCGTACGGGTCCGCGACGAATCGCTCCGCCGTCGCGGCGGGGCGGCCGAGATAGCCGCGGGCGAGGCCGTCGCCGGCGAGGTGGAGCTCGCCGGGTACGCCGATGGGCACCGGGCGCAGCGCCTCGTCCAGCACGTGGGCGCGGGTGCGCGAGATCGGCCGCCCGATCGGCACGGTCGCGGACGCGGCGGCGGGCGGGCGGTGGACGTGCGCGAGGCTGTCGCCGGCGGCCTCGGAGCAGCCGTACAGGTTGACCACGCGGGCGTCGGGCCAACGTGCGGTAACGGCGTCGGCCAGGGCGGCGGGCAGGGCCTCGCCGGAGCAGATCCACGTGTGCACGCCGGCGAGGGACCCCGGCGGCGCGGTGTCGAGGAGCGTCTCCAACAGGCTGGGCACGACGGTGAGTACGCCGGCGCCGTGGCCGTCGGCGAGTTCGGTCAGGCGCAGCGGGTCCCGGGCGGTGGCGTCGTCGGCCAGGACCAGGGTGTCGCCGGCGACGAGGGCGCCCAGGATCTCGGTGCTGCCGTCGATGAAGGCGAGGGCGCTCTTGGCCACGCGAACGCTCGTGCCGGGCGCGGCGGTGAGGGCGGAGCGGCCCCAGCGCAGCCGGTTGCCCAGGGCGCGTTGGGTGCCGACGACGGCCTTGGGGCGGCCGGTGGAGCCGGAGGTGAAGACGACGTAGGCGGGCGCCTGCGGGTGGATCCGCGGGCGGTCCGCACCGGGTGTCGCGGCGCCGGTGGGTGCGGCGGGGAGGTCGTCGACGCGCAGCACGGGCGCCGCGTCGGCGGGCGGGGTGTAGCCGGCGTCGCACACCAGCAGGTCGGGTGCGGCGTCGGCGAGCATCGCGGCGACGCGCGCGGGCGGGTGGGTGCGGTCGAGCGGCAGGTAGGCGGCGCCGATCCGCAGGGTGGCGAGCAGGGTCGCGATCAGGTCGGCGGTGCGTGACAGGGCCAGGGCGACGACGGGTTCGCCACCGCCGCCGTTCGCGCGCAGGGCCTCGGTGAGGGCGGCGGCGATCCGGTCGGCGCGCGCGTCCAGGTCGGCGTAGGTCCAGGTGGTGTCGCCGGCGCGGACGGCGACGGCCCGCGGTCGTTCCCGGATGCATGCGTCCACGAGCGCGGCGACGCCGCCGGCGGGGAAGTCCTCGTCTTCGTCGCGGGGTTGCTCGACGATCTCGTCCGCGGGGGTCGCCTCGAGCAGCGCGAGCGGCGCGTCGGGCTCGGCCAGCGCGGCCGTCAGCAGGGTCTCGAGGTGGGCGAGCAGGCGTTCGATGGTGTCGGGTTCGAACAGCGGCGTGCGGTAGGTGGCCTCCACCAGCAGGTCCTCGTCCCGGAGGAAGCCCTCCAGGGCGAGGTCGAACTGGGTGGTGCCGTTGTGCACGTGCCGCCAGGAGGTCTCCAGGCCGGGCAGGTCGAGTTCGCCCAACTCCTGGGTGAGCAGCCCGAACATCACGTCGAACAGCGGCGGCCGACCCGGACGGCGCGGCGGGCGGACCTCGTCCAGGACTCGGTCGAAGGGGATGTCCTGGTGCTCGAACGCGTCGGCGCACACCGCGCCCAGCCGTACGGCGGCCCGGCGGAACGTCGATTCGCGCGTGTCGTCGGCGAGATCGGCGCGCACCACGACGGTGTTGCCGAAGTTGCCGATCAACTCGGCGGCGTGCGCGTTCGCCCGGTCCATCACCAACGTGCCGATCGGCAGGTCGTCGGCGCCGGTGTAGCGCCGGAGCACCGCCGCGAACGCGGTGAGCACGACGGTGAACGGGGTGACGCCCGCCTGTGCGGCGAACGCGCGGATGCGGGCCGGCAGTTGCGGGTCCAGGCGACGCACGATCCGGCCGCCGCGCTCGTCCGGTGGGGGCCTTCTGGGGCCGTCGGCCGGCAGCTCGGGCGGGTTCGGCGGCGGGGTCAGCCGTTCGCGCCAGAACTTCGTGCCCGCGTCGTCGAGCGGCCGGGCGTGCGCCCATGCGGCGATGTCGGCGTACTGTACGCGCGGCACGTCGGCGGTGAACGCCGACTCCGCTTCGTGGGCGCGCCGGTAGAACGCCGCTAGGTCGCGCGCGAGCACGCCCCACGTGCCGCCGTCCCAGGCGATGTGGTGCACGACCTGGACCAGTGTGTGGTCCTCGGGCCCGAAGGCGAGGAGTTCGTGGCGCACGGAGCGCTCACGCGCGAGGTCGAAGGGGCGAGAGGCCAGACGGAGCGCGACCCGATCGGCCTCGGCCTCCCTCGACTCGGCCGGGATGTGGGCGAAGTCACTTATAGGCAAGGCGACTTCAGGTATCGCGGTGACCACCTGGTGCGGCAGGCCGGTGGGGTCCGCGTGGTAGGTGGTGCGCAGGACCTCATGCGCGCGCAGGAGTTCGCGCGTGGCCACGCGCAGCGCGGCCACGTCGAGCGGGCCGCGGATCCGAATCAGCAGGCAACCGTTGTACGACGTGCTTTCGGGGTAGGCCTGCTGGTGCAGCCACAGGCTGTGCTGTACCGCGGACAGCGGCGTGGGCGCACTCCGGTCGCGCGGTTCGATGGCGTCGGCGGGGGTGTCCGGTTGCATACCCGCTTCGGCCAGCAGCCGCCGGATCAGCTCGCGGCGACGGTCGGCGGCCTGGTTCGCACTCGTCAAGGCGTGGCCCCTTCGGCGCCGGTCCGAGGAGCGGCGAACTGTCTTGATCGATCGAAAAGCCTTGCCCGACTTAGGTTTGCCTAGCCTATATTTGTGACGCTCGGGGTGGGTGTCAAGGACGTCTCGGATGGACACCGTCGCACTCGCGTCCCGCGGACACATTCGTGATCGAAGGAGAACAGCGTGCGGCTGACCGTCGAGGACGTACGGCGCGACGTGGCGGAAATGCTGGGCGTGGCACCGGAATCCCTGAGCGACGGGGACGACCTGATCGCGCACGGACTCGACTCGCTGCGCCTGATGCGCCTGGCCGGCGGATGGCGCCGGGCCGGCGCCCGGGTCACCTTCGCGGACCTGGCCACCGCACCCACCGTCGGGGCGTGGGTCGCGCTGCTGGCGGGCGGCGAGCCGGCGGCGGCCGAGCCGGATCCGCTACCGACGGTCGAGCCGGCGGCGGAACCCGGCACCGGGCCCGGGTCGTTCCCGCTCGCACTCATGCAACACGCCTATTGGATCGGTCGTTCCGAGGGACAGACCCTGGGCGGTGTCGCGGCGCACCTGTACACCGAGTTCGACACCGAACCCGGCGCCGCCGTGGACCCGGCCCGGCTGGAGGCCGCCGCGCGCGCCCTGGTCGCCCGACACCCCATGCTGCGCGTGCGGATCACCGACGACGGTCGTCAGGAGATCCGCCCCACCGTGCCCGGCGACGTGCTGCGGGTGCTGGACCTGCGCGACGCGGACGCCGCGACCGCCGCCGAGCACCTGGACCGCGTCCGCGACGAATGTTCGCACCAGATGCTCGACATCGAAGCCGGCCGGGTCTTCGACCTGCGGGTGAGCCTGCTGCCCGACGGCCGCAGCCGATTGCACCTGGACGTGGACATGGTGGCCGCGGACGCGCTCAGCTACCGGGTGTTGCTGGCCGATCTGGCCCACCTGTACGCGCACCCCGAGCGGGTGCCCGCCGAACTCGGCTACGACTACCGCGATTACCTCGCCGCCCGTCCCCCGCTGCGGCGCGCCGCGGCCGAACGCGCCGCCGCCTACTGGCACGAGCGCATCCCCGACCTGCCCGGCGCGCCCGATCTCCCGCTGCGCGCCCCGCTTCCGGCCGACCTGACCCGAGTGACCCGGCGTCACCTGTGGCTGACCACCGAGGAGCACGGGCACTGGTCCGCCCGCGCGCACGCGCACGGGATCACCCCCGCGATGGCCTTCGCGACCGCGTTCGCCGCCGTCCTGGCCGGTTGGAGCGCCGGCCCCAGGTTCCTGCTGAACGTGCCGCTGTTCGACCGCGAGGACCTGCACCCGGACGTACCGCGCCTGGTCGGCGACTTCACCGGATCGGTGCTCCTGGACGTCGACATGTCCGAGCCGCGCTCGTTCCTGGACCACACCCGCGCGCTCCAGTCCCGCATGCACCGCGACGCGGCGCACGCCGACCACTCGGGCCTGCACGTACTGCGCGACCTGGCCCGCGCTCGGGGCGAACAGGTGCTCGCCCCGATCGTGTACACCAGCGCACTGGGCCTGGGCGAACTCTTCGACGCCGACGTTCGCCGACTGTTCGGCGAACCGTCGTGGATCGTCTCGCAGGGGCCGCAGGTGCTGCTCGACGCCCAGATCACCGAGGTGCGCGGTGGACTGCTGATCAACTGGGACGTGCGCGAGGACGCCTTCCCGGACGGTGTCGTGGACGCGATGTTCGCCGCCTATCGGGAGTTGGTCACCCGCCTGGGCACGGCCGAGGCCGACTGGCGGGAGCCGATGCCGGACCTGCTGCCCGCCGCGCAGCGGGCCGTCCTCGATCGGGTGAACACCACCGACGCCCCCCGGTCGCGGCACAGCCTGCACGAGGGATTCTTCGCGCACGCCGCGGCACGACCGCACGCGCCGGCCCTGCTGTGGGGCCCCTCGGACGCCGACGGCGGCACCTTGTCGTACGGCGAACTCGCCGAGCGCGCACTGCGCGTGGCCGCCGCCCTGCGCACGCGGGGCGTCGCGCCCGGCGAGAGCGTGGCGGTCACCCTGCCCAAGGGGCCGGAGCAGATCGTGGCGGCGCTGGGCATCCTCGCCGCCGGCGCGGCCTACGTTCCGATCGGCGTCGAGCAGCCGGCCGCGCGCCGCGAACGCATCCACCGCACCGCGGGCATCCGGCTGGTCCTGGACACCGACGGCGCCGGCGGTGCCTCGCCCCTCGCGCCCGCGCTCGCCCTCGCCGAGGCCGCCGCACTCCCCGCGCCCACCGCCGAGCCGCCGGTTCGCGTCGACGAGGAGAGCATCGCCTACGTGCTCTTCACCTCCGGCTCCACCGGTGAGCCCAAGGGTGTCGAAGTCCCGCACCGCGCCGCGATGAACACGATCGACGACCTCGTCGAGCGCTTCGCGCTCGGACCCGACGATCGCGCGTTGGGCCTGTCCGCTCTCGACTTCGACCTGTCGGTGTTCGACGTGTTCGGCCTGCTGTCGGCCGGCGGCGCGGTGGTCCTGCCCGCCGACGAGGACCGACGCGAGGCCGGCCGCTGGGTGGACCTGGTCCGCGAACGGCAGGTCACCGTGGTCAACTGCGTACCGGCACTGCTCGACATGCTGCTCACCGCGGGCGCGGGACCGACGTCGGCGGGCCTGGGCGACACACTTCGGGTGGTGCTGCTCGGCGGCGACTGGGTCACCGTCGATCTTCCCGGGCGGCTGCACGCGCAGGTGCCGCAATGCCGTTTCGTCGCGCTCGGCGGCACGACCGAGACGGCCATCCACTCCACCGTCCACGAGGTGCCGGCCGGCAGCGAACTACCGGCCCAGTGGCGGGCGATCCCGTACGGCACGCCGCTGCGCAACGTGCGCTGCCGGGTCGTGGACGCGGTGGGCCGGGATTGCCCGGACTGGGTGCCGGGCGAACTGTGGATCGGCGGCGACGGTGTCGCGGCCGGATATCGCGGCGATCCCGAGCGCACCGCGGACCGCTTCGTCGAGGTGGCCGGGCTACGCTGGTACCGCACCGGCGACCTGGCCAGGCGATTGCCCGACGGCGCTTTGGAGTTCCTGGGCCGCGCCGATCACCAGGTCAAACTGCGCGGGTTCCGGATCGAGCCGGGCGAGATCGAGGCCGCGTTGGCCGGCGTTCCCGGGGTGCGCCGCGCGGTGGCGGGCGTGCACGAGGGTGCCCTGGTCGCGGCGGTCGCCGCCGGGTCCGACGTAGGTGTGGAGCAACTCCGGGACGCGGCGGCGAAGTCGCTGCCGGCGCACATGATCCCCGAGCACATCGTGCGGGTCGACGAACTGCCGTTGACCGCCAACGGGAAGATCGATCGCCGCGGGTTGGCCCCGCTGTGGGGACGCCGACCGGCGGGCCCACCGCCGGAGCCGCCGCGCACCGACCTCGAACGCCTGATCGCGTCGGTTTGGCAGGAGGCACTGCCCGCCGGCGAGCGCGAACTCGGGCGCGACGACGACTTCTTCGCGCTGGGTGGGGACTCGATCCTGGCCACGGCGATCGTGGGCCGCCTGCGTGAGGTCCTCGGTGCCGGGGCGGTCACCGTCCGCCTGGTCTTCGCCGCCCGCACGGTCGCGTCCCTGGCCACGCGCCTGCGGGCGCAGGAGACGACGCCCGGTCGACTGGAGCGGATCGCCGGGATCCACGTGCGGGTCGCGGCGCTGTCGGACGAGGCGGTCGACGCCGCGCTCGCGGCGCAGCCCCCCACGACGCCGTGACCGGTGCCCCGGGCGACCGCCCCGAGGCGGTCCCCCACCCGCGCGACCACCACCCCTCGACCCCCTCGATCCCGTCGATTCCCTCGATCCCGGAGCCCTCGATGCATGCCGAGAACACCATGTCCCTGCCTGGTTGCGTGCCGTGGCCGGACGAGTTCGCGCGGCGCTACCGCGCGGCCGGGTACTGGCGCGGCGACACGCTGGGCGCCCTCTCCCGCTCGTGGGCCAAGGCGTGGCCCGAACGCACCGCCCTCGTGGACGCCGCGGGCCGCGTCACCTACGCCGAGTTGCACCACCGGGCCGAACGCACGGCGGCCGGGTTCGCCGAACTGGGTGTGACCGCGGGCGACCGGGTGGTGGTGCACCTGCCCAACTCCGCCGACTTCGCCGTCGTCCTGCTGGCCCTGGCCCGGCTGGGGGCCGTACCCGCGCTGTGCCTGCCGGCGCATCGCGCGCACGAGATCGGCCACCTCGCCGCCCTGTCCGAGGCCGTCGCGTACGTCATACCCGATGTGTACGCGGGCTTCGACCACCGCACCCTGGCCCGGGAGATCCGCGACCGGGTCCCCTCCCTGCGGCACGTGATCGTCGCGGGCGAGCCGGACGGCCCCGATCAGACGAGGCTGGCCGACATCGACGCCGAACCGGGCGAACTCCCCGGCCCGGCACCTGCCGACGTCGCCGTTTTGCTCGTCTCCGGCGGAACCACCGGTCTGCCCAAGCTCATTCCGCGCACCCACGACGACTACGCGTACAACGCCCGGGCGAGCGCCGAGGTGTGCGGCCTGACCGCCGACGACGTCTACCTGGTCGCGTTGCCGGCGGCGCACAACTTCCCGCTCGCGTGCCCGGGCATCCTCGGCGTTCTTGGCGTCGGCGGCACCGTCGTGTTCGCCGCGGACCCCAGCCCCGACACGGTCTTCCCGCTGATCGAACGCGAACGCGTCACCGTCACCGCCGTCGTGCCGCCGTTGGCCGACCTGTGGTCGCAGATGTGGGAGTGGGAGCCGGGCGACCGCTCGTCGCTGCGGCTGATCCAGGTCGGCGGCGCGCGGCTGAACGCGGACCTGGCCCGCACCCTGGGCCGGAGCCTGGACTGCACGGTGCAACAGGTCTTCGGGATGGCCGAGGGCCTGCTCAACTACACCCGCCTCGACGACGGTCCGGACCTGGTCGCCGAGACCCAGGGCCGGCCGCTGAGCCCGGACGACGAGGTGCTGGTCGTCGAC
Source organism: Embleya sp. NPDC127516 (assembly GCF_044765325.1). Lineage (NCBI taxonomy): Bacteria > Bacillati > Actinomycetota > Actinomycetes > Kitasatosporales > Streptomycetaceae > Embleya > Embleya sp. NPDC127516. The sequence goes on along the minus strand of NZ_JBIWJT010000020.1, from coordinate 203,950 downwards.
GACGAGGGACGACCGGTCGCCGAGGGCGAGATCGGCGAGTTGCTCGTGCGCGGCCCGTACACGATTCGCGGCTACTACCGGGCCGAGGACCACAACGCCGGCGCGTTCACCCCACAGGGCCACTACCGCAGCGGCGACCTGGTCCGCCGCCTCGCCGGGGGATACCTCGTGGTCGAGGGCCGCGTCAAGGAAGTGGTCAATCGCGGCGGCGAGGGCGTTCCGGCCGGCGAGTTGGAAGAGCACCTGGCCACCCACCCCGGCGTGCGGCACGCGGCGGTGATCCCGCTCCCCGACCCGGTCCTGGGCGAACGCGTGTGTGCGGTGATCGTCCCCGCCGACCCCGCCGCTCCCCCGACCCTGCCCGACCTCAAATCCTTCCTCACCGCCCGCGGTCTCGCCGCCTACAAGTCCCCCGACGTCCTGCACTTCGTGCCCGCGCTCCCGCGCACGGCCATCGGCAAGACCGACAAACGAGCACTGGCTCACGACGTGACCCCCACCCCCGACGCCCCGGAGAAGCCCCACCCCCACCCGCACTGACCTCCCCACCCGGACCCGCCCCGGGCCGGCCCGACGCGCGATCGGGCCGGGCCGGGGCGATCCGGGTGTCCGAATTCCGCACACCAACTGCCGATTGGCGCGGATCGTTCGCTCAGTCGCCGGGTGGCCGAGATCATGAGCCTGGGCCCGGTCGCACGGATCGGTCCGTGTACTTGGAGGGACCCAGCGCGTGTACCAGAACCACTTTCGCTACTCCGGCGCCCGCCTGCTGCTCACGCCCTTCCTTCACCCGGTGTCCGAGGGCATCCCGGTCGACCCCGAGAAGCGGGCCGAGGCCCTGCAACCGCCGCTACGCGTGTTGTGGGACCGGTCCGAACGCGGTGGCCTGACCGTGTTCGAGGCCGCCGCGCAGATCCGGGCCGTCGGGAAGGCACTGGCGACCGGCGGCACGGCCGAGGACCAGGTGCCCGACGATCTCCAGGAACTCGCCCGGCGCTCCGGCGCGGGCGGCCGACCCGAGGTGTTCCTGGACGTCGCCGAATACGTCGACAGTTGGACGGTCGGTCTCAGCGCCCGACTGGCCGGACAGATACCCACCGCGTGGGAACTGCGGCAGCGGTTCGGGCGCCTGGCGGACATGCTCGAACTGTACTTCGGCCAGGATGGGATCGCCCTGGAGGAGGAGACCCTGTCCGATGCCGAAGGCATCGCCCTGTATGTCGAGCACACCCACCAACAAGGGCTGTGCCATTGGTACTTGCCGATGGTCGTCGCCGAATGCGCGGAGGCACTGGCGCTGTTCCCGGACGACGGCGCGCTGTACCGCTTCTTCCGGATCGAACGCGGTCTGGGTTCGGGATCGCACGAGTCCTGGACCGCGTGGCTGAACCTGATCTCGGACATCCTGACGAACCACCTGCGCCAGGTGCACGGGCCCGTCACCTGGACCGGCGGCAGCAATCCCAACGGAGGAAGCTGAGCCTCGACGGGTGCCTCACCCCTCAGGCCTCGAAGCGGTCCCGGGACGCCTCGATGTGACCGAGGTGTCGCTGGGTCCAGTCACACATGCCGTCGACCGTCTTCCGCAGGTCCCGGCCCGGCCCGGTGAGGGTGTACTCCACGCGCGGCGGCACGGTCGCATACACGCACCGCTCGACCAGGCCGTTGCGCTCCAGCATGCGCAGGTTCTGGGTGAGCATCTTGTGGCTGATGCCCTCGACCTCGTTGCGCAGCTCGCTGAAGCGCAGCGTTCGGTCGTCGAGTGCGCCGGTGATCAGGAGCGCCCACTTGTTGGCGATGTCCGAGAAGATCTCCCGCGCCAGGGAGTCCGCGCGCCTCAGGTCCGCGTCCTCGGTCGAGCCCTTGAACTGCTTGGTCACCATCAGGGTCCCCAGTCGCCGAAAATCGCGTTCTCCCAGGTCGGCACTCACTTTCCTACAGTTCTCGAGTAACCACAAGAGAGCACGTGGGCGTCCTGCCGAGCCCGGACGGTCTGCCGAGGATGGACGCGTACCGTCGGGTGTCGATCGCAACCGGGTCGAGGCCGTCGCCGTCCTCGACCGAACGTGAGCCGCCGCCGGCGGGCACCGACTCCCGGGAGGCGTCGAACTCCCCCGCATGGCCCTGCCCACGCCGGTCCGCCGACCCGCGCCGACCACAACTCCGGGCGCCGAAAGAGCATTCGCCCTCGCGTCACTCGGCCGCGTCGGCCGCGAACGCCGGGTAGGCGATCTCGATGAGCCAGTCCTCGCGGGAGAGCTTGTTCAGGTGCTGTTCGGCCATTCGGCGGGTGATGTGCTCGGGCACCAGGCAGGTGGGGCACGCCGTGGGCCCGGCCGTGATCGTCAGCGTGACGTTGTCGGCGCCGCGGCGGCTCACCTCGAGGCGGAAGTCGTCGGCGGCGAGCACCACCGACAACGGCGCGAGCGCACGGGTGATCTCCTCGGCGGATGGCGACATCGTGCTCTCCTTCTCGGGCATTTCACTGTCGTGGAAGCCGGCCCACCCTAACCTCGTTCGAAAAAGCTATCAATGTCGTTCGAATATTCGACCCCATCATGCCTGTAAGCAGTGCCACGTTGCCCGCGGCCCACCCGGCTCCTAGCATTCGACTATGCGACCCGCCGATCCGACTATTCGGAAACCCGTCGTGGTCGACGCCCACGTGCACGCGGCGTCGGCGGACCGCGATCGCTACCCCCTCGCGCCCTCCGGCGTCGGCAGCACCTGGTTCCACGCGGACGACGTCGGTACGCGGGACCTGTCGACCGGGATGCGCGCGGGCGGGGTCGACCGCGCGGTGATCGTGCAGGCGGTGGGCGCGTACGGGTACGACTGCTCGTACGCGATCGACGCGGTGCGCGCCGACCCGGATCGCTTCGCCCTGGTCGGCGCGGTGGACATGGACTGCGCCCACCCCGTCGACGCGCTCGCGGCCCTCGCCCGCGACGCCGGTGAACTCCTGCGCGGCGTGCGGGCCTTCGGCGTGCACGGGCACCGGCCGCGCTGGCTGGAGGACGGGCGCGCGGACGAGGTGTGGGCACTGGCGGACGAGACGGGACTGACGATGGTCCCGGTGCTGTTCCCCGAGGCCCTTCCCCGGCTGGGCGCGGTGGTCGCCGCGCACCCCGACGTCCCGGTCGCGCTGGACCACTGCGGGTTCGCCGACCTGTCGGGCGGTGCGCCGTTCGCCTCCGCCGCCCCGCTGTTCGAACTCGCCGTTCTCCCGGCGGTGCGGGTCAAGGTGTCCACGCACGTGCTGAGACACGCGGCGGCCGAGGGTGATCCGGCCGATGTGGTGGACAAGCTCGCGGCCACCTTCGGCGCGGACCGGGTCATGTGGGGGTCGGACCACCCGCAGACCGTCGGCTCGACCTACCCGGAGATGGCCGCGCTGGGCCGGCACGCCGCACGCCGCCTCTCCCCCGCGGATCGAGCCGGCTTTCTCGGCCACACCGCACTCGACCTCTGGTGGAAAGCCTGATGACCCCTGTTCGGCCCTCCCCCTCGCTCGCGCATCCCGCCGCCGAACCCGGCGACCGGTCCGCCTCCCCGCCCACCGACCGGGTGATCGCCGTACTCGATCTGCTCTCGGCCCACCCGGGCCGCGAGTTCACCCTCACCGAGATCATCCGGCACAGCGGGATCAGCAAGGCGACCTGCCACGCGGTGGTACGCCGCCTGGCCGACGCGCACTACCTGCTGCACACGCCGACCGGGTACAGCCTGGGTCCGGCGCTGATCGCGGTCGGCCACGCGGCCGAGCGCTCCTTCCCGGCCGCCCGCGCCGCGCAGCACCATCTGGTGTCGTTGGCCGAGGAGTTCGGCGTGCCCTGTACCGCCGCGGTGCACGACGCCGAGACGATCACGGTGGTGGACGCGGCGGGGCCCGGGTCTGCGGGTGACGCCTCCGGGATCGGCCTGCGCATTCCGTTGGTGCCGCCGTACGGCGCGGTCCAGATCGCCTGGTCGGGCGAGGAGGCGATCCGCGCGTGGCTCGACCGGGCACCGCGCGCCGACGACGAGTTCCGGGGCCGGTTGATCGGCGTACTGGAGACCATCCGCCGTCGCGGCTACGACGTGCACCGCGAGAGCCAGGCGTCGATGCGCCTGCGCGATGCGCTGTACGGGCTGATGCGCGAGGACCTCTCCGCGGCCCAGCAGGATGCCGTCGCCCTGCTGTACACCGAGCTCAGCCACATCGATTCGTTGCCGGAGCGCCTGGACGACCGCGTCCGCTACGACGTGAACAGCATCTCCGCCCCGGCGTTCGACGCCCACGGACGCACCTCGGTGGTGCTGTCCCTGCTGATGGCCAAACCACTGCGAGGCACGGAGATCACCCGCGCCGGCAAGCGCCTGCTGGCCGCCGCCGCGGAGGTCACCGAGTCCACCGGCGGCCGCGCGCCCGAGAGCGGCGACGATCACCGGCGCGCCCGCGGATCGAAGTAGCGGCGCCGGCGGCTGCTCGGGTGGGCCCACCCCCCAGCGATCGTCGACGCGCAAGCGGCGGGTCAGTCCACGGTGAGTTCGGGGCGGTTGCGGGAGAGGAACGCGCCCTTGTCGGAGAGCACGAACTGGCCGGTGGTGTGGGCTGCGAAGTCGGAGACCAGCAGCAGTACGAGCCGGGCCATGTCCTGCGGATCGGACAGGCCGCCGAGCGGGATCGAGGTCTCCAGCGCGCGGCGGTACTCCGGGCTCAGCGCCGCTTCGACGTCGCGGGTCAACGTGGTGCCGGGCGCGACGGCGTTGACCCGGATGCCGAGCGGCGCCAGCTCGATCGCCAGGGTCCCGGTCAGGTGGTTGACCGCGGCCTTCGCCGCCGCGTACAGCGCGGTGAGCGGCGCCGGGCGGGTGGTCTCGCCCGAGCTGACGTTGACGATCACACCGCCGCGGCCGAGCACGCGGGCCTGGGCCTGGCAGGAGTACGCGGTGGCGAGCAGGTTCCCGGCGACCACGTCGCGCATCGCCTGCGGGGTCCAGTCCAGGAAGGGCACCGCCGGATGACCCGCCATCATGCCCACGTTGTTGACCGCGATGTGCAGGCCGCCGAGTTCGTCCGCGGCGGCCCGTACGGTGCGCTCGACGTCGTCCGGGATCGTCATGTCGCCGACCGGCGCGATCGCCCGGCGCCCGGTCGCGCGCACCAGCGCCGCGGTCTCCGCCGCGCCGTCGGCGTCGATGTCCACGACCGCGACGTCCGCGCCGGCACTCGCCAGCATGACCGCGACGGCCCGCCCGATCCCGGCCCCGGCACCGGTGATCAGGGCCGCACGGCCTGTCAGGTCGATCTCTACAGCCATCGGTTCCCCCTCCTGCGTGCCGTCCCGTGCACCGTGCGGAGCCGAGCACAGGGCTGCGCGCGAAGCCGCGCGCACGGCTGTGCGGGAGACCCGGCGTATGCGGGGCCGTTCACGAAGCGGTGGGCGTGGTCGTGGCCAGGAACAGCGCGTCGTCGACGGCTTCGGCGGCCATCGCGTCGAGTTCGGCGTCGGTCGAACCGCCCAGCGGGCCACGCACGGTGAGCACCCGCGCCTGTGGCAGTCCGTACAGCGAGCACACCTGGCGGGCGATCTCGGTGAAGCCCGCCGTGGCCAGGAGCAGGGTGGGGACGCCCAGTTGCTCCAGTTCGACGGTGTCGTGGCTGCTCCAGGACGTGCACGAGCCGCAGTCCGCGGAACCGGTGATCACCACGTCGGCGCACTCGAGGATGCGTTGCATCACCTCCGGTTCGGCGGGCAGCGCGGCACTGACCTTGGCAATCTCCAACGTGACGGTGGCGCCGGTGCGTTCGGCCAGCAGGCGGGCGATGCCGCCTTGGATGTGGCCGGCGTGCGGTTTGAGGTTGTCCAGGACCGCGATGCGCTTGCCGGTGAGGACGTCCAGGCCGGGTGCGAGCCGCTTGGCGGGTTCGCCGACGTGGCCGGTGGGGTCGATGATCGTGACGCTCATGGATGCGGCTCCGTGGGAAAGGCTCGGATGATCAGGCCAGCGGGACGGTGACGCTGCGGGTCAGACCCCAACTGGGCACGACCAGCGAGTGTTTGCCCGGGCCGCCGGCCACCAGGACGCGGATGTTGTCCGGGCTCTCGGTCATCGGCTGGAGGTCGTCGTCGCCGAGCGCGCGCATCCACGGACGCCACAGCGCGGCGGTGAAGTGTGCGCGGAAGTCGCCCGCGGGGCGGCGGGCCTTCTCGAACAGGTAGGCCTGCACGTCCTGGCGGGCCCAGCCCGCCGCCGCGAGCGTCGCGGCGTGTTCGGGGCCGACCACGACGAAGTACTCGGCACTGGAGACGACCGCGTTGTTCGTGCCGAACGTCGCCATGACACTGGCGGCCTTGTCCAGAATCGGCGCGGGGTTGTTCCGGGTCTCCATGTCGTGCACGTTGTGCGGGTTCTCCATGCCCGCGACGGTCACCGCGCTCGGCACGTCCAGGCCGAGCGAGCGCGGGTAGGTCGGCCACGGACTGGCCTCGGCGTTCTCCGCGAGGCAGAAGGTGTACTTGGACGGCTGGCCCTGGGTCGCCGCGTCGCCCAGACCCTCGTCGCCGACGCCCTTGGCGGTGCCGCCGCCGATGTGCATGAGCGCCAGGCGCACCGCACGGCCGAGGGTGGCGTTGGCGCGGTTGCCCGGGCCGAGGGTGCCGGTGCCGGCGTTGAAGCCGCAGCGGCGCACCGCTTCCCCGTGCACGACGACCATCACCGACACCGGGTGTGTGGTCGAGTTGACGCCACGCAGGTTGAACTCGGGCGCGCACATTCCCCGCACCGCGGCGACGAGCAGCGGCAGCGACCGTGGCGGGCATCCGGCCATCACCGCGTTCGCGGCCAGCACCCGCGCGGTCGCCTCGCCCAGGCGCGGCGGCAGGACGCCGATCACCTCGTCGGGGTCGCCGTCGTAGCCGGCCAGCATCGCGTCGACGCGTCCCGGGGTCGGCGCGACGATCGGAAGTCCGTCGCCCCATCCGCGTTCGGCGAGCAGCGCGTACAGGGACTCGGGGCTCTCGTCGGCCAGTGGGATCACCGCGGGAGCCGTGTCGCGGTCGGACGTTTCGGCGTCTGCTGCCATCGGATTCCTTCGTCGTGTGGCGAGGTCGCGGGCTCGACCCGGGCCCGGTCGCAGTGGCTCGGGGCGACACTCCCGCACAGGCGACGCGCACCCCGGGTGGCCACCGGCCGACCACCGCCGAAGGTAGGCGGACGACCCGTCACACACAAGAGAATCGTTCGAAAATCCGATGTGATCGTCCCAACTCTCGAACGGCGGGCGTCGACGGCGACGCACGGCGTCCGACTACGGGGCCGGGACAGGCCGGTCGCGTGGCACCCCGCGGGATCGGGAACGACGTGTATCCGGCCGCCGCCACGACGGTCGGCGCGATCTCGTCACCCTCGTCACCCTCGTCACTCTCGTCGACCGCGCGCCGCCGCCGCACCGAACCGCTCACGCCGGATGTCGACCCACGTACGCTGTCGGCCGCGCACCCGCGACCCGTCGACGACTCGGCAACGGACGACCCGTTCAGTCGAAGTCCCAGGCCTCCTCGATCGGCGCGGTTCCCTGCTCCGCCCAGATCGTCTTTCCGGACCGCTCGTAGCGGCTCCCCCACCTGCGGGTGAGTTGGGCCACCAGGAACAGACCGCGGCCGCCCTCGTCGGTGCTGTGCGCGCGGCGCAGGCGCGGTTGGGTGTTGCTGGGGTCGGAGACCTCGCAGATCAACACATCCCGGCTGCGGATCAACCGCAGTGTGATGGGGCCGCTTTCGCCGTAGCGGATCGCGTTGGTGACCAGTTCGCTGACGACCAGTTCGGTGGTGAACGCGAGGTGTTCCAGCCCCCAGGCCGCGAGTTGCCCGGTCGTCAGGTCGCGGGCCCGTGCCACATGCGCCGGATCGACGGGCAACTCCCAGACCACGCAATCCTCGTCGGGCAGCGGGCGGACCCGGGCCAGCAACAGGGTGGTGTCGTCGTCGCACGAGCCGACCACCGCCGGGTCGAGCAGGTCGCGCCCGATCTTCGCCAGATCCTGCCGCGGGGCGTCGGTGTGTTCGAGACGATCGAGGAGGCGCCGCATGCCCGCGCCGAGATCGTGGTCGGGCCCGCTGACCAGGCCGTCGCTGTACAGGATCAGTACGCTGCCCGGCGCCAATTCGATCTCGGCGATCTCGAACGGCATGCCGCCGACCCCCAGCGGCGGACCGGCCTCCAGTTCCACGAAGTGGGCACGTCCGTCGGGGGCGAGGACCACCGGCGGCGGATGCCCGGCGGACGCCATCCGGCAGCGGCCGGTCACGGGGTCGTACTCCGCGTACAGGCACGTTGCGCCGGACACCGCCTCGGCACCATGGGACCGGTTCGGGAACCGCTGGACCAGGTCGTCCACGTGTGTCAGCAGCTCGTCCGGCGGCAGGTCCATGTCGGCGAGCGCCTGGACGGCGGTACGCAGGCGCCCCATCGTCGCGCTGGCCTGCAGGCCGTGCCCGGTCACGTCACCGACGACGAAGGCCAGGCGCAGCGAGGACAACGGGATCGTGTCGTACCAGTCGCCCCCGATCCCGGCCGAGGAGGACGTGGGCAGGTAGGCCGCGAAGGTCTCGGCGGCCGGTTCGTCGCTGCCCTCCTCGGGCAGGAGGCTGCGTTGCAGGGCCAGCGCGACGTTGTGCTCCCGGGTGAAGCGGCGCGCGTTGTCCACGCTCAGCGCGGCACGCGAGGCGATCTCCTCGACCAGGCGGGCATCGTTCTCGTCGAACGGATCCGGGCGCTCGGTGCGCCACAGTTGCACGCTGCCGAGCGAGTGGCCGCGCGCGAACAGCGGTACGGCCAGCAGACTGTGCGCGTTCGCGGGCACCGAGGAGTCGCCCGGCAGCGGCTCGAGTCGCGGGATCAGCAGGGTGGCCCCGCCCTCCATGGCCCGAACCGAGGGGATGTCCGGCGGTACGGGCAGCCGTTCGCCGACCTGGACCAGTTCCCCGGGCCACGCGTCACCCACGAAGGCCACTCCGGCCCGGAGCTCGGGTGTGTAGCCGGTCGTCGGGTCGACCGCGGGCTCTTCGCCGGCGACGACCGCCTCGGCGAGGTGCACGGCGGCGAGGTCCGCCAGTCGTGGCACCACCAGGTCCGCGAGCTGCTGGGCCGTTTGGGCGACATCCAGCGAGTCGCCGATGGTCTGGGCGGCCTCGCGGACCACCTCGAAGCGGGATTCGGAGCGCACCAGGTCGGTCATGTCGTTCACGGTGACGAGCAGGCCGAGGGTCGAGCCCGGCGCGCGCTCGATGCGCAGGATGCCGATGGTGAGGTGCAGCAGGTTCCCGCCCGCGGCACGTGCGGCGACCAACTGCCACCTGCGCAGGAGCGGCCCCGCCGGGGACAGCGCCCGCCCGAGCACAGGCACCAGGTATGCGAGGCCGAGGGCGGCGAAGACGGCGGCCATGTCGTCCCCGGGACCCATCGGGATCTGCGGAAAGCGCTCGGCGGTGGCGTTGGTGGCGACGACCCGCAGATCCGGATCCACCGCCGCGAGGAGCATCGCGCCCTGATCGAAGACGGCGTGCGCCAGCGGGCTCGCCCAGTCCGCGGGCAGCTCGAAGGGAAGCGCGCTGTGACCGTCTTCCGTCACCCGTCGATCCTTCCGGACTCCGAGGTCGATTTGCCCAGTATCACCCACGGGCGCCGACCCCACACACGGGTCCGTATCGAGGTGGATCGCGCCCACGACCGGAAACCGCACCACGCCCCGGAGGCCGTCAACTCGGATGGCGATGACGGATGGAGATGGCGGACGCCGGGGCGGGAGTCGGGGCCGAGCCCGAAACGAGCACGCGCCGGGGCCGCGCGCGCTCGCCCGGGCGGTGGAGCAGTTCCGCGTGCGCGATCCGGCGCAGCGCGGGGTCGTCGTCGGAAACGGCCAGGCCGGAACTCCTCGTCCGTGGGGAATGCGGCGACGGCCTACTCCCGGGCCCGTCTTGTTTCATGGCTATCATGGTTATGATGGCCTCACAAGATGTGACCCGCCCACCACCCGGCAGGCCGAGCCGACCAAGGGGCACGTGAGGATGCGATGCGCTACAGCTTCAACACCTTCAACCACTCGACCTACTACGGACTGCCGCCGTCCCTCCCGCGGCAGATCGCCGCCGCCGCGGCGGCCGGCTACGACCACATCGGGCTCGATCTCCTCTCCGTGCTCGCGCACGAACGCGAGGGTCTGCCGGTGAGCGAACTCGCCGCCCACCTGGGGCGGCACGATCTGCCCTGCCACGAGCTGGTCTCGTTGTCGATCTCCGCGGACGAGACCAGGACGCTGCGCAGCCTGGAACATGTCCTTCGGGTGGCGCGTGTACTGCGCCCGGAACAGGTGCTGTGTGTGGTCACCGGCGAGATCGACGAGGCGGTGGTGGCCAACACAGCCCGGTGCGCCGGATCCCTGGCCGAGGAAGGAGTCGGCCTGTCCGTGGAGTTCCTGCCCACCCGGCACGTCGACTCGATCCCCGAGGCGCTGCGCCTGTGGGAGCGGGTGGCGCATCCGAATCTGCGCCTGGTCGTGGAGAGTTGGCACTTCTTCCGGGGGCCGAGCACGTGGGCGGACCTGGTCGCGCTGCCGCTCGATCGCATCGGCTTCGTGCAGTTCGCGGACGCACCCGCGCCGGTGACCGACGACACGCACCACGAGTCCATGCACCGCCGGGTCCTCCCCGGCCGAGGCGTCCTGGACCTGGACCGGTTCTGCGCGACGCTCGCGGCGAAGGGTTACGACGACGTGGTGAGCGTCGAACTGCTCGCCGACGACTGGCGCACCGCCGACCTGCACACGTTCGCCGAGGCCACCCTCGCCGCGACCCGCACGGCCTGGGAGACGGCGGCACACTCCGCGTAGGCACGGCCGGCGATACCCGAACAAGCCTGTCCCTTGAACGAAACAGTCGAGTCCGTAGTCACCGAAGTGGAGGAGTCGCCCATGTCAGCCGGCCGACCGAAGCCCGATCCCCAGTCCGCGACCGCGTCCACGCGCGACGGCCGATCCCCGGGCGGCGGTCCGGGCACGTTCGACGTCGTCGTGGTCGGCGCGGGCTCGGCCGGATGTGTCCTGGCCGCCCGATTGTCCGAGCGACCGGGTCGTACGGTCCTGCTGGTCGAGGCCGGTCCCGACCATCGCGTCGACACGATGCCGGACGAACTGCGGCATCTGTCGCGGCCGGTGGCCTGGCCGTACAACTGGGGCGACAAGGTCGCCTCGACCGCGGGGCGCATGCTCAACTACGCACGCGGGCGCGGTGTCGGGGGCTCGTCGGCGACCAACGGCGCGGTGGCGATGCGCCCGGAGCCGGAGGACTTCGCGTCCTGGCCGGAGGGAATGCGGTGGGAGCGAATGTTGCCCTACCTCAACCGGATCGAAGACGACCTGGACTTCGGCGACGACCCCCACCACGGCAACGCCGGACCGATCCCGATCGTGCGGCACCCGGAGGCCGAATGGAGCCCGTTGCAGCGTGGCTTCGTCGACGGATGCCTGGCCGAGGGACTGCCGTTGTGCGCCGACCACAGCCGTCCGGGATCGACCGGGGTCGGCCCGATCCCGATGAACCGGCGCGGCACCCGACGCGTGTCGAACACGGTCGCCTACCTCGACCCGGCACGCGCCCGCCCGAATCTGACCGTACGCGGCGATGCCCACGTACGGCGCGTCCTGCTCACCGGCGGCCGCGCGGTCGGCATCGAACTGGCCGACGGCGAACGCATATACGCGGGCCGGGTCGTGCTGTCCGCGGGCGTCGTGCAGAACCCGCTGTTGTTGTGGCGCTCCGGTGTGGGACCGGCGCACGGCGTCTCCGGGCTGGGCATCGAGCCGGTGCACGAACTCCCGGCCGTCGGCGCAGGCTTGAGCGATCACATGGTGGTGTCCTATCGGGCGGCGGTCCGACCGGACGCGGTGCCCGACGGTGGACCCACGCTACAGACGATCGCCCGCGCCACGGCCCGTCCGGACCAGGGACGCACCCACGACCTCCAGTTGACCCCCGTGGCCCGGCGCAATCCGGACGGCACGCGGGAGATCGAGATCAGCGTCGCCCTGCAACTGCCCAACGGCTTCGGCTCGATCGTCCCCACCGGCGCCGCGCCGGATGCCCCGGCCCGGATCTCCTGGCCGTTCACCACCGACCGCGACAACCTGGAACGGTTGGCGATCGGGGTGCGCCTGGCCGCGCGCGTCGTGGCCGCCTCCGGCCTCGCGCTCGCTCCGGACGCCGTGTCGCGGGTGTCGGACATGCCCGACGATGTGCTGTGCCTGTCCTTCGCCGCCTCGCACTACGCCTTCTACCACGGCGTCGGCACCTGCCGGATCGGCATCGATCCGGCGGCCGGCGTGGTCGACGCGGAGCTGCGCGTGCACGGCCTGAGCGGCCTGCACATCGTGGACGCCTCGGTCGTGCCGACCGTGCCACGCGCTAACACCCACCTGCTGGCGACCGCACTGGGCGAGCTGGGCGCGGAGTTGATCGCGGCGGCCGACTAGCGCGACGGCGGCGTCGCGGATCAACCGCGGAGCGGCGGATCAACCGCGGAGCGGCCGCGGGCCGGCTGCGGGCCGGCACAACTCCGGCGCCCGGCGTCGGTCACCCGTGCCTGGTCGGGTGACCGACGTCCGCGGGCCGGCGGGCTCCGATCGGCTTCGCGCGGGTCGCGCCGGATCAGCGCTCCGCCGGTGGGGTGAACGCTGCGACGAACTCCTCGACATACTCGTGGTGTTGATCAGCCGGCGCGGGCGGCGATGGTCATGGAGTGCGCCATCCGGTGTGGCGTCCGGGTACGGGTCCGCACCGGTCCGCGGGTGCCGTCCGCGCCGGATCGCGTGGAGGTGCGGCACCGGGTTCGGCTCTCGTGACGCCATCGGCCGGGGCCGAAGGCGGGGCGGAGAGTGGGGCCGGGGGCGCGTCCCCGGGCTGCGGGCTCATCAACCGCAGTTGCAGGGTGATCGCGAAGCGCGCCGACGGATCCTGGAGGTCGATCCGGCCGACCTCGGCCATCCGACGCATCCGGTACCGGAAGGTGTTGGCGTGCACGAACATGCTCGCCGAAGCGGAGGTCACGTCGCCGAACGCGTCCAGCCACGCCCGCAGCGTGTCGACCAGGTTGGTGTTGTGCTTGGCGTCGTAGGCGACGAGCCGGGCGAGCGGACCGACGAGTTCGTCGCCGTTGGCCGCGGCGAGGTCGCGAATCTCCAGGAGCAGCGCGTCGATGTAGACGTCGGTGATCGAGGCGACCCGCTGCTTCACCTGCCCGCCGCCCAGCACCCGCAGCGCGCGGTCCGCGTTCGTGCGTGAGCGCCGCAGTGCGGTGGGTTCGTGCGCGATCGTCCCGATGCCGATCAGCGCCTTGACCCGGTCGCCGGTGCGGTCGAGGAAGTTCGTGGCGATCTGCACCGCGCGCTCGCACGCGGCGGCCGGGTCGCCGGGGGCCGGGAGGACGGCGTAGGCGGTGTCGCCCAGGAGGGCGACGGCCGAGCGCGGTTGCACGGCGTTGAGGTGGATCGCGAGGGCCGCGGTCAAGCGTTGGTGTTCGGCCGTCGACTGGGTGTGGTCCTCGCCGTGGCCGCGGGCCAGGCCCAGCGCCAGCACCACCGTGGGCTCGTACCCCAGTCCCAGGCGGGCGAGTGCGTCGACGGCGCCGGGGCCGCCCTCCAGCACGGTGGTGACCAGGTCCGCGCGCAACCGGTTTTCGGCGTCGGTACCGGCCCGGTGCCGCAACAGGTGCAGGGCCACCAGCTTGGATGCCTCCACGAAGGCCCCGGCGCGTTCGGGGCTGAGGGGCTCCCGGACGGCGGCCCACATCGAACCGAGGATCTCGTCGCCCGCCCGAACAACGATCGCGGTACGGGCGAGCGCGGCCTCGCCGGCAAGGATCACCGGGGGGATGAACATCGGCTCCCGGCTGCGGTACAGCTCCTTGAAGACGCCGCGCTCCTCGAAAATGCGCAGGTATGTGTCGGGTACTCGGCGAGCCAGGATGGTCGCCACGCGCGAGGGATCGGCCTCGTCCTGGCGGCCGGAGAAGGCGAGGATGTGCGAGCGGCGGTCCTCGATGGTGATCGGGGCGTCGAGGAGCGTGGCCACGGCATTCGCCAGGGCGAACAGGTCGCCGGAGGGCACGCCGCCCAGGGTCTGCGTGCCGGCTTCGCCGACATCGCCTTCGGTGAGCAACGTACGGAGCATCGCCGCGAGTTGCGCCCAGGACGCCCCCCGAGTCAAGGCCAGCAGCGCCACCCCCGCCCCGGCGGCGGCGCGCTCGACCGCGGCGTCGGGCTCGACCGGCCCGCGCACGATCAGGGCGGCGACGCCGTGGGCGCCCAACGTGCGCAGGAGGCCGGCGATCTCGGCGTGCCCGTGCACGGCGGCGCCGAGGACGACCGCGTGCGGTGGGTACTGCGGTTCGTCGTACGGGTCGTGGATGACCACCCCGCCGATCTCCTCCACGGCGTCCGCGTCACCGTGGATCAGGTCGAGGAGTGTGGAGCCGAAGTCCTCCAGCACCCGACCGAGGCTTCTGCGGGGATGGGTCGTCACGTGGGGGTCACCTCTGTGGAGTCGAACCGATTCGGTCCTCCGATGGGCTGCGCGGGGACCAGAATAGGCACAGCCGTGGCGAACGATGTCGCAGGTCACGGAGGCGCACTCGGTCGATCACCGAGCGTGTGACAAGGGCAACCGATCGCATGCCTCTCGGCGCGCGCGCCCGTACGCCGGTCCGGGCACGGACGGTCAGGACAGGCGGGCGACGACCTTGTCGGCGCACTCGCGCTTGAAGCGCAACGGCTCCGGGACGAACCGGGCGACGATGACGTTGTCGATGCCCGACTCCTCGATCTCGGCGAGGCGCTCGGCGCAGTACCGGATGGGGCCGGCCACGGTGGAGTGTCCGGCGAGCCAACCGGTGAGGCCCACCTCGTCCACGAGCGCCGCGTTGTGACCGGCGGTCTCCGGCGACGCGTGGTGCGCCGAGTCGTAGCGGCGCTTGGGACCCTGCGCACCCGGCTCGCGCATCACGGCAGTTGGGACCGCACCGCGACCGCGCTGGGCCTGCACCGCAACACCGTGCGCCGGCGCGTCGCCAGGATCGGCGAGCCGTTGGATCTGGACCTGGGGGACGCGGACGTGCGGATGGAGTTGTGGTTCGCGTTGCGTTGGCTGCCGGGCGAACGACCGGGCGCAGAACCGGCGGATCCGTCGTCGGCGCGGCCGGACGCGCCATAGCCGAACGCGGAGCGGAGTGGCCGAACGCGGAGTGGCCCGCCGCGAGCCGACAGGGCTCCCGACGGGCGGGTCGACTCCGAGGACCGGTCAGCCGGTCGCGCGAGGTCGGGCGCGTACGACGGCGTCCGCTCCGTCCAGGTGGGTCTTGCTGCGCTCGATCGCCTGCTGTTCGGCGTCGAGGTCGAGGCCCCGGGTGGTGATCCAATAGGCCGTGCCGGAGACGACCAGTCCGACGACGAAGGCGATGTCCGCGCCGTCGAGGGTGTCGACCATGGGGCCGGTGTAGAAGCCGGTGACCATGAACGGCACCAGGGCGGCGACGCCCAGCGCGTAGGAGAGCAGGCCGCGGCTGCCCCAGCGTCCGTAGATGCTGTCGGGGCTGAAGATCTCGGTGATCGCGTAGTGGCCTCGACGCACGAAGTAGTAGTCGATCAGGTTGACCGCGGTCCACGGCGCCAGGACGTAGAGGATCAGGGTGATGAAGTCGTTGAAGCTGCCGAGGTACTTCGACGGCAGGCCCTCGGCCACCGCGAGTGCGAGCGTCGCGCCGGCGAGGATGCCGGTGACGCGGGTGCGCACCGTCAGCGCGACGGGGCGGAAGGCCTGCACGATGCTCAGGCCCGAGAGCATCGCGCCGTAGAGGTTGACGCCCATGATGGCGATCGCGCTGGGCACCAGGACGGCGACGACGGCGGTCTTGCCGAAGCCGTCGAACAGGGTGTCGCCGATGTCCTGAAGGTTGACCAGCGCGTCGGGCACCGGCACGGAGCCGGCGATGAAGTTGCCGAGCACCATGAGCCAGATCGCGGACAGCGCGGCCCCGGCGTACGTCCAGCCGATCACCCCGCGTTCGGAGGTGTCCGCGGGCAGGTATCTGGAGTAGTCGGAGACGTAGACGGCGTACCCGAGTTGGTAGCCGGCCGCGGCGACGAACTGGGCGAGTGCCGCGGCGGGGGTGAAGGCGGAGTCGTGCGGGACGGGGTGCGGCTCCAGGTGCGTCAGCGCCAGCACGGTGAGGACCGCGAACACCGGGACGACCAGGTACGGCAGCAGCCGCAGCACGGCGTGCAGCAGGTCGTAGCCGACGATGGCCACGGTCGCCGCGAGCACGACGATGACGGCCGCCCACAGCGTCCCCGAGCCGGGCAGCACCGATTCGAGCACCTGGGAGGCCAACAGCACGCCGAACGCGCTGAAGCCGATGTACACGCAGATGACCGCGAGCATCGGCACCAACGCGCCCCGGGTGCCGAACTGGGCGCGCGACTGGATCATCTGGGGCAGGCCCATGGTGGGCCCCTGGTTCGCGTGGAACGCCATGAAGCAGGTGCCGAACAGGACGCCGAGTACGGTGGCGGCGATCGACCATCCGATCGACAGTCCCATGACCGGTCCCGCGAAGCCGACCACCATCGTGGTCGGCACGAACTGCCCGGTGAACCAGAACGGCGCCTGGTGCCAGGCACGGCCGTGCCGCTCGGACTGCGGGATGTAGTCGATCGAACGCGTTTCCAACACCGGGCCGCGGGCGGTCCCGGTTGCTGCTGCCTGCCGGCCTGTCACCGCGCCTGACTGGTCAGCCATGTGCCCTCCTTCATGTGGCGCAAAACATACACTTTTCCTGTAGGTTTGTCTGCGCAATGGGTGGTTTTGCGGTGAAGACGTGATGCGGCGCGGTCCCCGATCCCCGCGCCGACGGGTCGCGTACGAACCCGTCGACCTCCCGGCGCCGGCGGGACCCGGGCGGGTCCGGCGGCGCCTGATCGTGCGCATCCGACCGCGAGGGTCGGGTTCCGGTCAGTCGCGCGGTTGCCCGGCACGCTCCGATGCCGTCGTCGGCGGCGTCCGTGGTGTCCGCGTCTCGGATCCCTCCCGGGCGCCGGTGCCCGCCACGAAGTCGGCGAACCCGGCCATCGCGCGGGCGAAGGTCCGCGCGGCCGTGGCCAGGTCCTCGATCTCCACCCACTCGTCGGCGCCGTGCGCCTGCCGGATCGACCCCGGCCCGTAGACGACGGTGGGAATCGCGAGTCGGTTGCGCAGGAAGCGCGCGTCGGAGCCGAGGAACAGCCCGACGAAGCCCCCGTCCTCCCACGCCTCGCCGGGACGGCACCTGTCGACGAAGTCCGCGAAGGGGTGCGGCAGCGGCAGTTCGGACGCCTCGCAGAAGAACGTCGGGACCACGCGGTAGTCGACATCCGGGCAGGCCGCGTCGATCGTGCGGACGATCGAGGCGTACACGTCGTCGGCCGTCTCCCCCGGCAGCGTGCGCCGGTCGATGGTCAGCACGCAGTTCGGCGCGATCACATTGGCGGCGACTCCGCCGCGCACCATCGCCACATTGCACGTCGGGCTGCCCAGCAGCGGATGCGGGACGTCGTGGAACCGGGCCAGATGCAGGGCGGTGGTGACGCGGGCCGCGTCCGCGACCGCCGAGCGTCCCCGCGCCGGGTCGCCACCGTGCCCGGCCGTGCCCGACACCTCGATCCGGGCCTGCCAGGAGCCGCGTTCGGCCACGGCCGGCCGCAGGTCGGTCGGCTCGGGAACGATGCACGCGTCGGCCCGGACCACACCGGCGGCCACGAGTTCCTCCGTCCCGTGCACGCCGCCGGTCTCCTCGTCGGCGACGAGGTGGAAGACGATGTCGGCGCCGAGGTCGATGCCGGCGTCGACGCACGCGCGCAACCCCTCGATCGCCGCGGCGATGCCGCCCTTCATGTCCGCCGCACCGCGCCCGATCAGGCGCCCGTCGCGCACGACACCCTCGAAGGGGGGCACCGTCCAGTCCGACTCGGCCACCGGTACGACGTCCACGTGGCCGTTGATCAGCAGTGTCGGGCGGCCCGGCGCGGCGCGGCCGTAGCCGGCGAGCACCGAGGGCCGCCCGGATCGCGACGTGAACACCTCGGTGGCACAACCGATCGCACCCAGCAGTTCCACCAACGCGGGCACGGCCGCGGACTCCCTGCCGGGCGGGTTCCGGGTGTCGATGCGCACCAGTTCGGCCGCCGTCTCACGCACCCGGTCGACCCGCACGAACGTGTCCACCGCGGGGCGCGGGCGGTTCGCGTCGAACCCCCCGGGCCGGGCCGGCCTCATGACCGCACCTCGACCGTCGGCAGGATCCCGACCCGCTGGAGACCACGCGCAAACTCGGCCAACTGCGGCCGATCGGCCGCGAGTTCCGCGAGCAGCGCGCCGCCGGCCGTGCTCTCGCCGCAGCGCAGCAGGATGACCGCCCGCCACAGGTCCGCCTCGCGGTTGGCGCCCAGGCCGGACGCGGCGCCCGCGAGCGCCTCGACCATCCCCCGGGCATCGGCGTCGGTGATCCGCGACGCGTCGCCGATCACCAGCGGCGGGGCGAACAACGCGGCTCCGATCGCCCGGAAGCCCTCGTGTACGGGCAACAGGCGCCGCAACTCACCCACCGGGTCGGCGTGGTCGTCGACCCGGATGTCGGCGAGCACGTGCCGCCAGGGCCGCTCGCCGCGTACGCCGTTCACCACCTTCAGGACCGCCGACTGCGATCCCCTCGCGTCACCGCCGGCGCGTTCGCCCGCCTGGAGCGCGGACACCAGGCGCCGGGCGTGCGCCGTTCCCGGGTCGTGGTGGGCGGCCGTCAGTACGGCGGCGCACACGCCGTCCGAGGCCAGCATGTTTCCGGCGACGGCCACACCTTCGCCGCGTGCGACGCCGGCGTGCGGCGCACACCGGTCACCCGTGAAGCAGGCGTAGCCGCCGCCGGCGTCCATGACGATGGCCTGCCGGTAGTCGGCCAGCGGATCACTCGCGGTCAACGTCGCCAGCACGTCGTCGGGCGCCGCCCCCGCGCGCAACATCGCCAGCCCCTCGTGCGGCCAGTCGGTGTTGGCAAAGGCCTGGCTGACCACCACGCCCACGCCGGCCTCGGCGTCGCCGACCACCGAACCCACGGCGAAGAAGTGCGACTGCGCCGCGAATCCGAGGGAACCGTCGTGTGGATCGAAGCTCACTATCGAATAGGTCATCGGTGTCTCCCATCGCTGGTGTGTGCTGTACCGGCGTGCCGGCCCCGCTGTCGGGGCCGACCACCACCCGATGCCGTACGGCGCGCCGGCCCCGAACCCCGGGGCCGACCACCACCCGATCTCGAAGCGCCGTCGCACCGCTCCCGGCCGCGACGGGCGGGCGCGCCGGGCGCCCGTCGGGCCCTCGAACGCCGGGCGGGCCGAGGGATCCCGCCCGAGTGATTCGTGTCCCGGGGCCGAACCGAAGCCCCCTGAACCGGGTTCCGTACCCGGGTCCGGCCGGCCCGGCCCCGCGACATCTCACCCCGCGGAGCGAACCGCCCGGACACGGGGCAGGAGTTCGCGCGCGAGCAGGTCGACCTGCGCCTCGGCGTCCCGGTCGGGCAGCGGACACAGCGCCACGCAGTGCGCTCCCGCCTCGGCCAGCAGCGCGATCCTGCGGGCGCAGTCATCGGGCGTGCCCACGACCGCCAGTTCGTCGATCCACGCGTCCGGAATCGCCCGCACGGCGTCGTCGAAGTCCAGCGCGGCCAGGGCCTCGGCCGCGTCCGCGATCCCGTGCGCCTCGGTCATCGGGTTGCGTGGTCCGGCCAGCAGGTAGAGGCCGAACAGTTCGCGCAACCGCTCGCGGGCGACGGCGGCATCGGCGTCGACGGAGCACAGGACGTACGCCACCAGGTCGTGCGCGGGACCGGCGCCGCCGCCTGCCACGGCATCGGCCGCCCACTTGACGTATTCCGTTCCCGCGAGCACCGAGAGCACGGTCCCGTCGGCGGACCCGCCCGACATGGCGAGCGCCTTCGGTCCGCCCACACCCGCCAGGATCGGCGGCACCACCGCGGGCGGATGGGCCAGTCGCACCTCCCGGGCCTGGTACGAGGACGCCTCGACGGTCAGCGTCTCCCCGGCGAGGAGGGTACGCAGCCCGGCGATCACGTCCCGCACCGAGGACAGCGGCTTCCTCGATCGGATCGCCATCTGGTCCAGCCAGTCCGGCACACCCGCGCCGACGCCGGCCTTGAGCCGCCCCGGGTACAGCCCGGCGAGGGTGGCCAACTCCATGGCCAGGAGCGCGGGATGACGTGAGGTGGTGGGCACGATGCCGATCCCGACCGGGAGTTCGGTGGCGGCCAGGACGGCGCCGGCCGAGGCGATCGCGCCGGTGTAGAAGTAGTCCTCGCCGACCCACAGTTCGTCGAAGCCGCCGCGTTCGGCGGCCTTGGCCGCCGCGACGATCTCGGCCGGACGTTGCGAACTGCCGAGCACGAGTGCGATGCGCGGGGATCCTTGGGCCGTGCGCGCGGAACCGTCGGCGATACCCATGCTCAGACTCCCTTCGGGAGCGGGTTCCACGGGACCCAGCCCAGGCCGCGGCTGTTGGTGGAGTCGTCGAAACCGGGCCGGGTCTCGTCCAGGTCGGGCAGCGCGGTGATGTGGGTGTGCCACATGCGCCACTCGGGTGCGCCCTGCCCGTTGTCGCGGTGGTAGATCTCGGTGGCCCGTCCCACCGTCGCCTCGACCGAGTCCGCGGTCCACTCCCCGCCGTCGAGCATCTCCGCCTCGACGGTGAACTCGCAGGCCAGCCAGGCGGTGTCGCCGCGAACCTCCAGGCGCATGATCCGCGTCGTCAGGCCGCCCGTCTGGGCGATGATCTCGCGGTACCACTTCCACAGCGCGACCTTCTCGGTCATGTTGAAGTACGGGTGTCCGTTGAAGTTGAACATCAGGTACTCGTCGCCCGGGGACGGGAACACCTCGACCATGCGGTCGATGTCCCAGCCGATGTTGGATTCCCACCACTGCGTGTGGAGCCTGCGGATCTCGGCGATGTCCGCTGCGGGCGCCGTGCGCTCGGCGAACGTGGTTTCGGTCATGATCGGCTTCCTGTTCCGGTGGTGGAACGTCGATGGGGGGTGCGGTCGGGCCGCGTTCCCTCGACGAGTGATCCGAGGTAGGCCGCGACCCGGGCGGGGGCGGTGTACATCGGCAGGTGTCCGTGTCCGACGATGACCGCGAGCCGGCCGCCGGTGAGTTCCGCGAACGCGCGGGAGTCCCGGACGGGGCAGCCCACGTCCCGGTCCCCGACGATCGCGAGGGTCGGGCAGCGCAGTCGGGGCGCCGCGCGCAGGCCCGCGGCCACGGCGGCGGCCGTCCAGACGCGCGCCGCCTCCTCGTCGGAGTTGACGCTGATGTCGGCGGCGACGGCGGCGACCAAGGCGGCGTCCATGCCGGCCTCGCTCGCCAGGATGTCCAGCACCGCCGCCCGGGTGCCCTTGGCGGCGACGGCCGCCAGGAACGCGTGCGAGTCGGCCGGATCGGCCGCGCGGAAGGCGCCGCCGACCGTGGTGACGCTGCGGACCCGATCCGGGTGTGCCGCGGCGAGTTCCACCGCGACGGCCGCGCCGACCGAGGCGCCCACCAGGTGCACGTCCGCGACCTCGGCGGCGTCGAGCAGTTCGACGCACTCGCGCAGCCACCGGTCGACACCGTAGGTGTCGTGGCGCACCGAGGACCCGTGCCCGGACAGGTCGATCGCCAGGCACGTCCACTCGGCCGGCACCGCCGCCAGCACCGCCTGCCAGCATCTGGCCTGGAGGTTGGCCGGGTGGACGAAGAGCACCGTCGGGGAGCCGGCCGCTCCGCCCCGCCGCGACAACGCCGACCCCGAGCCTGCTCCGAAGAAGATGCGATCCACGGATGACATTGGGCTCCCCTCTCCGCTTGGGGCGCCATAGTTACAGTAACAATGTAGGTTTGTCGAGACTCCCGACCCGGGCCGTCCTAGACTCCGAGCATGAGTTGGCGAAGCATTGGCGATGTCGCCGCCGAGGTCGGGGTCAGTCCCCAGACCCTGCGGGCGTGGGAGAAACAAGACCTGCTCGTGCCGGACAGAACGGCCGGCGGGCAACGCCGCTACGGCCCCGAGCACGTGAGCCGGGCGCGCCGGATCGCCGACCTGCGGCAGCGACACGGCTGGAACCCCGCGGCGATTCGCACCTCGCTGAGCAGCCCCGACAGCCCGGCTCCCACAAACGAGGCCGCCGACGGCGGTCGGCTCCGACGCGCGCGCCTGGCGAGTGGCCTCTCGCTCAAGGAACTCGCGGCGATGACGGACACGTCGGTGTCCCACCTGTCCTCGATCGAACGCAGCGTCGAACGGGCCTCGACCCAGTTGATCGCGCGCATCACCGACGCGCTCGGCGTTCCCATGAGCAGCCTCGCGTCCTTCACCAAGACGAACGCGAGCGTCGTACGCGCCGACGAGCGGGCCACCGTGGTCCTCGAGGGCGGCGTCCAGTGGGAGGAACTCCTCCTCCCCGGCCACGATCTCGAACCGGCCCTGCTGTCCATTCCGCCGCGCGGCTCCAGCGGCGGCCCCTACTCCCGGCCCGGGGAGACCTTCGCCTTCCTGATGTCCGGGTCCCTGCGCTTCCGGGTGGGAGGCGGGCTCGGCGACCACGCGCAGGTCGCGGAGCCGATAGACGTCGCCGAGGGCGACTCGGTCTCCTTCCCGTCCCGGACCCTGATCTCCTGGGAGAACGTCGGCCGCAAGACGGTGCGCGCGATCTGGATCGAGGTGCTCTCCCCCAAGGCCTGGTCGGACCCGATGACCAAGCGCATCATTCGCGCGGCGTCCGGGTTCACCGCACCGGACACCCCCGCCGCGCCCGACCCCGCCCCCGGCGAACCGTCCTAGCGAGCGGGGACGTCCGGGATCCGGAGGCGGGCGCGGCCACCGCCTCGGCCGTCATCCGGGCCACCGCCCCGGGCGCGGCAACCGCCCCCGGCAACCGCCTCGGCCGTCATCCCGGGCACCGCCACCGCCACCGCCCCCGGCGACGGCGGTGCGCGCCGGGAGGCACCACGACGTCAGCCGCCGAGCAGCCGCCGCTTGGCCCGGGCGAACTCCTCGTCGGTCAGGGCGCCGTGGCGGTGCAGCACGACCAGACGTTCGATCCGGTCGAGCAGCAGCGGCTCCTCCTGCGGCCGGCCGGGCGTTCCCGCCCGGTCGAGGGCCCGCTCCGCACTCGCGGCGGCGGCGACGGCATCACGCAGCCGTGCGGCGAAGGTCGCGACCTCGGCGACGTTCTCCCAAGCGTGGTCACCACCGACGGCGGTGACCTTGACGATGTTCCCGGTGAGCCGGGACCGGCCCACCTCGACCTCGGCGATGCCCGCCAACGGCACCGCCACCGTGGGTCTGCCCTCCTTGGTGTAGACCAGCCGGCGCGTGGTGAGCACCAGGGTTCCGTTGGTCCACTCCTGACGGGCCCGCGCGGAGGTCACCAGCAGCGGGACCTCGCCGGGCACGGCGGTCTCGGCGATGTCGCGCGTCATGGAGTTCGCGCCGCCGAGCCGGTCGAGCGCGATATCTGCGAGGTCTCCCCAGTCCATCTTTCCGGCACCTCATTGTTCATCGAATTCCGTTACTGACAAGAGACGTTCGCGACCGTTCCCCGAGCCCGGCCGCCACCCCGGGACGGACCCGCGCGGCACCCGGTCGCGCAGGGATCGGTTCGTGCCGGCCACGGGCCCCGGACGCGTGGACGGCGCGGCCGGGGCACGAGTCGCCCGGTCCGAGGAGCGGGTCGCCGGGTCGGAGAAAGCGCGTCGCCGAGTCCGAGGCGGCACGGCCGAGGCGGCGCCGCGCGTGCGACACGCCGCGTCTAATCGGTACGCAGCGCCGTGAGCACGTCGAGCCTCGCGGCGCGCCGGGCGGGCCAGGCCGCCGCGAGCACGCCCACGATCGCGGCCAGGACCAGGAAAATCAGCACCCGGTCCCACGGAACGACCACCGTGAGGTCCTTGGTGGAGCGGGCCATGCCCTTGACGCCGCCCACCCCGGCGATCAGCCCGAGCACGACGCCCAGCAGGCCACCGAAGACCGAGATGATCAGGGACTCCAGCCGGATCACCCGTCGCGTGCGCCGCCGGTCGAGCCCGATGGCCCGCATCATGCCGATCTCGCGGGTGCGTTCGAACACCGACATGGCCAGCGTGTTGACCACGCCGAGCACCGCGATGACGATCGCCATCGACAACAACCCGTAGACGATGTCGAGCATGACGTCGAAGAGCTTGTTGAAGTCCTTGCGCACCTCCTTCGCCGTCTGCACATTGACCGCCGGGCTGTTGCCGACCGCTTTGCGCAACGCGTCCCGCATGCCGTCCTTGGACCGCGGCGCGACCTTGGCGAGCACGAAGTCGTCGCCGGCGACGTCCACATGTGGGGTCAGCGTCTGCAGCGACACGGTCAGGGCACCGAGCAGCGGTGCCTCGTCGTAGATTCCACCGATGGCCAATCGGGCGCGCTCGCCGTCCGGGAAGGTGACGGAAACCGAGGTTCCCACCCGCCACTTGCGCTCGTCGGCGGTCTGCTTCGAGACCAACAACCCGCTGGACAACGACTGCGGGCCGCCCTGGGTGAACGTGGTCGCAAGCACCGAGAACGCGCTCGCCGGGTCGACCGCGGTGATCCCGTGTTCCTTGCCGTCGACGGTCGCCCGCGCCTCGCGGACCGGACTGACGGCGGTCACCCCCGGCACCTTGGCGACCGCGGCGGCGATCTCCGGCGCCAGACTCTGCCCGTCCGCCGACGAACTGAGCACGAACTCGGCGGTGATGCCCTTCGAGAGGGTGCGGTCGACCAGGTGCTTGAGCGAGGTACCGAAGATCGTCAGCGAGGTGACCAGCACCATGCCGATCATCAGCGCGGACGCGGTGGCGGCGGTGCGGCGCGGGTTGCGGGCCGCGTTCTGATACGCGAGCCGGCCCTCCACCGGGTGGATCCGCCGCAGCAGCGCGCCGAACACACGCACCGCGGGCGCGGCGAGCAGGGGCGTGAGCACGATGACGCCGATCAGGACGATGCCCGCGCCGCCCATCACGGTGAACACCTTGGCGTTGCCGGTCGCCGAGCCCTTGATGCCGGCGAGCAGGACGGCGCCGCCGAGTACGAGGGTCAGCGCGCCCGCGATGTTGCGCCGGCGCAGGCTCGACGTACTGGGCGGCAGGTTTGTGCGCAACGCCGCGACGGGCGGGATCTTGGCGGCCCGACGCACCGGCAGCCACGCGGCGACCAGCGTGACGCCGATGCCGACGAGCAGGCTCCACAGCGCGGTCGTGCCGGCGACGACGGTCGGACCGGGCGTGAGGTTGGCCCCGACACCGTTGAGGACGTCGCGCAGGCCGATCGCGAGCCCGATGCCGATCACGAACCCGCCGAGTCCGGCGACCACGCCCACCGCGAGGGCCTCGAACATCACCGAGCGGGTCACCTGCCTGCGGGTGGCACCGATGGCGCGCAACAGCGCGAGTTCGCGGGTGCGTTGCGCAACGAGCATCGCGAAGGTGTTGGCGATGATGAAGCTGCCGACGAACAGTGCGATGCCGGCGAACACCAGGAGCAGCGTGCGCAGCGACGCGATCTCCTTGTTCACCCTGTTCCGGTCGTCCTGACGCAGCTTGTCACCGGTCAGTGCCTCGGCACCGCCGGGAAGCAACGGGGCCGCCGCCGCGCGCAGTTGCTCCTGAGAGGTGCCCGGTCGTGCGTTCAGGCGCAGTTCGCCGTAGACGCCGGGTTCCAGGTAGAGCTCCTGCGCGGTGGCGGTGTCCAGGAGGGTGAGCGTGCCGCCGGCCTCGACCGCGGCGCTGTCGGTGGTGAAGACGCCGACCACGGTCTGATCCAGCACGGGTCCGCGCGCTACGATCCGGATCCGGTCGCCGACCTTGTACCCGGCGGCCTCGGCGGTCCGCTCGTCGAGCGCCGCCTCGCCCGCCTTGACGGGCAGGCGTCCGGTGATCAGCGGGTATCTGGGGTCCTTGCCGTCCGGACCGGGCACCGCGTTGGCGCCGATCGCGCTCGTCTTCTTGCGGACGAGCGCGCCGGCGCGGTCGACCACGGCGGTGAAGCCGGTGACGTGACCGGTGACCGAGGCGGTGCCGGGCAGCGCACGGAGCCTGGCCGCGAGCGACTCGTCCAGGGGCGGGATCTGGAGGTGGTCGACGGCGTGCTTGGTGCCGCGGACGTCGACCGATATGCCGCGGTGTTCGCGCAGCGCGGCGTCCGTCATGGCCTGCTTGAGCGTGTCGCCGAAGACCAGGACGGCCGACACGAACGCGACGCCGAAGACGACGGCGAGCGCGGTGAGGGCGAGGCGCACCTTGTAGGCGACAAGGTTGCGCAGGGAAGTGCGAAGCACGGTCGCGTCCTTCAGAGGGGGAGGGCGGAGACGGCGGGCACGGCTTCGTCCGGTTTCCGGTTGAACCGGCGCATGCGCTCCAGCACCCGGTCGGAGGTGGGCTGGGCCATGTCGTCGACGATGCGGCCGTCGGCCAGGAACAGCACCCGGTCGGCGTACGACGCGGCGACCGCGTCGTGGGTGACCATCACGATGGTCCGACCGGATTCGGTGACCGACGCGCGCAGGAAGTTCAGCACCTCGGTGCCCGAGTGCGAGTCGAGGTTGCCGGTGGGCTCGTCCGCGAAGATGATCTCGGGTCGTCCGGCCAGGGCGCGGGCGCACGCGACGCGTTGTTGTTGACCGCCGGACAGTTGCGCGGGCCGGTGGTCGAGGCGGTGGCCCAGTCCCACGGTCTCCACGACCTTGTCGAGCCACGCGGGGTCGGCCCGCCGTCCGGCGATGTCCAGCGGCAGGGTGATGTTCTCCAGTGCGGTCAGCGTCGGGAGCAGGTTGAACGCCTGGAAGATGAAACCGAGCCTGTCGCGCCGCAGGTGGGTGAGGCCGGTGTCGTCGAGCGAGGCCAGTTCGACGGCGCCCAGCCGGACCGAGCCCGAGGAGATCCTGTCCAGGCCCGCCATGCAGTGCATGAGCGTCGACTTGCCGGAGCCGGAGGGGCCCATGATCGCGGTGAACTCGCCGGCGTGAAAGCCCACGGACACGTCGTCGAGGGCCCTGACCTCGGTCTCTCCCTCGCCGTAGACCTTCATCAGGTTCGTGGCCACGGCGGCGTATGGCGCACGGCCGGCGGACGGTGGACGTGGTCCGGCGGCGGTGCGGCTGTGGCGGGGTGTGCTCATGGGCTTCTCCATCGGTACAGCCCGCGCCTCGTTCGAGGCGCGGGCAGGCCCGCCCCGAGGGGCGAACAGAATAATAGATCGACGAGTCGGTCTAATTTAACGAGACGGTCGGACGCCGACGTCAACCATGCGGGGTAGGAGCGCATCAGCCCCAGGGTGGACGGGACACCGTCGCGTCGTACGTCGCGTCGTACACCGCAAGGTGCGCCGGATCACGCGGCCAGGACCCGCGCGTGCAGCTTCTCGACCGCCTGCCGCGCCGACACCATCGAACCGTGCTGCCAGCCCAACATGTTGCTCAGCCAGTCACCGGCGAAGAAGACCCTCCCGCTCGGATCGGTGAGCGGACGAAAGCGCGGGGTGTTGACGGCGCCGTTGTTCTGCGTATCGGCCGCCTGCCAGCCGCCCTCGACGAACGGCTCCAGCCCCCACATGACGGAGAGCGAACTCGCCAGCTCCGTACGCGCCTTCGGACCGTGCACGCGCACGTTGCGGTGCACCGCCTCGGCCGACCTCCGGGCCGGCGGCAGTCCCTGCACCGTGGTCTCCGCCCGCTCGAAGTAGGCGACCATCACCCCGCGTTCGCGATGGTGGTCGTACGACGGGTACCACAGCGACCCGTCCGCACCGTAGGAGGTGAGGCCGCCGTAGATCGCGAAGTCGTCCTCCCACCACCGACTGCGGTACTCCAGCCCGATCTTGCCGGGGAACTCCGCCATGAAGCCGCCCAGCAGGGCGGTCACCTCGGCCGGCAGCCCGGCGATGCGCGCGGCCACCAGCGGCGGCGTGGTCACGATGCAGTAGTCGACATCGAGCACGCCGCTCGCCACCCCGCGATACGTCAGCCGGGTCCCACGCGGGCCGTCGGTGATCGCGGTGACCTCGACCCCGCATCGAATGCGCCCACGACCGATCCGCTCCGCCAGGGCCTCGACGATGCGGTCCATGCCGCCGACCGGTTGGAGCAGGGTCGACGCCATGTCGAAGTTCGCGTCGAGGTACCAGTGCCGCAACAACTGTTCCGAGAACACGCGGTCGAGCGAACCCCGCCGGGGCAACGGCGTGCCGGGCGAGCCCGCGCCGCCGGGGTTCACCGCGAACCCGCGCCGCCGCGGGTCCTCGCGGTACGCGAGGTCGTCGCCGAGATCGCCCATCGCCTTCAGGAACCCCAACAGGCGTTCCTTGTCAGCCGCGGTCAACTGCCGGTTCAGGCCCCCCTGGTCGGTCACCTTGGCCAGCAACTCGGCGACCACGCCGTACGCGTCCGCCTGCGCGGTCTGAAAACGCGGCCGGCCCGGCCCGTTCGGGTCGAACACGAAGGTGTTCGTGTTCGATATCGAGAACACCTCCAGGGGAACCCCCAATTCACGGCAGTAGTCGGTGCTGACCGACCACTGCGGGAGCATCGCGGGTCCGGCGTTGAAGTACTGACCCGGCGCGAAACGTGCGTGCTGGGTCACGCCCTTGAGGTCGGTCAGGGTGTCGCCGCCACGCACCGTGAGACTGCGCCCGCCGATCCGCGGGCGCGCGTCGAGCACGGTCACGTCGTAGCCGGCCTTGTCCAACTCGTACGCGGCGGTCAGACCGGCCACACCGGCGCCGACCACCGCGACGCGCCCCGCGCCGCGTCCGGTGAGCCCGAAGTCGGACGCGCGCGGCGCGCGAAACGGCGGCGTCGCGGCGCTCGCCGAACTCGGGACGAGGCCGAGCGCGCCCATCGCGCTCAGCGCCGCTCCGGCACCACCCACGGCACCCACCCGTTGTAGGAATCCTCGGCGGCTGGTCGCCCAACCGGGTCGTGAAGAGTCGGTCATGTGCGTGTCCCCTCTTGAAGACGTGGGATATCGGACGGTTCGGCGATTGATTGATCGACCCGTCGGTCTATTATTAACGCAGTCCCAGGGTCGGCGCGCGGAGCACGACTCGGATCCCGCACATCAGGTCGGGTCGTCGCGTCGCCGTCGGGTCGTTGTGCCGCGGCGGGTGGCATGTCGCAGAACCGTCGCGCGGCGGGCGGTCACCCGCCCGCCGCGCGTCGATCACAGCCCGGGGAGGGGCGCGTTCCCGAGCGTGGGCAACTCGACGACCAAGTCGCGCGCGGGCGCCTTGATCTCGACGGGGCGGTCGTACTCCGACCAGGTCACCCTGATCGAGTCCGCGTCCGAATCTCGTACAGCGCCTTGTTGCCCAGTCGCGACAGATCCGCGGAGGCCGAGTCGGCCAGGTCCGCAGCCGCGGAACACCCCGTCATCAACGCCATCCCCACCGCTGCTGCCACCACCCGCACAGCCGAACCCACGCGCGCCATCGACGTCCCCGATCCGTTCCCGCCCCGACCCCACCGACCGTGACCCGCATACATGATCCCGGGCGGTACCCGACACGTTCACCCGGGGCCATCGAGGAGGTTGGTGGGCCGCATGCCCGGAGGCCGCAAACCCCGTGCGTGAGGGGCAAGTTCAGTTGGCGAGCGCGACGGAGGCACGGCACCGTGGGCGCGGTTCGAGGTCGGATGCGCGGGCCGACCGTCGGGATGGGCCTCACCGGGCGCGGTTCAGCGGCACAGGGCCGCTTCCACCACGTTGTCCACCCGCTTCCTGGATGCCGCGTCGTTCAGCTGGATGGTGACCGCGACGTTGCCGGCACGGCCGTCGTCCGTGGCGCCGCCGCGGGTCTCGTAACCCGGGAAGCTGCCGCCGTGGCCCCAGTAGAGCCGGTCGCCGCCGCCGCACGGCAGGGGCTTGCTTACGATCCCCAGCCCGTAGCGGGCGCCCGCACCGAAGGTGGCATCGGCGGGAAGGGTGGCGGAGCGCATTTCGGTGAGTTGGGCCTGCGGGAGGAGGTGACCGGACAGGAGCTTGGTGAAGAACCTGTTGACGTCGGAGTTGGTGGAGATCAACTGACCTGCCGCCCAGCCCCAGGAGGGGTCGGTTCCGGTGACGTCGCGCAGCGGCGCGCCCGGCGCATCCTGGTAGTAGCCCTTGGGGTGGGGCCCTCGGATGGTCACGTCACCGGGGGCGGGGAAGTAGGTGTGACGCAATCCGATGCGCTTGAAGATGCGCTGGTCCATCTCCTTGGCGAGGGGTCGACCGGTGACCTTCTCGACGAGAAGGCCGGCCAGCACGTAATTCGTGTTGCTGTACGCCCACTTCTCCCCGGGATCGAAGTCGGCCGGGTGCCGGAGCGCGATGTCGACGAGCTCGCGGGGCTCGAAGTACCGGACCTCGTCGCCGAGATGGTTGCTGTAGTTGGGCAGCCCGCTGGTCTGCTGCAGGAGGTGACGGACCTTGATCTTTCGACCATCGATGCCCTCGCCGTGAACGAGGCCGGGCAGGTAGGTATCGATCGAGGTGTCG
Organism: Embleya sp. NPDC127516; assembly: GCF_044765325.1. Taxonomy (NCBI): domain Bacteria; kingdom Bacillati; phylum Actinomycetota; class Actinomycetes; order Kitasatosporales; family Streptomycetaceae; genus Embleya; species Embleya sp. NPDC127516. The sequence goes on along the minus strand of NZ_JBIWJT010000020.1, from coordinate 173,304 downwards.
AGGCCGATCTTCCCCTCGGCGACCAGTTGCAGCACGAGCACCGCGGTGAACGTCTTGGTGTTGCTGCCGATCCGAACCTGACCGTCCCTGGGCACCTTCGAGCCGGTGGCCAGATCGCCCACCCCCGCGGTGTAGGTACGGTCGTGGCCGTCGCGACCCTGGACGCTCGCCAGCGCGCCGGGCGGCCCTTCCGGCTGGATCAGCGCGTTCAGACCCCGCTGGACGTTGTCGGGCCTACCGGCGGCGGACGCCGAGGGCGGCGCCAGGATGCCCATCGTCACGACGCCCGCGGCCACTGCGGCCGCGGCCGAAACCGCCTTGCGCCGACCACCACGCCGCGTGGGAGAACGGAATCCCTGCCATGCCTGCTTACGCACGAGCCAACTCCTGTGGAATCGCTGAAAACCAACCGTGTGTGCAGGACCCAGCATGTCCGGACGCGGCCACTCCGAACGATCCCGTTACCCGCCGGGTTCCGGGTAGGGCTAACCCCCGACGCGCTCAGCCGATGGGAACGAGCGGATGCACCGGATGGCCCATGGTGATTCGCACACGGCGGGCCGCGAGCTCCGGTAGCGCGGCCACGTTGCCGAAATCGTGTCCCGTTCACACCCCGGCATCGCGGTGAAGTGCCGTCGAGACCGCGCCTGTTGCCGGCCGTCGAGCGCGGGCCGGCCGGGTGTGCGGCCGGAAACGAATCGGGGGAGGCCCGTGCCGGTCCCGGATGCCGGTGCCGCGGCGCCGCGTTCGGCCGGCTTCCGGGGGCGGCGAATCGGTCGGGACGGCAGTGCTCGTCACGAAGAATTCACGCCGCGTGGGGTCCCGGTGACGCACACGACTCGGGCACGCTGGGCGCGCCGATCCGTGCCCGTCCCGGGCCGGACGTCACCACGACCCTCGGGAGGACCCCGCCATGACCACTGCGACCGTGCTGCGCCGCGCCGCAACCCCCCTGTGTATAGCCGGTCTTGCCCTGGCCGCGACGGCGACCGCGATCACCCCCGCGCAGGCCGCGCTGCCCACACCGATATCGGCGGCAACCGCCCGCTCCTACCTGTCCGGCATGTCCGCGACCGCCGAGACACACGGTGACAGCTACGACCGCGACCTGTTCCCGACCTGGATCACCATCTCCGGGACCTGCGACACGCGCGAATGGATCCTCAAGCGCGACGGTAACGGCGTGACCACGAACAGCGCCTGCACCGCCACCTCCGGAACCTGGACCAGCGCCTACGACAACGCCGTCACCACGAACCCGTCGACGTTCGACATCGATCACGTCGTACCGCTGTCCGAGGCCTGGGCGTCCGGCGCCTGGGCCTGGACCACGACCCGGCGCCGCGCCTTCGGCAACGACGTGAACGCCCCTCAACTCATCGCCGTCTCGGCCTCGTCGAACCGCTCCAAGGGCGACAAGGACCCCGCCGAATGGCTCCCCCAGGCCTCCTACCGCTGCACCTACGCCCGAGCCTGGGTCCAGGTCAAGCACGACTACGCACTGACCGTCGACGCCACCGAGAAGAGCGCCCTCACCACGCTCCTCAACGCCTGCTGACCCCTGCCGCACGCCGACCGCACGTGTGCCGTCGGAAGTCGCGCACGGCACACACGGTCGCCGTGCCGGCGGACGCCGCCACCGCCGCGCCCACCGCGAGAACCGCTGCCACGGTCATACCGCAGGCCGCAGGAAGCCGACGACCTCCGACCGTTCGGCCTCGATGCCCGCTTCGACCACGGCAGACAGCGGCTCGAACGCGCTCACCTCGACGGTGCGTCCGCCGGCGAGGCGGGTCCAGGTGGCAACGGCCAGCCCGTCGACCGTGATCGTGGGCCGGATGAGCCCGCCGCCCGGGCGAACCCGGTGCTCGTAGGCGGCGGGAACGGCCGATTCGCGGGTGCGATAGCCGACGAGGTAGCCGTCGTAGGCGGGCAACATCCGCACGTCCGGCGCCTCGGACGACCTGGCGGCCGAGTCCGCCGCAGGATCGACGGACCCGGTCGGTACGCCGTCGTCGGTGATCGCGCCCGACCACGCCAGTGCCTTCCATGCCTTGCGGGCCCAGGTGATGGGCAGGCCCGACCAGGTCGCGAAGTCCTCCGTGTCGACGGGTCCGTGCGACTTCAGGTAGCGGAGCGCGAGTTCGGCGAGGTCCGACTCCGACTCCCCTCCGGAGTCGTCGGGTTGCGCCGGTACCCAGTCGTCGAGAAGGGCGTAGGTCGCCTCACCCGCGTGTTCGGGACCGTGGCACACGATGCCGGTGAGGGCCGCGTGGCGGATCAGGTGGAACGACGCCTGTCCTTCCGGCGGGACGCCGAGGGTGCCCAGGCGGTCGGTCAGCTCCTGGCGCGTGAGCGGCCCATGTGTGGTGAGGGCGTCCCGGATGAGGCGGTCGGCGCGCTCGCGCAGGCCCTCGTCCAGGCCGAGTTCCCGGTAACGGCGACCGGTCCCGTCGAGAAGGCGGGGCGCGAGCAGCCGCAGGAGCCGGCGAACGTCCTCGGCCGCGACGGTGTGCAGGGTCCCGCGCATGAGCCAGGTGCGCACGACACTGCGCTCGTTCTCGTACGCCGCGCGGACGTCGCGCGCTCCGATGCCCCTGCCTCGTACGCGGATGCCCAGGTCGGCGGCGGTGGCGTCCTGGGCCTGGATGGCCAGGACCCGCCGCACGACCGCCTCGACGGAGTCCTCCCGGACCCCCTCCGCCAAGGCCTGCGCACGGGCTCGCGTCCTGCGGATCCGCTCCGGTCGAGCATCGACAATGCCTCGCGTCTTCATCTGTGGGAATGGGACCGACCGCCCGGGTCGGACCATATCGTGCGGATGACGGAACGTCGTTGGCAGCGCGTCTGGTTGGCATCGGCTCCGGTGAGCGATCGGGAGCCGACCCGATTCCCGATCGCGGCCCGGTCAGAAATTCAAGCGCTGGAGATGCACGGCCGGAACGACCTTGGAGGCAAGCCCCGCCCGGGCGATCGTCGCACGAAGTTCGGCGACCGCCTTGGGATTCACGGTCCCGGGGAGGGCCGGGTCGTCGTAGCCCGTGATCATGTCGTCGTGATGGCTGGGGATGACGTAGCGCGGCCCGCCGAGCGCGGTGAGCAGCCTCGGCAGGTATTCGTGGACCGTGCTGTAATCCGTCATCGACACCATCACCACGTCCGGCCGCATCCCCGCGATCTCCCGCTCCACGAAGTTGGTGCCGCCGAACAGCATCACCTTCAGCCGGCCCGGCACGGTGACCTGGTACGCGAGCGTGCCGCCCTCGACCAGGTCGGCCGTGGTCGTCGGCGGCGGAGGCGGCGCGGTGCGCGAGCCGGGCGCGAAGAAGCCGTGGCCGGCGGACTGGCTGTGCAGGCTGCGGATCACCTCGACGGTGTAGGCGCCGCCGCCGAAGCTCAGGTACTCACCACCCGAGGCGACGATCACCGGGCGCTCGACGCCCATGGCCCGCAGCAGATGGGCGTGCGTCTCCGTGCCGATCGTGTCGATCGTGCGCGCCGCCCACTCCTTGCGGGTCAACAAATAGGGCACGTCCGCCATGTGATCCCAGTGACCGTGGCTCACCATGACCAGTTCGGGCGGTCCCGCCAGTCGACCGGAGGCCAACAGCCCTTCGATCACGCGCGGGTCGGTGCGCAACGCGCCGCCCTGGAGGCGATAGTCGAAGCGGCTCAGGTACGGGTCGAAGTACAACACGCGCCCGTCGAAGGTGATTTCCCAGCCGGCCACGCCGAGCCACCGCAGACCCACCCCCACGGGTCCGCGAGCCGCTTCCACCGCGACCTCGGGCTCCGCCGCCGCGACCGGTGCGCCGCCGGCAACCGCGAGCCCCGCCGCGGCAAGCCCCGCACCACCCATCACCGCCGTTCGCAACAGTCCTCGACGACTCGCGCCCGCCTGCCCACCGGCGGTCGTGCAGTTCTCACACATCTCGTGCTCCCCGTTCCGTTGCGATTACGGGGGCAGCACATCAAGGGCCGTCGCCACGTGTCCAAGACCGGATCCGACCGGAAGCCATAGGCAATCAACTATGGCCGCTGGTGGCGGACTTGCCCACCTCACAGGCCCCGCCCGGCAATCCGCCCCGGACGTCCGTGCGCCCGACCCCATCGGCGACCGAACCGGAGGCGGGCTCCGAGCCGCATCCGCCCCCATCACCCTGCATCCGTCGCCGCCCCGCTTCCGGGTCACCGGCGCCCCCTCCCGGCTCACGGATGCCGCGACCGCACCATCGGCTTCCGGCTCCGATCCGGGAGGTGCCGGCTCCGATCCAAGGGGTGCCGGCTCCGACCCAGCAGGTGCCGGCTCCGATCTCGCGCCTTCCAGGTGGAGCCCGGGCCCGGGGCCGGCCAACCGCCGACACCGATCCGCGCTCCCGGCACTCCCGGGCGGGTCGGCGGCAGCCGACCGGGCCGCGGGACGGAGAACGGAGCACCGGGAGGCAGTCGTGACCCTTGTCGTCAACCCCTACGAGATCTTGTCCGCCTGGCGTGCGGCGGGACGCCCCGCCACGTTGGGAAGTCACGTCCGAGGACAACTCGACCGGCTGTGTCGGGTGACCGGGGTGGCCGATCCCGAAAGACGATACGCGGACTCGCTGACCGACCTGCTCGGCACCTCGGCCGACCGACCCCTCGGCGCGCCGCCCGCCTGGCCGTCCTTCGTCTCCGACGATCACACGCCCGCCGAGTTCTCGGTGACGGTCCCGCGCGGCGGCCCACCGAGTGTGCGGGTGCTGACCGAGCCCGGCTGCGGTGCGGCGACACTCGCCGGCAACAGCAGGTCGGGGTGGGCGGCGCTGCGCCGGCTGGCCGGTCGTTGGGAATTCTCCCTGGAGCCGCTGCGTCGGGTCGAGACCCTCTTCTTCCCGGCCGCGCCGCAGGGTGCCTTCGCGCTGTGGTGCGCGATGGAGTTGCGGGCGCACGAAGGCCCGGGGTTCAAGGCGTACGTAAATCCCGGGGCGCACGGGCCCGGACCCGCGGCGGAGGTGGTCGACGAGGCCATGGCCCGGTTCGGGTACGCGCGGGCCTGGGCGGCGGTACGCGCGCACGTCGCGGCACGCCGCCCCGACGACGATCGGTTCGCGTTCGTCGGGGTGGATCTGGGGTCGTGGGCGGCGCCACGCGTGAAGGTCTACGTCGCCCATCACCGCTTCGACCTCGACGGTGTCCGCCGCGTCGCCGGACTGTACGGGGGCGGATGTCCGGAGCAGGTGGTGCGGTTCTCCCGCGTCGCCGGCGCCACGAACCGCTTCGACGGTCGTCCCCTGCTGTCGTGCCTGTCCTTCAACGGTGGCCCCGACACATGCGGCCCCACCGGTTACACGCTGCACCTGCCGGTACGCGACTACGTCGGGGACGACGCGTGCGCCCGCGACCGCGCGGCGTCGGTACTGCGCGACCAAGGTCTGCCCACGGCCCTGCTCGATCGGGCGCTGGGCGCGGTGTCCAGGCGCCGCCCGGCCGACGGGGTGGGCCTGATCTCGTACCTCTCCCTCGTGCAGGCCGCAGGCCACCCACCGAGGGTGACGGCCTACCTCTCCTCCGAGGCCTACCGAGTCGGGGCACCGCGCACGCAGCGGCCCCGCCCGGAGAAGTCGTAGCGGAGCACCCTCCCGAATCCGCGCCGAAGGAACGTCGCCACCCATGGAATGCCGTCACCGAAGGATCGCCGCACCGGGAGGAACGCTGTCACCGAGAGAAGAAGCGCCCTCCCCGGGCAATGTCGTCGACCCGACACACCGCGATCCCTCCCGGACCGACGCCACCGCCCAACCATCCTTTCGAGCGAATCCAAGCGCCGCGTGCGGCACACCGACGCGCCGCCTTCCTAGAGTCGACATCCTGTCGACAGTCCGGAGTCGACGGCGGCCGACCGGTCCGACGCGGCATGCGGCGGTTCATCGCCGCCTCATGGTCCCGCCCGAGAGCGAAAGGACGTCGTGCCTTCCGCACCCATCGGCAGGGCCGACTGTCTGGACGTGTTGCGGTCGCACGTGGAGCGGGCCCGCACGGGGCACGGCGGGCTGGTACTGGTCGGCGGGGAGGCCGGGATCGGCAAGACCACCCTGGTGCGCCACATCGCGTACGAGGCGCCGGGCCTGGGGATGCTGGTGCTGCGCGGGACCTGCTGGGACTCCGGCGCCACGCCCGACTACTGGCCCTGGACCCAGGCCCTGCGCAGCCTGCGGAGCGAGGTCGCCGCCGACGAGTGGGACCGGATGACGGCGGTGGCCGGCGGAGCGCTTCCGGTCCTGCCACCCGAGCACATCGCGAACGGCAGTCCGGACGGGCGTCCGGACACGGAACCGGACAGGGATCCGGACGGGCGGCCCAACGGCTTCGCGATCGGCGACGCCGTGACGACGATGCTGACCACCGTCTCCCGCACGCGACCGGTCCTGGTCGTCCTCGAGGATCTGCACTGGGCCGACGCGGCGTCGCTGGACCTGGTGGAGTTCGTGGCACGGCACACCTGGTTCGAGCGGTTGCTGGTGGTGGGCACCTGCCGTGAGTTCGAGGCCCGGCAGGCCGGGCGGCGGCTGCCGGCGGCGGGCGCGGAGACGGCGATCGTTCGGCCGGCCGGTCTGACCCGCGTGGAGGTGGCGGAGCTGATCACCCGTACGGTGGGCACCTCGCCGCCGGACGCGGTCGTCGACGAGGTCCACCGGCGCACAGGCGGCAATCCGTTCTTCGTGGAGGAGACGGCTCGGCTGTGGTCCGCCGGGCAACCGGTCACCGCGATGTCCGCCGGTGTGCGGGCCGCGGTCCGGCGACGACTCGAACTCCTGGACGAGTCCGTCGTGGAACTCCTCCGCGTCGCAGCCGTGTTGGGTCGGCGCTTCGAGACCGACCTGCTCGCGCGGGTGGCGGGTGTCGGCGCGGTCACGGTGGGGCGGTTGTTGACGGACGCGGTGGACGCACACCTGGTGGAGCCGTCCGCGAGCGCGGAGTTCGCCTTCCGGCACGATCTCGTACGCGAGACCCTCTACGTCTCGGCAGCCGAGGACCACCGCCGTCGCCTGCATGCCGCCGTCGTACGCGAGTTGCCCGTCGCGGCGTCCGTCACCGACCCGGCGCGGCCGAACGAGGCGGCGCACCACGCCTATCTCGCCGGAGCCGAACTCGACCGCGGCACGGTGGTCGACCTCCTGGTGGCCGCCGCCCGGCACGCGGCGAACCGGCTGGCCAACGAGGAGGCGGTGCGCCACTATCGGCGCGCGTTGGAGCGGCTGGGCTCCGACACAGGGCGCCGGCGAGTGACGCTGACCCTGGACCTGGCTCTCGCGTTGCAACTCACCGGCGACTACCGACGCTCGTGGCTCGTGTTCGAGGACGCGGCCGTGTCGGCCCGCGACGAGGACCCCGTGCTGCTGGGCATGGTCGCGCTCACCCTGCTCGGCATGGACGGCCGCGGCGACGTGTCCGGCCTCAAGTCCCGCCTCACCCACGAGGCACACACCGCCCTGACCACCGCCCGCCCGAACGCACGACCCGCCCGTCCCGACCACCCCGCACCCCCGCCCGCCGACCCGACACCATCCGCTCCCCCACCTCCCGCTGCCGCGCCACCCGCTCCCTTGGAACCCCCGTGCCTACCGCCACCCGAGGACGACCCCACCCCCCGCGCGGCGGAGGTGGCCCGCCATGTCATCGCCGCCGCCCGTCGTACGGGTGACGACGACGCCCTCCAGACCGGGTTGTGGGCCGCCGTGCAGGCCTCGTGTGAGCCGCACGCCGTAGCCGAACGTGCTTCGCTGACTGCGGAGTTGAGCCAGGTGTCCCGACGCCGAGGCGACCGCTGGATGGAACACATCGCGATGTCCCTGCGCTGGGTGGCGCTGCTGGAACTGGCCGATCCGCGCTACCTGGACCAATTGCAGTCCCTGGTGGCGGTGGCCCGGGCCGGCGGCTCGCCCCGGATGCGGTTGACCGCGCTGATCGACCGGAGCGTGGTGTACGCCTGCCAGGGCCGCTTCGAGGAGGCCGAGACCCTGCTCACCGAACTCGCCACGCTCGACGGGCCGCACCCCAGCTACCGGCACTTCGGCGGTCACCACCGTTGGGCGTTGACGCTGTTGCGCGGCCGATTCGCGGAATTGCCGTCGGTGCACGATGCGTTGCGGGAGGACGACCATCCGTTCGCGGACCTGTTGGCGAACATCGCCGCGCTGGAGTCGGGCGAGCGTCCGCGGTTTCCGTGTCCCGTGCCGGTGGGCGACGGCGAGGCCACGGTGGCGCATCGCAGCGTCGTTCCGCTGTGGCTGCGCCACCAGGCGCAGGCCGCCGCCGCGGAAGGTGATCCCGCGCGTTGCGAACAGGCCCGCGCCGCGCTGGGTCCGTACCGGGGGCAGTGGTTGGTATCCCTCTACGGATGGGACATCGGCGGTCCCGCGTCGCTGTGGACGGGCATCGTGGACGCCGCCCAGGAGCGCTGGGACGACGCGGTGGAGGCGTTCGACGACGCGCGCCGCTCCGCCGACCGCCTGCACGCGCGTCCCTGGTCGGTGCGCGCCCGGATCGAACTGGCCGAGGCCCTGCTGGCCCGGCACCTCGGCGACGATCGCGCCCGGGCCGATGTGCTCCTGGCGGACGCCGGAGCGGAGGCGCACGAACTCGGCATGGCGCACCTGGTCGACCGCGCCCGTCGGCCGAGTCTCCCGCCGCCGGCCGCTCACTCGGAACCGGTGGAGCGTACCGCCGAGTTCCGTCGCGAGGGGGCCGTGTGGCGGCTGGATTTCGCCGGCCGGGTGGTGCACGTGCCGGATGCCAAGGGCCTGCGGGACGTGCGTCACCTGCTCGAACGGCCCGGTACGCCCGTCCCGGCGGCGCGACTGCTCGACCCGGACGGCGAGGCGGCGGTGTCGGCCGCGGGAGCCATGGGCGCGGACGCGCTCCTCGACGACGAGGCGCGCAGGCGCTACCGCCGGCATCTGGATCGGCTCGACGAGGAGATCGCCCGGGCCGAGCGGTGCGGCGACGACGTACGGGCGGCGGAGTACGACCGGGAGCGGGCCGCGCTGTTGGCGGAGTTGCGCCGCGCGGCCGGCCTCGCCGGGCGCGTACGCCGTCTGGGCGACCAGGGCGAGCGCGCCCGCAAGACGATCACCGCGCGCATCCGCGACACGCTGCGGCGCCTGGACGAGCGACATCCCGAGCTGGCGGCGCATCTGCGCGCGAGTGTGTCGACCGGGTCGACGTGCTGCTACACGCCGGATCCGCGGGTGCGTTGGCGATTGTGACCGACGCCGGAGCGCCGGGTGTGTCGGCCGTTGCGATCGACAACGCACGGGGCCGGCTCGCCCCGGGGTCGGAGCCCCGCCACGAAGCCGATTCATCACCGCCCGGATGGGAGGACCGGCAGAGCCCGGGTCCAGGAGAGGAAGAACCTTGCGAGCACAACGAGCCCTTGCGGTGGCGGCACTGGCCGCCGCGGTGTTGTCCGCGACGACCGCGGCGACGACCACGACGACGACAACCGCCGCGTCGACCGGATCCGCGACCGGACTCGGCCACCTCCGCGACACCGCATCGCCCACACCCGCCGGTAGCGCAGTGACGCGCACGGACGCGGGTCTGGTGCGCGGCGTCCGTACCGCCGCCCACCGGACCTTCCGCGGCATCCCGTACGCCGCCGCCCCGACCGGCGACCTTCGCTGGGCCGCGCCGCGGCCGGTCCCGCCGTGGCCGGGGGTTCGGGACGCGACCGCGCCCGGCCCGCTGTGCGCGCAGGTACCCGCCGCGCACGCGCAGTTGGCCGCCGTCGAGGAGGATTGCCTGGTCGTGAACGTCACCGCCCCCGCGCGGACCCGCGCGCCCGGACGGACCGCGCCGGTGCTGGTGTGGATCCACGGGGACGGCACGGTCGGCGCGGGCGAGTTCTTCGACGGCCGCCGACTCGCCGACCGAGGGGTGGTCGTGGTCACCGTCAATTACCGGCTGGGTGTCTTCGGCGGCTTCGCCCATCCGGGTCTGCCGGGTTCGGGCACCTTCGCGCTCCAGGACCAGCAGGCCGCGCTGCGCTGGGTACGGCGCAACGCGACCGCGTTCGGCGGTGACCCCGACCGGGTGACGGTGGCGGGTTCGTCGTTCGGTGCGACGGCGATCACCGCGCACCTGACCTCGCCGTCCGCCCGGGGGCTGTTCCAGCGTGCGGCCCTGTCCAGCGGCGAGGGCATGATGGACATGCCCGCCGGCGCCATGGGCCCGGGTGTACCGGCGTACCCGTGGTACGGCTGGCGCACCACGCGCGAGATGCAGGACACCGGGACCGAGACGGCCTCGTCGCTGGGGTGTTCGGCACCCGATCCCGAAGCCGCGCTGCGGTGCCTGCGAGCACTGCCGGTGGAGCGCCTGTTGCGCGTTCCGTACATCATGAACGCCTTCCAAGCTTTCGCCTTCGGCAACGAGGTGTTGCCCGAGTTGCCGGAACAGGCGCTGCGGGAGGGCCGATTCCACCGCGTTCCGGTATTGTCCGGGGCCACTCGGGACGAGCATCGCCTGTTCGTCGGCGCCGCGCACGACGCGGTGCAACGGCCTTTCACCGACGAGCAGTTCGGCCGGGCGGTGGAGACGGCGTTCCCGGGCATGCGGGAGTGTGTGCTCGCCGAGTACCCGGTCCGCGACCATTCCTCGCCGGCGCTGGCCTGGTCCGCGGTGGTGACCGACCGCATGTGGGCCAGGGGGACCTACGCGCAGCACATCGCCTTGAGCCGCTTCGTGCCGACGTACGCCTACGAGTTCGCCGATCGGGACGCGCCGATGTACCTGCCGTTTCCCGCGTCCTTCGACTTCGGCGCCTACCACGCCTCGGATACGCCGTACCTCTTCGAGGATCCGCAGGCCCAGCCCCGATTCACGCCCGCCCAGGTGCGGTTGTCGAACATGATGAGCGACTACTGGGCGGCGTTCGCGACCGGCGGCAGTCCGAACGGACCCGGCCTGCCGTACTGGCCGCGGTTCGACGACGCGCACCATCCGTCCACTCCGCCGCGCACCCAGTCGCTGGCTCCGGACCGGATCGCGCCCGTCGACTACGCGAGCATCCACAACCTCGTTTTCTGGAACGCGAACGGCACCGGCTGCGCGGGGCGACCGTCGCCCCGGTGACCGGGATCCGATGGCCCGGGCAGCCAAGGGAGGTGCCCCGCACGGCCGTTGCGGCCGGTCGGGGCACCTCCGCGGGGAGTGGGTGTTCAGCACTCGTACGCGTAGTAGGCGGCTGCGTCCGCCGCGAAAGTGACCCGGCGCGACTCCTTCGCGGGGATCGCGACGCAGTCCGGGTCGTAGCCGTCGACCTCGACCGAGGCGTTGATCCCGTGCGAGCAGTCGTTGCTGATGTTCGCCCAGCCGGGGCCGTGGTCGCCCAGTTGCGCGCACCCGGGTCCCTCCACCGCGAGGCCGGGGCCGGCGGCGGCGATCGGGGCGGTGAGCAGCGTGGCCGGGATCGCGAGGAACGCGGCGGCGGAGACGGAGACGAGGGTGGTACGCAGGCGAGTCATGGTGATTCCTTGTCGTTGTCGCCGGAGGTCTTGGCCTCGGCGGGGTCGTTCACGATGGGGTTTCGTTTCTCGCGTGGCCGGCGCCGTGGCGCCCGCCGGCGGTCCCGGCCACGGCGCCTTGTCGCATCGTGTTCGTGGCCGGATGTGCGCCCCGGGATCACAGTGCCCGGGCCGGGACCGCTCGCGCGCCGCGGTGGCGTGAACGCGCCACTGGTACAGGCTTCAACGACTCGCCGGCCGCCGCCGACATCCGGCGCCCGGCGTCGACCACCCGAACGGGCCTCGGTGGGGACGGGGCCACGGAAACGAGTCGACACGTGACGCATATGAATGCGTACTCTTGGTAATGACGGGCCTGTCGTACTCACACGAGGAGGAAGCGCGTGTCGGTGGTGGCCTCCGGTCGGGTGCCCACGCGCTCGGTGCTGCGCGAGACCTTGAGTGAAACGCTCGAGGAGTCCGCCTTTCACGCCGATCGCGGCATCAGGCCACCCGCGCAGTGCGTACGGCCGGAAAACGTCGGTACGGCCGCCGCTCGGCTCGCCGCCGCCACCCGGCACGAACTGCTCACCTTCGACGACCCGTCCGGCTGTATCGGTCAGGGCGTCCCCGAGCGCATGCTCGTCCACGCCGCGGCGTGCATCGGTCGGATCGTGGATCGTGGGCCCGAGGTCCGCCAGATCACCTCGCGACGCGGCCTCGCCCAGGACGCGGACGTGGGCACCATCCGCTGGCGGCACGGAGCACAGGCTCGCGTGATCGACCGAATCCCCTTCCGGATGGGCGTCATGGACCGCTCGGTCGCGCTCGTCCCGATCGATCTCGACGTCCTGTACAACGGCATGCTCCTGGTCCGCGATCCCGTCGTCGTACGCGCCCTGGTCCGGGCCCACCAGTGCTCGTGGCGGTCCGGCGAGGATCCGAACGCCACCTCGTCCGACGAGGAACTGCCGGCCCACCTGGTCCCGGTCCTCGACTGCCTGCTCGCCGGCCTGACCGACGACGCGGCCGCCGCCCGGATCGGCCTGTCCGCGCGGACGTACTGCCGCCGGGTCGGCGACCTCCTCACCCTCCTGGGCACGACCAGTCGCTTCCAGGCCGGCGCCCGAGCGGCCCGCAAGGGCTGGGCCTGAGGACACTCGCCCGTCGGCGCGCCGGCGCGCCGACGATGCTCACCGGAGGAAGCCTGCCTCGGACGCAATGGACCGGTCGACCGCTTGGGAAGTGGACCTGGGCACCAGACCACAGGGCCGACAGGGTCGACGTATGAACACAGTCGAGACCGCGTTCCCGGGGACCGAAGCATGGCGGTGACCCTGCTCTGGATGGCAGCCCTCGTGCTGATCGCGTGGGCGGGCGCCACCGGTCGCGGCGTACGGGACACCCGCGACCCGGACTACACCTTGCGCCCACCCGCCCCGAGGCGTTACCGAGGCTCGGACGACGCCGTGATCGCGATCCGCCGCACACCCGTCGAGCACACGTCGACGGCCGTCCCGGACTGAGCGAGCCCGACCGGAGCGAAGCCGGGTCCCGGGCCGCGCGCCCGAGGAGGCGACGCGGGCGATGATTCCGGTCCTGGACCCCCGCGGGGTACGGCAGTTGCTGCCGTACGGCCGCCTGACACCGCGCCTGCGCGACCAGGTGTACGCCGTGCGCGGCAGCGCCGCGCAGGCCGCACACGCGTCGCGCTGGGACCTGCCGGCGGCGTGGACCGTGGCCTGCACCTGTTCGCGGACTTCACCGGCACCGTCCCGGAACTGCCCGCGACAGCCGAGGCGGTGGCCCGGTAAAGCCATATTTGCCCTGAATGTGACGCAGGTCACATTCCCCGTGTCATACCGAAAGCCGTCACCGACCGTGTACGGGATGTCCACACATTGCGCTTCGAAGGGACATCGTCATGCGTCTCCGCAACTTCGTACTCGGTCTCGCCACCGGTGGCGCCATCCTCACCGGCACCGTGCTGGGCGCGGCTCCCGCCCAGGCCGCCCCCGCGACGGTCGCCTGCGACCATCCGTGTCACCCGCCGGCCAGCCCCGGCTACACCTACATCACCGACTACTACTGGGCCAGTGCGTGCAACGACACGGGCAACCAGGGGATCAACGCCCATCGCTGGTCGACCTATCAGTGCACCGGTGGCGGCCAGTTCGAGAACTACGAGTTGTGGGTGAAGTAGCCCTCGAAACCCCGGCACTCCCGGCACCCCGGCACGCACTCCGTACGCATCGAGGCCCCCACGGTCTCCTCGGGCCGTGCCGCCGCCACTCGGGCGTCGTCCCCGCCGACACATTCGGCGGGGACGACGCCCGAATCGGCCGTCCCCAAGCGTGACGGCGGATCCGCACCGGCCGTGCCGAACGGCCGTGCGGCCTACCGACGCGTCGGGCATTACGGAAATCGCCCCACCGGTAGGGTACTTCGGTGACTTTGGTTGCCCGACCATGCGACCGCCGGTGAGTGGGCGCGGTCTGCCCGTCGCGATCGTCCGCGCGTGCCCGCGCGAGGGTGGCGGCGGCAGCCGCGTACGTGCACTCCGTACCCACACCCGGCCGGTAGGTCCCTCGGCCGGGGGATCCCTGTGCCCTGCTTTCCCCCCCGAGCGGGGAACCGAGGTTGGCTCGGATGCGGGAAGACGCGCGGTTCGCGGATTCATAGCGTTGTCGGGGACGACGCGGAACGTCCGCGTCCGGACTTCGGGGGAAACGCCATGCCACGAATCTCACGTGTGCGACGACGTCGGTTCGCGTTCCTGGCCGGGGCCTCGGCAGCGGCGCTGATGCTGGCGGGCTGCTCGGGTGCGAACGACCACGACAAAGGGCCCTCGGGGTTGCCCTCCGCGAGTACGAGCGGGGCAGCCGGCGCACCCACCGCAACCGCGCAAGCCACTGCGGCGGGCACCGCCACCGCCCCCGCCACGGCCGCCCCGCCGACGTCCGCACGGGCGACCGCCGTCGCCGCGTATCTCGACAAGCACTGGCCGTCCGGTGCGGGTGGGGCGATAGCCACCGCTCGGAACGGCGAACTCGTGAGCTGCCAGGGGCGCGGCCGAGCGAACATCGAGGCGCGCGTCGACGCCGGATGCGACACGGTCTTCGACATCGGTTCGATCACCAAGTCCTTCACCGCCGCGGCCATCCTGAAGCTGGAGACGACCGGTGCGCTGCGGGTGACGGAACCGATCGGCACCTATCTGGGACCCGTCCCCGCCGACAAGCGCGGCATCACCGTGCACCACCTGCTCACCCACACTTCGGGCCTGCCCGAGGGCCTCGGCGACGACTACGATCCGGTGAGCCGCGACGACATGCTCGCCCGCGCGCTCGCGGCTCCACTGGACTCGGCGCCGGGCAAGACGTTCGGGTACTCCAACGTCGGCTACTCGCTGCTGGCCGCGATCCTCGAGAAGGCCTCCGGCACGAGCTACTCCGAGTTCCTCACCCGGAACCTGTTCACCCCGGCCGGGATGACCCGCACCGGCTACCGTCTTGCCGACCCGCGCCGCGACGACATAGCCGTCGAGTACGACGCGGACGGCCACGCCCACGGCATCCCGCTGGACCACCCGTGGGCGCCGGACGGCCCGTACTGGAACCTGCGCGGCAACGGCGGCCTGCTGTCCACCGCGCGCGACATGTACCGCTGGTACCGCGCGCTGGACGGCGAATCGATCCTGCCCGCCGCCGCGAAGGCGAAGATGTTCAGTCCGCACGTCCCCGAAGGCCCCGACACACCGCAGTCCTACGGCTACGGCTGGAGCGTCCTGCCCTCCGCGTCCGGCCCGATCGCCACCCACGACGGCGGCAACGACTGGTCCTACGCGCGCTTCCTGATCCGTCCGGCCGACCGCACCATGGTCTTCTGGGTCAGCAACCACGTGGCTCGGGAAGGCAAATGGAGCCTCGAGGAACAGGACCGCGAACTCTCCCTCGACCTCCTCGCCCTGACCGCGACCACAACCTGACGTGCGTCGGCGCCTCGGGGCGGTGGGCTCCGGGGTCAGTCGTGCGGTGGGAGATTGCCGATGCGGTGATCGGCGACGCGCAGGGCCTCGTCGACCAGGCGGTTGATGTGGCCGTGCGGCACGGCGTACACGACGCGGCGACCCGACGGCAACGACCTGAGTTCGCGGGGCGACATCGCGGGCCGACCTCGCGGGCCGACTTCGCGATTCGACGTCGCGGGCCGACCTCACAACAGGAACCGGCCCGCCGCCGTCGCCCGATGACGACGAGCGCCGTGCGCATACCCGCGGTCTCGCGGTGCGCAGTCTTGAAGCCGCCGCCGACGGCCCCCGTCCGGTCTCCCCCGTCGGCGCGGCGGGATCAACTGTGGTCCCCGGTAGGGCCGATGACCAGGGTGATCGCATCCCATCCCGGCATGGGACGGGCATCCCACGGCTGACCTGCACAATCGCGGCAGGGCCGGGACGGGCTTGCCATACTGACGCGGGAAATGGAGAGCGCCGTCACGGGGGTGGGCCGCATGGACGAGGCACAGGACAGAGCAGCAGCAGTTCGCGAGTTGTCCGCCGTGTTGGCGGCACTGAAACGGCGCAGCGGTCTCAGCTACCAGGACCTGGGGCAGCGGGTCTTCACGAGCAGTTCCTCCCTGCACCGGTACTGTCGGGGCGAGTCGGTACCGCCGGACTACGCCCTCGTCGTCCGGATCGCCAAGGAGTGCGGGGCCGACCCGGACGACCTGAACACGTTGCTCAAGTGCTGGAACGCGGCGACCGGACAGGGAGAAGCCCCGGTTCCCTCCCCGGTGGTCGCCGAGCCCGGTGCGCCGACCGACCCCGCGACAACGGCCGGCACGCCGGTGGGGGGCCGCCCGCCGACGCGTCGGCGCCGCTCGGCGGTGCGGGTCGCGGCCGCGGTGGGTGTGGTGCTGGTCGTACTCGCCACCGCCGTCGCGAGCACCTCGCAGGAGCAGGGGCGGCGGACCGAGCGCGTGCCCGTCGAGGCCACGAGTTGGACACGGGCTCCGTCAGCGGTGCCCGCCCAGCTTTTCGGCGTCACGATGAACAGTTCGAGCGGGGCGATGCCGTCGTTCCGGGTCGGCGCCTTGCGGTTGTGGGACAGTGAGACCCGCTGGGCGCAAGTACAGCCGCGCCGGGACGAGTTCGACTGGTCCACGCTCGACCGACTCCTGGACGGCGCGCAACAACAGGGCCTGCCGACGCTGTTCGTGTTCGGTGGTACGCCGGCCTGGGCGGCCCCGGAGGCCCGCAAGGCCGCCTACCCGGACGGGGCGCGAGCGGCGCCGCCGGACGACCTGGCGGACTGGGACGGCTTCGTACGGTCCCTCGTGCGACATGCGGGCGACCGGATCGACGCATACGAGCTGTGGGTGATGGCCAACCACGAACACCACTACAACGGCAGCGTGGAGACCCTGGTCGAGATGACGCGCCGCGCGAGCGCGATCGTCCGGGCCGACGACCCGAGCGCCACCGTGGTGTGCCCGTCCATTACCGAGCTGTGGAAGCGGCAGTCGCACGACTACCTGCTGAGGTTCGCCGAACTGGGTGGCTACCAATACTGCGACGCCGCCGGGGTCAAGCTCTACCAGCGGCAGGTCACCGACCCGCCGGAAACCATGCTGACGGCCGTGAACGACGTGGACCGGACCTTCCAGCAGGCCGGCTACCACCTGCCGCTGTGGAACACGGGCACCACCCAATCGTTGCCGCTGAACGACCCGCTGGACCCGGACACCGCCGCGGACTTCGCGGTGCGCTTCTACCTGACGGGCCTGTACGCCCGCAATCGCGGCCTGGAACGCATGTACTTCTATGCGTGGGGCAACGGCAAGATCCCGCTCGTGCTCCAGGCCGAAGGCCGGCAACCCACCCGCGCCGGGCTGTTCGTCGACCGCCTTCAGCAGTGGCTCGCGCACGCGCGAATCGTCTCCTGCGGCAACGGCGACCAGATCGGCCTGCCGGAGAACGTGTGGCAGTGCGAGTTCGTCGTCCCCGACGAGCACGGCACCCCGCGCGGCGCCCGGATCCGCTGGACCCACACCGGGACCGCGGACGTCCGGGTGGGCGCCGGGGCGACACGGGTGCGTCGGCTCGACGGGAGCACCCGCAGCGTGGACTCGCGGGACACCGTGCGGGTCACGGAACGACCGCTCCTGATCGACTACACCTGACCCGACGGCCGCTCGGGCCGGCGCACGGCACACCGGGTGTGATCCGAGCGGCCCGGCCCGGGCATCATGGGCGGATGCGTCCCGTTCCCGACACCGCCGCCTATCTCGTCGGCCGCTGGTCCATCGACCGCGCCGTGACCGACGAGCGCTCCGGCGCGCGGGGCACCTTCGTGGGGACCGCGGTCTTTCGCCGCACCGACGACGAGCTGCTCGAAGTGGAGTCCGGCGAGTTCGTCTGGGCCGGGACGGCCAACCCGGCGAGCCGCACCCACCGCCTCGTACCACGTGCCGACGGCACGGCAGACGTGCTCTTCGCGGACGGGCGACCGTTCCACCATCTCGACCTGCGCACCGGCAGATGGACTACCCGACACCCCTGCGCCGCCGATCGCTACGACGGCGAGTTCACCATCGTGTCGCAGGACGAGTGGCACCTGCTGTGGCGCGTGGAGGGCCCGACGAAGTCCCAGACGCTGACGTCCGTGTACCGACGCATACACACCGTGTCCTGAACGACACACCCGGGCCGGGTGCGACCGCTCCCCACCGACACCGAGCCGATCGGCTCGCCCGGCTACTCGGTGTGCGAGAAGCGGCGTGTTGCCAGGCTCAACGCCATCAGTGCCGCGGCGGCGAGGAAGGACACCTCCAGCAGTACCGGCGGCGCCCACCCCCACCACTGTGGTCCGGTCGCCATCCCGCCCGGAGCCGCCGCATCCCCGGGGAGGGTGCGCCGCAGCGCGTCGACGCCGTACGTCAGCGGGTTGATCAGGACCGCTCCGCCCAGCCACCCGGGGAGTCCGCGCGCGGGGAACATCGCGCCGGACAGGAACAGCAGCGGCATCATGAACATGCCGACCACGACCTGGAAGGTCTCGATCCGGCGAATGCACACCGCCGCGAGCACCCCCAGCGCGGTGAAGGCGAACGCGATCAGCGTCAACTCCAGCAGCACCAGCAGCAGTTGCGGACGATATGGGACTCCTGCGGCTCCGGCGACGGCCAGCACCAGCGCGCCGTAGGCCGCCCCCGTGGCGGCTCCCCCGAGGCAGATGCCCGTCAACAACACTCCGCGGCGCACCGGCGCGACGAGCATCTGCCGTAGGAATCCCGCCTGGCGGTCCCACACGATGGTGACCCCCACGGCGATCGCGGGCGCCTGCACGGCCATGATCAGCACGCCCGGGAACAGGTACGCGCGGTAGTCGCCGAACCCGTCCGCCGAGCCGCCGACCAGGGAGTCGAGTCCGGTTCCCAAAATGAGCAGGAACATCAGGGGCGTGACCAGCCCCATCGCGAGCCGGACCGGATTGCGGCCGAACCGGATCATCTCGCGCTGCCACAGCACCCGAACGGTGCGTAGATCCCGCGCGGCCTCGATGCTCGCCATGGGTTCACCTCCTCGGTCCGAAGCCGGACGGCGCGCTCGGACCGCCGTCGGCCTCCCGTATCGTGCGGCCCGTGTAGTGCAGGAAGACATCGTCCAGCGAGGGCGCGGTCACCCGCACCGACCGCACCGGCACGTCGAGTTCGGCACACAGTCGGGGCACGAACGCCGCGCCGTCGGCCACCCTCAGCCGCAGACCTCCCTCGTGGACCTCCGCCGTCAGGCCGAACCGCTCGTGTACGGCATGCGCCGCCCGCTCGTCGTCGCCGGTGTGCAGCGTGACCAGATCCGCGCCGACAACGGCCTTGAGCGCGGCGGGAGTTCCCTGCGCCACCAGTTCACCCGCGTCGATGACGGCCATCAGGTCGCAGTTCTCGGCCTCCTCCAGGTGATGCGTCGTCAGGAAGATGGTGATGCCCTGCTCGCGTCGCAGGCGGTGCAGGTGCTCCCACACGGCCGCGCGGGTCTGCGGATCCAGCCCGGTGGTGGGCTCGTCGAGGAACAACACGCGGGGGGCGTGCAGGAGACCCCGGGCGATCTCCAGCCGGCGCCGCATGCCGCCCGAGAGTGTGCGCACCGGTGAGTTCCCGCGCCGTGCCAGGTCCACCAGGTCCAGCAGGGCCGGAATCGTCGTGCGCGAACGCCGTCGCGGGATCCCGAACAGGTCGGCCTGGAATCGCATGTTCTCCTCGGCGGTGAGATCCACGTCGAGCGTCGACTCCTGGAAGATCAGCCCGATCCGGCGCCGCACCTCGTCCGGTTCCGTGCGTACGTCACGGCCGGCGACCCGGGCTTGGCCCAGCGTCGGCCGCACGAGCGTGCACAACATGCCGATGGTGGTGCTCTTACCCGCGCCGTTGGGGCCGAGGAAACCGAAGATCCGGCCCGCCGGGACCTCCAGATCCAGCCCCACCACGGCTTCGGTGTCGCCGTAGAGCTTGCCGAGCCCCTCGGCGCGGATGGCGATCGCATCGTCGACGACCCCATGGGCGGCGGCCGTTCCCTCCTCGGCGGCGATGCTCATGACGACCGCCGGTCGGGACGTCGCACACTGAGCACCGTGTGGAACAGTGCCATGTCGGCGCTCTCCCCGATCGGCACGCCCCGAGCCTCCACCCAGGCGTGCGCGCGGAACGGTTGTGTGCGAACTCCCGTACACCAGTCCGGAGTCACGCCCCGCAGGCGGCACAGCAGCAGCGTGGCCACCGATCGTTGCAGGCATCCCTGACCGGCGCAGCGCGCGCTGACCGACACCACGGCCCGCCTCGCCTCCAGCGTCTCGGCGGCGCCGGCGGGTCGGGTTCCCAGGCCCACCGCCCACAACACCCGGCGCAGCCGCCGCGGCGGGAGGAGCGCCAACGGCCGAGCGACCGCGACCGCCCAGCGTGCCGTGACGTGTCGCTGCCAGGCCAGGGGCACCGGCTGTTCCGCGACGACGGGCATCGTCATGACGCCACCACCAGACGGGCGTCGCGCAGCGCGCGCAGCAGGTTCCGTACGTCGTCATGCGCCCGTGCGGCGGCGGCCGGGGACGTTTGCGCCAATCGGGCCGCCGTGTCGGCCGCGGTGTGACCGTCCAGGAGCAGGCGCAACGTGCGCGCCCCGGTCGGGTTCAACTGCCAGTATCGGCCCTTGCGTTGGTCGAGCAGGACGAGCCCGTCCGGCACCTCCGTTGCGGTGACGTCCGGGGCCAGGGTGATGGTCATCGGAATCCTCCTGTGGCTATCGCGGAACCGGTTGCGACCGGCACGCTTCGGCGGAGCGCAGCCAGCTCTCGCAGGCCAGGGTGTTCTCGAAGGGCGCCAGTGCCGCGGTGTCGGGCTTGGGCCCCAGCAGCGCGGCGCGCAGCGCTCCCGCGTCGACCAGCCCGAGCCGGGCCAGGCGCAGGTCCTCACACAACTCCGCGAGCCGGCGCCGATTGTGCTCCACGCCCGCGTGGAACTCCGCGCTGAAGTCGCCCTTGTCGCGCCGGGCCAGGAGTTCGTCGGGTACCAGTCCGCGCAGCGCGGTGGTCAGGACCGGCTTGAAGCCGCCGCGCGACATGCGGTCCCGGGTCCGGACCGACAGGGCCGCCTCGACGACCCGGTCGTCCAGGTACGGTGCGGCGAGTTCGATGCCGAACCGGGACAGGACCGCCCCCATGCCGCGGATCGCGGCCCCGCCGTGGAGTACGCCCTCGAGGATCTGGTGCCGGTCCCGATCGGCGTGCAGCGGCAGAGGGTCGTCCGCCGCCGCGTCGATCAGCAGCCGGTGTACGGATGTTGCGGCGCTCGCGGAGGCCCAGGTGGGCAGGCGCGGGTGGGGGGCCCAGCCCATGAAGACCTGCGACGGCCGCGGCGCGGGAGCGCGGAGGTCGCGCGCGCCGGCGAGCAGCGCGTCGGCGAAGGAGCCGTTGTCGGTGAGACCGCGGAGGGTGGGGAGCAGGCCCCAGCGGTTCAGCGACCGGCAGCGGAGCACGGCCGGCAGGCCCGTGAGGGGGTGAGTGCGCAGGAGTGTCCGCAGGTGGGTGGGGGTGACGGAGAACAACTCGTCGCCTCCGACGCCCATCAGGTGCACGGTCGCGCCCCGGGCGGCGGAGTCGCGTGCGACGTGTTCCATCCGGGCCAGATTGCGGCTCCATGGGAGTGGACCGTGCGCGCCGTCCACGATGCCCGGATCGGTGACCTCGTCGAGCCAGCCCGGGCCGTCGGCGGGACCGCCCACGCGGTGCCGCGCCGCGGGCAGCAGTGCGGCGGCCCGTTCGGCCCAGGTCGTGTCGTCGTTGGCGGCGTCCACGGGCTGCCAGTGGTGGGTCAGCAGGGTGCCCTCGCCGGCCGCCGCGACGAAGCACAGGCCGGTGGAGTCCAGTCCGCCGGACAGGTCGGCGCTGACCGTGCGTCCGGCCGCGGTACGTACGGCGACGGCGTCGCGGATCGCGGCGCGCACGGTGGCGGCAGCCCGGGGCAGCGGGACTTCGGCCGCGGGCGGCTGCCACCAACGCACGGTGCTCCGCGTGCCGCGGGTGTCGATGTCCAGCCGGCAACCGGCGTCGAGTTGGTCGATGCCGGTCCACATGGTGCGGGTGCTCAGCGGCCAGGGTGCCCCGGGGGTCGCCAGGCGCAGCGCCAGGACGTCCCGGTCCAGGGGCGCCCCGACGAGGTGCGCGAGCCGCCGCGGCGAGTCGGCCGCCACGGTGACGCCCGCGAACCGGGTGTGGAAGATCTGTCGGGTGCCGGACAGGGCGCCCTGGGCGCGGATCCGGCCGTCGATCGAGGCGAGGAGGTGGATGCTGCCGGGGAGGGTGCGGGCCAACGCGTCCAGATCGTGCGGTGAGCGGGCACGGGCCAGTTCGCGGGTCGCGGCGTCGGTGTCGAGGCGGGTCCGTCCGAACACCACGAGTCGACGGGTGCCGGCCACGAGCACGGTGACGTCCTCGTCCGCCCAATGACCGACCAGCCACGGTCGGGCCGAGGCGTGCGCGATGCACCGCAGTGGGGGTTGTCCGGCGTTCCCGATGGTGATCGACGCCGGCACCGAGACGTCCGGAAGGATCAGAAAGTCCATGGCCTTCTCCAGGCGTGGTGATCCGGTGTGGTTGCGCTACCGGGTCCGAGGGCTACGCGAAGACGCGCACGGTCGGCGGAAGTACGCGGGACGTGCGCGGGGTCCGAGGCGTATCCGCGAGGCGCGCGGGGTCCGAGGCGTACCCGGAATGCGTGCGGGGTCCGAGGCGTACCCGGAATGCGCGCGAGGTGCGCGGCGTACCCGGGATGCGCGCGAGGTGCGCGGCGGCCGGAGGATGTGCGGAGGCGCGTGAGACGCCCCCGCACCCGATGCCCCGGCGACCTGCCGACGCGAAGGTCAGCAGGCGAGCGGCGTCGGACCGCCGAAAACGTCGTGCGGGCAACCCCACCAGAGGCCGAGGGTCAGTTCGGTGAAGTCGCCGACCTCGACCAGCGCCGGGGGTTCGTAGCTGTCGTCGTACGTCATGATCTTCTCCATCCCTTGCGTACTGCGGATGTCGCGAGCGGAAGACGTCGATCGGATCGGCGTCCCCTCCTCGTCCGGACCCCCGCCACGCTAGGCCGCCCGTTGTCCCGGGCACCCGGGGCACAGGTCCCACTCGAGTCCCACGACAACCGATCGTGGCGGGACCAGGGCGGCGGCTCGTCGAAGAGTTCGACGGGTCGCAGGAAACCGGCGCAATCGTCGAGCCGTTCCTGCCCGATCAAACGCGCGAATCCGGCGGCGTACCTCGGATCGACCTCCACCCGGCGAGAATTCGGGAGTTGCGCCCGGCCCGGTTGCCGAGCGGTCACCGACGCTCCGCGTCCGGATCCGCGAGGGTGAGATCGCTGTCGGCACGACGCGGGGCGGTGCCCGCGGCCACGAACATCGGCAGGGCCAGGAACATCCGGTCGGCTTCCGCGCGTTCGCGCTGCTCGGCGATCCACGCGTCGGCCCGTACGCGAGTCACCGCGCCGGTCGCGCGGGCCTTCTCCGCGAGCCCCGCCACCATGGGAAGCATCGCGGCATCGGTGAAGATCTCCATCCGCGCCTCCACCGTGACATCCCCGAATCCGGCATCCCGGAGCAGATTTCGATAGCGCCGCGCGCTCCGCGGCCCGGCGATCGAATCGGCGCGCGCCCACACGATCGTGCGGGTGAGCGCCGGGTCGTCGGAGTCGATCACGAAGGCGTCCCAGTCCTGACCGACCAGCACGATCCGCCCACCCGGGGTCAACACGCGCCGGGCCTCGACCAACGCCTCCTCAGGCGCGTGCAGTTCGTGGTAGACCTTGTCCGCCAGGTACCCGTCGACGCAGGCGTCCGGCAGCGGCAGCCGCCGCGCGTCGGCACGCCTGAAGTCCCGCTCCGGCCACCGGCTTCGCGCCACCTCGATCATTCGCCCGTCCGGGTCCACCCCGACGACCTCGACGCCGCGCCGGGCCAACTCGTCGACCGCGCGACCCGCGCCGCACCCCACGTCCAACACCCTCGATCCCGGCCCGGCGTCCAGCAACTCGTAGGCTCGCCTGCGTAGTTGTCGGGCGCCCGACAATTCCTCGGCCGCGTCGAGCAGGGCGACGAGAGCAGGCGTCGCGCGTTCTTCGTTCCGTTCCTTGGACATGTCCCCAAGGCTCCGGCTTAATGTCGGCATGAAGTCAAGCGACTCGAACGAGACCCTGAGCATCGGCGCCGTCGCGGGGCGTTTCGATTTGCCCACACACGTCCTGCGCCACTGGGAGACGATGGGTCTGCTGAGCCCGGCGCGCGACACGGCCGGTCGGCGCCGATACGACACCGACGCCCTCACCCGCGTCGCCGTGATCCTGCGGGCCAAGGAAGCGGGGCTGAGCCTGGTGGGCATTCGATCCCTAACCACGGCCGACTCCGCGGCGCGCCGGGAAATCCTGCGCCGGGAAGCCGAGGCCGCGCGGTCCGCGATCGCCGCCGCCCGATCCAGACTCGATCTCATCGAATGCGCCTTGGACTGCGACCACGAGGATGTCGCCCGGTGTCCGCATTTCCGCCGCGTGCTCGCCGACCGGATCGATACCGGGATCCCGTCCCCGTGAACGGTGATCGATGAACGGCAATCGAGGAAGGGGATCGAGGAGGGGATCAAGGAAGGCTGATCGGTGACCCACCCTCGGTTCCGTGCAATTGCGCGACGCCACCTGCGCGTTCGCCGCGGCGCGGGCGTGAATTTCGCCGAGGGCCTTACCTGCGGCCCGCGCGGGCGGAAACACTGGAGGCTCCGGTCCTCGGCATCGTCAGGAGCAGCCCGTGAGGGTGACCATCGGCACGTGGAATCTGGAGAACCTCTTCCGCCCCGGCGACCCGGACGGCCCCGAGGACGACGCGACCTATCGGATGAAGTTGGCCGCGCCGGCGACCACGATCGGCCGGCTCGAACCCGACCTGCTCGGCATCCAGGAAGTCGGCAACCCGGACGCACTCGCCGACCTGGTCGGCCTGTTGCCCGGCCGTTGGCACAGCGCGCTGTCCGCCCACCCGGACGGGCGCGGCATCCGGGTCGGCTTCATCGCCCGTACGCCGCTCATCACCGTCGCCGACGTCACCGCGTTCCCCGCCCTGTTCGCGCCCGTGCAGACCCAGGACACCGGCGCCCCGGCGAGCGGCATGGGTCGAGGCGGCCTCGCCGTCACCACGGAACCCGCGGCCGGCCGACCCCTGACCGCGGCCGTCTGCCACCTCAAGTCCAAGCTGCTCACCTACCCCGGCAACCGCCATGCCCCGCGCGACGAAGGCGAACGCGCCCGCTACGCCGCCTACGCCCTGTCCCGGCGCGGCGCCGAGGCGGCCACCATGCGCGCCCTCGCCGACCGACTCCTCGCGGGCGACGGTCGCACCCACGACGTCGTGCTGATGGGCGACCTCAACGACCAGCCGCAGGCCGCCACCACCCAGATCCTGTACGGCCCGCCCGGCTCGCAGATAGGCACACCCGGCTTCACCCACCCCGATCGCGGCGACGCCTCCCGGCTGTGGAACCTCGCCCCGCGCATACCCGAGGACCAACGCTTCTCGCGCGTGTTCGAGGGCCAGGGCGAACTCATCGACCACATCCTGGTCAGCCACGCCCTCCTCGCCCGCGTCGAGTCCGCCGGCACCGGAGCCGACCACCCGCTGCCGTCGGTGAGCGCCCGGCCCGCCGAGCGGCAGGGCGAGCCCGGCTCGGACCACGCACCGGTATTCGCTCGACTCGCCTACTGACCGGGCCGGTCGCCGCCGACGCAACCGCTCCATGAAATCCCCATCGACGTTATTCGTCGTATAAACAATCCTTCGCATCGAATCATTGAATGCGTTTTCGGCATATCCATTACACACCTCGACCGTGACCGACAAACCGGTTGCATGGATCCGGAATATCGACCTATATTGATTCCGCCAACTCGCCCGCCCGGAAGTCGAGACGGATTCAATGCGCACCGATTCCAATGCACGAACCGTGGTCGTCTCCGGTGTGGAATTCGGCTGGGGCAGTACGGGAAAACTCGGCGCGATCCTGTCGGCCGCACGAGAACGATCGGCCGAGCCGCTGCGCTTCGTCGGCCTGGCCTCCGAACTCGGCCGCCCCGTGTTGTCCGAACACGCCATCGACCGCTGGTACGACCTGCCGGACGCCGAAGAGGACGTACCCGCCGGCATCGACGCCATCGCCCGATCGGAACGGGCGGCGGCCGCGGTGGTCGTCCTGGACGGTGCGCTCGCGAAGACGCTGGAGGCGTCCGGCGTACCCACCGTGTTCGTGGACAGCCTGCCCTTCCTGTGGACCGAGGGCGACCGGGCCGCGCTGCCTCTGGACGCCACGGCCTACTGCGCGCAGAAGTGCGTCGAACTTCCCTCCGAGTGCCGGGACGTACTGGCGTCCGTCCGATCCCTGCGCTGGGTGGAGGCCGTCGTCGCCGCACCGTCGGTCGCCGGGCCGAGCGCACCCGTCGCCGGCCCGTACCGCACGGCTGTGGTCAGTCTGGGCGGTCTGCGCGCGCCTTCCCTCGCCGACTGGACGGCTTACCCGCGCATCGTGGTTCCGGCCGTCCTGGAGGCGCTCGCCGCGTACGGGATCCACGAGGTGCACGTCGCCGGGAACCTGCCCGCAGATCTCGCCGGGCAGCTCGTGGACGCGTCCATCACACCCCCGCGAGTGAGCACGGGGGCGCTCGCGCACGGCGAATTCCTGGACCGGGTGGCCGGCTGCGACGTCCTGCTCACCTCCCCGGGACTGACCACCCTGCTCGAGGCCGGCCGGTTGCGCGTGCCCACCATCTGCCTGCCGCCGCAAAACCTCAGCCAGATCTTCAACGGGCGATTCCACAGCCGTGCGATCGGCGCCGAAACCCGAATCGTCTGGCCCAAGGGGGTGTTCACCGAGGAGGAGGCGCTGTCGCTGCGCACCCGCGGCGAGGACCACGCCTTGGAACTGATCTACGCGGCGATCGCCGCAGTGGCCGCCGACCCGGACGGCCGGAGAACGACCGTCGCACTTCGCGACGACATCCTGACCGCGCTGCGCGGCCCCGCCGACGGCACCGACTGGGGCGCGCTGACCGCGACCGTCGGTGTCGACGGAGCGGCCCAGGTGGCCGACGCCCTGCTCGCGATCCTGCCGGGCGCGCCCGGACCCGCCTGACCGTCGCCTCGACCCGCCCTGCCCTCACCTCGACCCGTCCTGCCCGCGACCGGCCCGAAGGGGTCCCCCTGTGCGTGAGCGTCACCGATATCTCTTCGTCAGGATCCTGGAAGCCTGCAACGCCGACTGCTTCATGTGCGATTTCGCGCTGTCGCGCGACACGTTCCGTTTCTCCCGGGAGGACTTCGAGGATCTGTTGCCGAAGGCCCGCGACGCCGGCGTGGCCTATGTGCGGTTCACCGGCGGCGAACCGCTCATGCATCCGGACGTGGTCGAGCTGGTGCGCTCCGGCACGGCGGCGGGAATGCGGATGTCCCTCATCACCAACGGCTCGATGTTGCCGAGGATGGCCGAGAGCCTCGCCGAGGCGGGCCTGGCCCAGGTGATCGTCAGCCTGGACGGCGCGTCCGCCGAGACCCACGACGTCTACCGCCGTTCCCCCGGCATGTTCGACAACGGGCTGCGCGGACTGCGCGCCGCCGCGGACCTCGGGATCCTGCCCAGGGTCAACACCGTGGTCGGGCCGCACAACTACGGCGAAATGCCGCTGCTCCAGGAGGTGTTGACCCGCGCCGGGGTCCGACAGTGGGAACTGTCCGCGCTCAAACTGGATCGCAGCATCACCTACCCCGATCCCGACGACGTGCGCCGGGTGGGCGACCGCGTCTACGACGCCGATCCGAACTCCCTGCTGGTGCCGATGGGCAAGCGCTTCTACGGCGACGACCCGGAGGAACAGGCTCGCTATTTCGCCGAATCGGTCACCCCGCGCGCGTCGCTGCCGCAGTGCCACGTCACCGACGACGTGATCTACATCGACGGCAAGTACGGGCGGATGTACGCGTGCAGTTGCATTCCGCACCGCGAGGGCGAGGACGGCCCGGGCGGAGCGCCGCTGCGCCAGGCGGGGGTGATCGGCCTGGACACACCGGCGTTCCGTGAGCACGCCGACTTCTACCGCGAACGCGGACCCCTGGTGTGCAACGGCTGTTCCACCACGGCCGCCGGCTACAGCGACGACGTCGCCCGGCTGGGGTCGGTGAACCCATGGCAGTACTGACTCCCCGGGAAGGGCCGGACACACGACGGCCGGACCCGCGACGAACGGCCACCGACGGGTCCGAACTCGGGCCCGCCGAGCCGACTCGCCGAATCCTGCTGGTCTCGCGTGACGACCACCTGGACTCGCTGCTCGCCCGGCGACGCGTCGCCGCCCATCTCGGCGACCTGCGACCCGTGCACAACGCGACCGGGCGACCACTCCCGGTCCCGGACGTGGCCCTGGTCTGCGACGACGAGGCAGCCACGAACCGGCTGTTGGAATCGGGCGTACCGGTCGTGCACCTGACCTCGGGTCACGAGGGGACGACCGGGACGACGGCCATGACCGGGACGATCGGGACGACCGCGGCAAGCGGGACGACCGCGGCGGACGGCGCCGCCGGCCGGGCGCTGCATCGCGTCCACCGACCCGGTTGGCTGCCCGACCCCGCAACCGCGTCAACAGACCCGCGCCCCAACGGCGTTCGGCCCACCGGGCTGCTCGCCCCCGCCCGCTCCGCCCGCAAGCGCGAACGCGCGGGAACCCTGCTGTTGTTGTCCGCGTGGGACGTGCCGGACGCCGAGGCGGACACGTTCATCACCGGGACGCTGCCCACGCTGGTCCGGGAGGCGCTGCGTCGCACCGGCCGATGCGACGTGGTCGGCGACACGCGGCTGACGCCGATCCGCGCCGCGCTGGCGGGACTTGCCGGCCGCCCGGAGGTGCGGGTGAGCCGCGCGGTCGACGTCGACGTGGACGCGCTGCACGCCGGGGCCGAGGTGTTCCTGGCCGCGCCGACCCTGGGTGCCCTGGCGCTGGCCCAAGCTCGGCGCGCACCCCTGGTGTTCCTGCCCGCGCTGGGCGACACCCAGCGCGATCTGGCCGCGCGCGTACGACACCTGGTTCCGGTTCCGCCCGCCGACGATCCCGAGGACGACGCGATGTGGGTACCGCCCGCGCGCAACGCCACCGCGCTGTGGAGCGTGCTCGACCCCGACCTGGACGACCTGCGCGGCGCGCAACGCGTCGCCCGTACACTCCGCCAACTCTCGCTCGCCCCACTGTGAACAGCCCAATGTGAACAGCCCACTGTGAACGGCCCGCCGTGAACATCTCGCCGTAGGCATCTCGCGCGGACATCTCGCCGTGGACGCCTCCTCCGAACGGCCCGCGACACCGCGAACCACCCACCGCCCCACGACGCCGGCACGGCCGCCACCTGCGCCCCGGCCGAACGCCTCGCGTCGTCGAAGGCCCGTCAACCCTGGAGTCCGCCATGTCCGCCACGCCCCTCGAAGCCACCACCTCGGTCGATCCCAGGATCGCGCGACCCCGCGTCCCCGACACGGACTGGGACGACTGGCGTTGGCACATGCGGCGACGCATCACCAACGTCGACAAGGCCCGACAATGGATCAACCTCAGCCCCGACGAGGAGAAGGCGATCGCCGGGGTGGCGGGCAAGTACCGCTGGAGCGTCACGCCGTACTACGCCTCGCTGATGGATCCGGACGACCCTCTGTGTCCGGTCCGGCAGCAAGCCGTGCCCGCCGCCGGGGAGTTGATGGAGTTCTCCGGTGCCGAAGTCGACCCGGTCGGCGACACGTACTACCGCAAGACCAACCGTGTCGTGCACAAGTACCCCGACCGGGTGATCATGCTGATCACCGAGGCGTGCCCGGTCTACTGCCGGCACTGCACCCGCAAATTCCACACCACCGACGTCAACGGCACGTACTTCCGGGACGACGAGGGCGAGTCGTTCGACGAGGATCTGCGCTACATCGCCGACCACCCGGAGATCCGGGACGTGTTGCTGACCGGCGGGGACCCGCTCTCCTATCAGGACGGCAAGCTCGAGGAGATCATCGCCGGGCTGCGGGCGATCCCGAGCGTGGAGATCATCCGGATCGGCAGCCGTTTCCCGGTCCTGTTGCCACAACGCATCACCGACGACCTGTGCGCGATGCTCGCGCGCCACCACCCGGTGTGGGTGAACACCCATTTCAACCACCCGAAGGAGATCACCCCGGAGGCGACCGCGGCGGTGGACCGCATGTTGCGCCACGGGATCCCGGTGGGCAACCAGACCGTGCTGCTGCGGGGCATCAACGACGACGTCGCCACCATGCGCACCCTGATGACGGACCTCCTGCGCATCCGGGTGCGGCCGTACTACCTCTACCACTGCGACAACGTCACCGGCGTCTCGCACTTCATGACCTCCGTGGCCAAGGGCTGGGAGATCATGGAGGGCCTACAGGGTCACATCACCGGCTTCGGTGTGCCGCAATACGTGCTGACCACCAGGATCGGCAAGATCCCGATCGCACAGCCGTACTTCACGGTCACCCCGGAGGGCCTGCGCCTGCGCAACTTCCGGGGCGAGGAGATGCTCCTCGACACCACGGCATGCCCGATCACGGAGGCGGACGCACGATGACCCTGGACAAGCGTCTCGGACAACGTTTCCTGCCCTACGGCGCGAACTACCTCGACTGGTCCGACATGGCGGAACTGCGCGAGGCGATCGACCACCGGGTGCTGTTCCGCTACCAGACGGAAACCGAAAGCATGGCCTCGCGGTTGGAACGTGAGACCTGCCGACACCTGGGCGCCGCCCACGCGTTGGCCGTGCACAACTGCACCGAGGCGCTGCGGCTCGCGCTGATCGCCACCCGCCCGTCCATCGGCGACCGGGTGTACATCCCCGCCGTGACCTTCGTCGCCGTGGCCGGCGCGGTGTTGTCCTGCGGCCTGATCCCGGTGCTGGTCGACACCGACGACTCGTTGTCGTTGGACCCCACGCTGCTGCCGCCGGACGCCGAGCGGGTGATCGTGGCCCACATGGAGGGCACGGTGGCGCCGCTGCCCCAGGGCGTGCGGTACGTGATCGAGGACTGCGCGCAGTCGCTCGGCGCCCGCTTCCCGGACGGACGCGCGGTGGGAACCGCGGGCTATGCGGGGACCTTCAGCTTCCACCACAACAAGGTGCTCACCTCGGGCGAGGGCGGCCTGGTGGTCACCAACGACGAGCAGGCGTGGGCAACGATGCGTTGCTATCACGACCACGGCTCGGCGCGCGTACCCGGCCGCTATCCCACCTGGAACCAGGACGCCTACTACGGCGAGAACTTCGTCACCAGCGAGCAGGTCGCCGCCGTCCAGTGCCAACAGTTCCGCCATCTCGGCGAGCTCCTGGACGGGCTGGAGCGCATGTACGCCATCGCGATGCGCGAACTCCCCGACCGCGCGGACCTGGAGGTACGGCCGCGCGCGGCGGGCGACGTGAAGGTCAGTCTGCGCTTCCGCTGCCGCGACCGCGCCCTGCGCGACGCCGCCGTGGCCGCGCTGACCGCCGAGGGCATCGCCAACTGGACTTTGAACAAGTACCTGTTGCCCGAGCATCCGGTGCTCACCGGCCGGCGCTCGCTCTACGCCGACGGCTTCCCCTGGAACCACGCCCCCGAGGGCTCGCTCGCGCTCAGCCACGACGGATTCGTGCGCACCCGGGACCGGTTGGACCGCACCCTGTGCGTACCGCTGTCCCCGGAGTTGCCCGAGTCCGAGCAGGTCGGCGCGGTCAAGGCGATCCGGCGCGTGCTGGAGGCGGTGTGAGCCCGCGTCCCGTGCTGCTGATGGTGGACGACCGGGCCTCCTCGTTCACCCGCTACGCGGCCCGCGCGCTGTCCGAGAATCTGGTGCTGCTGCGCTTCGCCGAGCTTCGCGGCGACCTGCGCGAGGACTACCTGCGCGAGACCGCGCACCTGCCGGCGTTCTGGGTCCGCGAAGGGGTGTCCCTGGCGGAGGAGGCGCAACGCTACCGGGAGTGGGCGGCGGAACTGCGGGAGCCGCCTACCCGGTTCTGCAATCCCTCCGAGCCGCGCCAGCACGTCGCGCATCGCTTCGCCGCCTTGGTCGGGTTGCCCCATCTGGACGAACGCCAGGTGGGCTGGGTGCGCGACAAGGTCGCCATGAAGGAGCGGTTCCGCGAACTGGGTCTGCGTACCGCCGCGTTCGCCCGGGTGCGGTCGGCCGCGGAGGTGGAGCGGTTCGCCGCGCGCTACGGGCGGCCGCTCGTCCTCAAGCCGGTGGACTCGTTCGCCTGCGTGGACACCTATCTGCTCCCGGGACCGGCCGCCGCGGCCGAGATCGACTACGGCACCCGGGACTTCATGGTCGAGGAGTATCTCGGCGGCACCGAGTGGGAGGTGTGCGGGCTCATCCACGACGGGGAGGTGCTGACCGCCTGGCCCAGCGCGATGCCCTGCCGTCCGCTGGACATCGTGGACGGCGCGATGAACGCCAACATCAGCGTCGGCACCGACGAGGGTCCTCCGGTGGACCTGCGCGAGTTGCTCCAACGCATCGTCACCGGCATGGACATCGACCACGGGTACGCGCACATGGAGTTCTTCGTGGTCGACGGGCAGGTGTTCGCGGGCGAGATCGGGATCCGGTTGGCGGGTTGCGAGATCCCGGCCAACCACGGACACGCCTACGGATTCGACGTGTTCGCGGCCACGCTGGACGTCTACCTGGGCCACCGCCCACGCCTGGACTACCGCGAACGCCGCTGCGCGGGCGACCTGCTGTTGCCCCTGCCCGGATCGGGAACCGTGCGCCGCGTCACCTCGGCGGACGAACTCCTGCGCCTGCCGGGCGTCGTCGAGGCGGTCCTGCGCGCCGGCGTCGGCGACACGGTGGCGGCCCGCCGGGCCTCGCACAACGCCTCGGGCCACGTCCATGTCGTCGGCGACTCGATCGCGCGGGTCGAACAACGCATGCGGGCCGTCCTGGACGCCTTCACGATCGAGGTGGCCCCGGCCCGCGAGCCCGATCCGGTGGCCCGATGAGCGCCGATCCGCGCCGAGACGGCGAACCCGCGTCCGCGCAGAGCCCACCGGAACCACCGGCGCCCTCCGGGACCGGCGGCCTGCTCGGGCGCTTCCGCGACCTGCTCACCCGCCCGCAGGTCGCCCCGGCGGCCGGGTGGAGCGTCGTGGCCAGGCTGCCCGTCTACCTGATGTCCCTG
Organism: Embleya sp. NPDC127516; assembly: GCF_044765325.1. NCBI lineage: Bacteria > Bacillati > Actinomycetota > Actinomycetes > Kitasatosporales > Streptomycetaceae > Embleya > Embleya sp. NPDC127516. The sequence continues at coordinate 140,040 of NZ_JBIWJT010000020.1, read as the reverse complement.
GCCATGGTGCTGACCATCCGCGAACAGGGCGGCAGTTACGCGCAGGCCGGCCTGATCGCCGCGCTGTACACGCTCGGCATGGCCCTGGGCAGCCCGCTGATCGCCCGTCACCTCGACCGCAGCGGCCGCCGAGGCGTCCTGGTGCTCACCGGCCTCGCCTACCCGGCGGCGCTCGCGACGCTGGTGTGGGCCACCCGGCCGGGCTCGTGGGCGCAGCCCGTCCTGGCCGTCGCCGCGGGTGTCGCGCTCCCGCCGACGAACGCGTGCATGCGCTCGTTGTGGGCGCGCATGCCGCTCACGGACGAGGAACGCGAGACCGCCTACCTGTGGGAGGCGCTGCTCACCGAGGTCCTGGTCATCGGCGCGCCGCTGATGCTCGCGGCCCTGATGTGGTCCGGATCCGCCGGGACGGCGCTGACCACGGTCGCCGTCATCGGCGGCGCGGGAGCCCTCGGCCTGGCCTGTGTCCGGCTGCCCGCGAGCACCGAAGCCGCGGCCCCGACCGGCCCGCACACGGCCGGCGCCGACGCCTTGGGCATACCGCGCCACCCGCTGCGCGATCCCTCGATGCTGGTGCTCCTGGGCGTGATGACCGCGTGCGCCGTCCCGATCGGACTGATGACGCTCGCCATCCCGGCCTTCGTGTCGGCCCACGGATCACCGGACGGCACGGGTGTGGTCTACGCGTGCTGGGGCGTCGGCAGCGCGGTGGGCGCCCTGTGGTTGGGGCGTGCCCCGTCGCGGATCCCGATGCGGGTGCGCTTCCCGCGCCTGGTGCTGGCCTTCGCGGCCGGCACGGGACTGGCCGTGCTGAGCACCTCCCCGCTGACCCTGGCGATCGCCCTGGCCGTCGGCAGCATGCCGATCGCCCTGGTGTCGGCGGCCGAGATGACCCTGGTCGGCGCGCTCGCGGACAAGCGTCTGCTGGCGCGGGCGTTCACCTGGGCGTCGCTGGCCACCGTTCTGGGGGACGCGGTGGGCCAGCAGGTCGGCGGTCTGCTGATCGAACCGATCGGCCCGCGCGGCGTGTTCACCCTCGCGTTCGGCGTGGCCCTGGCGGGAGCGGGACTGGCCTTCGCGGGCCGCCGGTTGCCGGTGCCCGATGCCGCCGCCCCCGCGCGGTGCGCGACCTGATCGCCGCCGACGGTGCGTGAAGCCCGTCCGCCCCACCCCGGCCGACCCGTTCCCGGCCGGGTCAGCCCACAGAACACGAGGTCACCCGTCATGAACGCCCCCGTCGTCACCGAAGCACACGACCGCCCGGATGCAATCCCGGCCCCTGCGCTGTTCGGTGTGGTCGACTTCGAGCAACTGCCGCAGGCGGTCGCGGAGTTCCTCGCCGCACCCGCGCACACTGCGATCCCCGTGCCGGGCCTGGGACGCCCGGATCTCACACACGCCGTCGACCTGGCCGCCCGCCTGTACGCCGGCGTCGAACTCCCGCGACCGCTGGATGTCGGAGTCCTGCTCGGCCCACGTGACCTGCCCGACGGCGTACCGGCGCTCGCCCGCCCGCTCGCCCGTACCTGGGTGGCCGAGGAGGAACTGGCGGACGCCGCCGAGTTCCGGCGGCGCCACCCCGGAACGCTGCTGATGGTCGGCTGCTACGACCGGCTCAACCTGGATCCGGTCCGGGCGTTGCTGCTGACCACCTACCGTGACCGGGAGCCCGGACTGACGCTGCTGAGCGGACGCGACGCGGCCTCGGTGGCCTGGAACGTGGCCAAGCAGTACGCGACCGCCGCGACCGGCGTCCACGCGATCGGGCTGTTCACCGACACCGACCGGCCGCCGCACCCGGACGGCGTCCGGGTCTTCGACGACCGCGACTTCGAACGCGTCGACATCCAGGCCGAAATCCTCGGCACGCGCTGGCGCCGAGTGGCGTTCCAGGGCCACGGCAAGGACGACAGCGTCAACCTCGGCGAGTTCACCATCTGCGGTTTGAACCCCGCCGCCCCCGCCCGCGCGGGACTGCTCGGCCCACGCTGCGCGTACGGACTGCCCTGCTACAAGCCCGAGGACAAGCTGGTCCCGCTCAATCGGGTGGAAGCCGTCGAGGTGGTGCTCAGCGCCTGCAACAGCGGCCCGCTCGCCGATCTCGCGCTGTACGACCCCAGGTACCAACTGCTGCTCAACGCCCTGGACGGCCCGGCCCGCACCGTCGTCTCCGCGGTCTCGGTGCACGATTCCGACCGGCCCGAGAACGTCGCGTGGATGCGCGCGGCCCTGTCCGGCGCGGACTCCGTGGACACCCTCAACGCCAGCCTCGCCGGGTCGCACCCCTACCCCGCGTTCATGCGCTTCGGCCTCCCGCAGGGCGACGCGCCCGCCGCACCGCCGCCCGCCGAGCACCGCCCCGACCCGCTCGTACTGACCGTGGGACGACGCCTGACCACCCTGCTCGGCTCGGAACTACTGCCGCACAACCACGCGTTGCGCCCGAGGCTGGTCAAGCTCGCGCGCAAGGTGGACCTGTGGGTGTCCCGCCCTACCCATCTCGCCGACCAGTCGCCCGACGAGATTCGCTCCTCGCTCACGGCGGACCTGCAATCGCTCGACCACGTGATCACCGAACAGGTCGCGGCGAACCCCGAGAACGAGATCATGGGTTACCCCGCGCACTTCGGGGACCGCAGTTCGCTGGACCCGCACGTGCGCGAGGTGACCTGCCATTGCGGTCGTCCCGCCCAGGAGTTCACCCGGCGGGGCCTGCTCCCGCACGTGTCGGACACGATCTGCGCGGTCTGCATGCGCTGCGGCGACGTCACCTTCCGGGTCCCCGACGCCCCTTCCCTGCTGGCCTACGCCTCCGACGAGGTCGAGCAGGGCGGCGTGCTGGAGGTGCGCGCCGCCCTCACGGTCGCCCGTACCGGACCCGTGCGGCTGGGGCTGTTCGTACCCACCTACCTGCGCGAGGACACCACGGTGGAACCGGGCGTGGTCAGGATCCGGGCCGGGCACGACCGGCCTCAGGACGTGGCCTTCCGGGTGCGCTTCGCCGCCGACACCGCGCCACAGGCGTACTACTTCACCGTCTTCGCCGTCCAGGACCTCGCCGTCTCCACGGCCCGCCGGCACTTCGGCGTCGTGCCGCGCCGTACCTGAGCCGAACCCGACTCCCGACCCCGCCACAGCAAAGGACGAATGCGATGGAAACCCGTTCCAAGCCCGAGATCGAACTCGTCGAGACCGACGGCGAAGTGACCCTGAACATCGGCGGCGAGCAGGCGATGCAGGCCTGGGAGCGCGATCTGATGTGGGCGAGCGCCGACATGTTGTGCGAGTACGGCCGGGACTTCTACGAAGTCGGCCTGGGCCTTGGGCTGTCCGCACTGCGGATCGCGGGCAACCCGGCCACCCGCAGCCACACCGTGCTCGAACTCTTCGGCGAGGTCGAGGACCTCTTCCGGAGCCGGCACCCTTCGCTGCCCGACAACCTCGCCATCGAGCGCGGCGACTTCTTCGAGCGGGTCTTCGAACTGCCCTCGGAGAGCCTCGACGGGATGTTCTTCGACCCGGCCCTGGACATGGACGTCTGGAAGGACGAGGCCCTGTGGGCCAAGACCATGCCGGAGGTCGTCCGGGCGCTGCGCCCCGGCGGGGTGTTCATCCCCTTCTTCAGCACCAAGCCGGAGCTGCGTTGGCAGTACCTGCCGCACTTCCGGAGCATCCGGGTCGAGTCCCACCCGTACCGGGCGTACGACACCACCGAGTACACCTACGGCACGAGCGGCCAGGCCTACATCCAGTGTTTCCGCAAGACCTGATCACGAGCCGGTGCCGCCCGCCGGCCCGGCGCCCGCGGCCGGCGGCGCGCCCCACGGCGTCGCATCTCGTCCCATGCCATCCCCACGGCCCCAATCCGGAGGCAGCCGTATGACCACCGCCCCCTCTACCGACTACCTGTGCGGCCTCGACGTGGCTTCGCTGTTCCTGGCCGGACCCTTCATCCAACTCTTGGACCCGGCCACGGGGGAGATGCCCGAGCACGCACGGGCCCCCTTCGACATCCTGATCAAGCACTTCGAGGCGCGTGGGCTCGCCGTCCACAACGCGCACCGCCGCGAGGCGTGGGGCGCGGAGCTGATGCGTCCGGACCAGTGCACCCGGCTGGACCAGGACGAGATCCGCAAGGCCGACGTCTTCGTCGCGCTCCCGGGCTTCCCCGCCTCGCCGGGCACCCACATCGAGGTGGGTTGGGCCAGTGCCTTCGACAAACCCATCGTGCTGATGCTGGAGCGGGGCCGGGAGTACACGTTCCTGGTCCAGGGGCTGCACACGGTGGCCACCGTGGAGTACGTGGAGTACACGGACGTCGCGGAAGCCCTGCCCGAACTCGACCTGGCACTGCACCGGGCGGTGTCGCGCCACCGCGAGACGACCCGCACGGGCTGACCCGCGCCGCCATATCGGCAGGCGGCCGGGTCACGTCCGGCCGCCTGCCTCCGAACGCCGCCGACCCGACGGGGATCAGCCGATGAGAATCGCCACGGCCGTGCTCACCGCCGTCGCCGTGTTGCTCGGCGGGGTCGGCGCGAGCTCCGGAGCGGGCGCCGGCCCCGGCCCCGTCGTGGGCGTCGCGTCGGTGCGCGACGAGGTGCCGGCCGCGGACGCGGTCCGGACGCCGGCGGAGAGGGTGTGGACGGCCGCGGACCGGGTGCGAACACCCGCGGCGCCCTCGTACACGGTCGACCTCGCCGCCGACGCCACGGGCCGTGTGTGGACCGGCCATGAGCGGGTGGGCTTCACCAACGCCTCGGTCGATCCGCTCCCCGAGGTGTACCTGCGGTTGTGGGACAACGCGCACGGCACGTGTGCGGCGCCGCCGATCACGGTCTCCGAGGTCACCGGCGGCACCCCGGTGGCCCTGTCCGTCGACTGCACGGCCCTGCGGGTCGTCCTGCCCAAGCCGCTCGGCCGCGGCGAGCGCACCTCGATCGCCTTCGATCTGCGGATCGAAGTCCCGGACCGCGTCGACCGGTTCGGCCACGACGGCGAGTACGCCGTACTCGGCAACGCGTTGCCACTGCTGGCGATTCGGGACGCCGCAGGCACGCATCTGGACCCCTATACCAACCACGGCGAGTCCTTCTACTCCCTCGCCGCGGACTTCGACGTCACCCTCGACCACCCCGCGCGGCTCCGGGTGCCCGCCACCGGCACCTCGGTCGAGTCCCCGGGCGCGCCCGGTCGTACGGTCACCATCGCGACGGCGCGCGAGGTCCGGGACTTCGTGTGGGCCGCGGGGCCGTTCGCCGGCGTCTCCGGCACCTCCGCCGGCGGGGTCCGGATCAACGTCCACGCGGACGCCGGCATCGACCCGTCCGACGCCCGGGCCATGCTGGACGTCGCGCTGACGAGCGTCGACGCCCACGCCGGGCGCTTCGGTGCCTACCCGTACGCCGAACTGGACGTCGTCCTGGACGACGATCTGTGGTTCAGCGGCATGGAGTACCCGGGCTTCGTCCTGGACCGGGTCCGGTCCACGGCACTCGTCCACGAAATCGCGCACCAGTGGTGGTACGGGATCGTCGGCAACGACGAGTACAACGACCCCTGGCTGGACGAGTCGTTCTCCGAGTACGCCACCGACCTCGCCCTGGGCAGGACCGGCGACGGTTGCCGAGACGGCTTCTCCTGGGCCGCGCCGACGGAACGGATCACCGACTCGATGCGGTACTGGGACGCCCACCCGTCCCGCTACGAGGCCGTCGTCTACGACTACGGCAAGTGCGCACTGCACGAGCTGCGGCGACTGATCGGCGATGCCCCGATGGAGGCGCTGCTGCGCCGGTATGCCGCGGACCACTGGTACGGGATCTCCACCACGGCCGAGTTCAAGCGCGCGGCCCAGGCAGCCACCACCCACGACCTGACACCGTTCTGGACACGGCACCGCATCGACGGTTGAACCGGCCTGCGCGGCCGCCCGGGCACGAACCGGGTTTGTCAGTCGCGGTGTTCCGCTCCGGTCTCCAGGTTGCGGGTGATGCGTTCGAGAACGCTCACCGCGATCCGATATTCCTCGTCGGTGATGCCGGCCGTCGACAACTGGCGGAAGGCGCCGACACGTTCGGCGACCTCGGCGAGCCGAGCGCGGCCGTCGTCGGTCAGGGCCAGCCTGCTCGGTGCCGGGCGGGAGACCCAGCCGTCGGCCAGGACCGTCTCGACCGCGGCGGTCAGGTCGGCGACGTCGGCGTTGGCGGCCAGGACGGTGCGCACGTCGGTGTCGGTGGCCCGCGGGTCGCCCTGCACGACGTTGAGGACCTGCCAGGCGAGGCGGGTGAGGCCGAACTCGGCCACCATCGAGTCCATGGCGGCGGTGATCGCCTTGTCGGTGCGGTTGAGCCAGTAGCCGATGGGCTTCATGTCCTGCTCCCGAGTGGATCGGCGATGCCGGGGTCGAGCGGGCGACGGGGCGAACGGGCGTGCGGCGCAGGCTCGTTCGGTCAGCGGCCGGTGAAGGCGGCGGCGTTCTCGCGGGTCCACTGTTCGAAGGTGCGGGCTGGGCGGCCGAGGAGGGACTCGGTGGTGTCGGCGATGGCCGCGGGGCCGTGGTCGGCGGCTTCCCACAGGTCGAGCAGCGAGGAGACCATCGGCGCGGGCATGTGGTGGCCCATCTGCTGCTCGGCCTCGGCGCGGGTGATCCGCTCGACAGGGATCTCACGGCCGATGGTGCCCGCGAGGACGGCGAGTTGCTCGCGGAAGGAGAGCGATTCCGAACCGGTCAGGGTGACCCGGCGGCCGGTGAGGGAGTCGCCGGTGAGCGCCTCCACGGCGATGTCGGCGATGTCCTCGGGGTGGATCGGGGCGATCCGCGCGTCCGGGTAGGCGAGTTGGATCGGCATCGCCTTGCCGATGAAGTACGCCCAGCCGAGCGCGTTGCTCGCGAAGGCGTCGGGGCGCAGGAATGTACAGGAGAGGTCCGAGTCGGCGAGCGCACGCTCGACCCGGAGGCTGTGGCTCGCGAGCGGGTCGTTCTCGGCGCCCGGGCCCAGGACCGAGGACGAGGACAACAGGACGACATGCTCGACGCCGGCCGTGCCGGCGGCCTTGATCAGCTCGTCGATGCCGGCGGGCTCGGGATACAGAAAGACCTGGCGAACGCCGCGAAGCGCGGCTTCGAAGGTCTCGGGACGGTCCAAGGCGAGCTCGGCAACCTCGACGCCGGCCGGAACGGTCAGCTCGGCGGGGTTGGCACTGGCGGCGCGCAACGCGTGTCCGGCGGAGTGCAGGCGCTCGATGATCGCGCGACCGACCTTGCCGCGGGCGCCGGTGATGAGGATAGTCATGGAAAAGCCCCGTTCGTTTGCTCTCGGATGATCTGCACGTTCGATGGTCTGAAGGTTGCGGTCTGCACGTCGCTTCGACCGTGCCGACATATGCATGCTGTCATGCATACGTTTTCGCGTCAACACATGTCTTCGGTTGGTCACGTATGTGTACGATGAGGACATGACGAAGCACGAGCCGCGCACAGCCGACGAGCTGCTCGACGCCGTGGGCCCGGCTTTCGGGAAGCTGCGGCGCTCCTCCCTCCTGGACGTCGAAAACCCGATCTCCCAAAAGGACTTGAGCCGCACCCTGGTACTCAACATCGTCCTGGAGGCCGAACAGGACGACGCCCGCGAGGTCACCGTCGGCGCGGTGGCCGACCACCTGAGCGTGGATCCGTCGGTGGCCAGCCGCATGGTCTCCGACTGCATCTCCGCCGGCTACCTGATCCGCGCCGCCTCCCAACAGGACGGCCGCCGCACAGTCCTCCACCTCAGCCCCGACGGCATCGACCTGATGAAGCGCTTCCGCCGCCACCAACGCTCGGCCTACGAATACATCACCGCCGACTGGCCCGCCCAGGAACGCCTCGACTTCGCCCGCCTCATGCTCAAATACGTAACCTCCCAAAACACCCTCCGCCACAACCCCCCAACCCCCAAACCCCACACCTGATCCCACACCGAAGAGCGTGTACGTCGGCTCGGTTGGGCTAGGGTCTCCCGGACGCCGGAAGCTTGGGGGAACGCATGCCGCGAATACCGTGGGACGACCCGATCGCACTTCCGGTGGGCGCCGCCGCCGACCGGTGGCTGACCGTACGGCCCGAGCGGACCGTTCTCGGCGTCATCCACAACGTCACCTCGGCGACGCGCCTGCTCGATCTTCTGCGGCTCTTCGAGGGCGACACCCGCATACAGACGGTCTTCACGTGCACGGGCTCCTCGGCCTTCGAACACGGGATTCCGGAATTCGTTCGCGACCACGGGCTCGTGTGCCTTCCCTGGGCTCAGGCGATTGCCACGAAGTTCGACCTGGCCATCACGACGAGTCGCGGCGGAGATTTGCATCGGATCAATGCGCCGATCATCGGTACGCCGCACGGAATGGGCTACAACAAGATCCTGCGGCAGGAGGCCGGAAGCAGCCCACGGCCGCGCGAAACCGCGAGTCCGGGAAGTTTCGGCCTGACGGCGGAGTGGCTCACGCACGACGGTGCGGTCGTCCCGTCGGCCGTGGTCCTGTCCCACGACGAGCAGTTGTCGCGACTCGCCGAAGGTTGCCCGGAGGCATTGCCCTCGGCCGTTGTCGCCGGTGACCCCTGCCTGGACGAGTTACGGGCCGGCCTGCCGTTTCGCGACGACTATCGGGCCGCCTGGGGGATGCTTCCGGGCCAAAAGCTGGTGGTCGTCTCGTCCACTTGGAGCCGGGAATCGCAGCTCGGGAAATCCCGAGACGTCCTGCGGCACGTGCTGGCGACGCTGCCCCGCGACGAATTCCGCGTCGCGGCGGTGATCCATCCCAACGTCTGGTACGCCCACAGTCCCTGGCAGGTGCGTTCCTGGCTCGCTCCCCTGCAATCCGCCGGGTTGACGCTCGTGCGTCCCGAGGGTGACGGATGGAAGGCCGCGCTGGTGGCGGCCGACGCGCTCATCGGCGATTACGGCTCGGTGACCTTCTACGGCGCCGCTCTCGGACTGCCCACCCTCCTGTCCGGAATTCCCGCCGACGGCACCCTGGCCGAAAGCTCCCCCATCGCCCGACTGCTTCCGCTGCTGCCACGCGTGGACGCGACGCTACCCCTGCCGCGTCAACTCGACGCGGCCGAGCGTCGCCTGCGCACAGATCCGGCCGTCGCCGAGGTCACCGCCAACGCGACCTCCCTACCCGGCGGATCCGCACGCACGCTGCGCACGTTGTTCTACGACCGGCTGGGCCTGAACGAACCGGCGGAACCGGTGGTGGTGCGGCCCGTCGAAGTGCCCGATGCCCGGTCCGTGGTCGAGTCGCGGCGATCACCCGTGGCGCCCGCGTCGATGTCGGCCGTCACCTTCGAGGGGGACGTCGTGGCGTTGCGCCGCTACCCCGCGCACCTTGCCGGCGGAACCGACGCACTCCTGACCGACGCTCATCTCGTGGTCGACGAGGCGGAGCCCGACGACCGCCTCCGACTTCGGGCCGATGTCGTCGTGGGTCGGCCGCCGGCCTCCGCGGGACACCTCGCGGAACTGCTCCGCGCCCACCCGGGGTGCCGGGTCGCCGCGCTCCCGGACGGGGTCCGCGCGTGTGTCGTGGGCACGTCGTCCGGTTGGCGCGCGACCGTGCGCTGGGAATCCGCCGACCCCAGGATGTCGGCCGCGGTCGTCGCCTCCGCCGTCTACGGCCGGTCCGCGGGCGGAGGCGATCCCACAACGCTCTCCGTACGTTTGGGCGACCTTGTCGTACCTCTCGACCTGACCGAAGGGGGCAGCCCGACCGAGGACTTCGGTCCGATCCGACAACGCTGATCGCGACGCGGATCCCGGGTGTGAGTCGGTTCGGCTCGGGGTGGGCGGGGTGGCTAGTCGGGGTGGGTGGGGGTGGGTGGGGTGGTGAAGGAGTGGTGTTCGTGGGTGATGGTCCAGTGGGTGTTCGGCTTGGTGAGGCCGAGGGTCAGGCGTAGGCGGCGGTCGGGGTGGTGTGCGAGGTCGGTGGGGTCGCCGCAGCGGAGTAGGGCGATCGCGAAGGCGACGTCCGTGCCGGCGGTGATCTCCAGCGACTCGATCTCGAAGACGGCGCCGGACGCCTGCCACTCGAAGAAGCCGGGCCAGGTTTCGCGGTACGCCTCGATGCCGCGCACGCCCTGCTCGGGGGGCGGGACGTCGAACATGACGATGTCGGCCGCGTGGTCGGCCGACACGGTGGCCAGGTCGCCGTCGTGCACGGCACCGGCCCAGCGTTCGATGAGATCGCGGATCTGCTGCTCGTCGGTCATGGGTGGGCTCCTCCTCGGCGGCGCCGGCTCCGGGTAGGACTCGCGCGATGGCGAGAACTCATCGCGGCGGTGCGGGCCCGGGCCGAGGGGTGTTCGTGCGGCGCCGGGCGTCCCCGGGCCCGGCGCCGCTTCGTCACGGGTGCTCGACGCCGCGAGCCGGGTCGGCTCCGAGGAGGAATCCCGGGCGTGCGGCGGAGAGTTCGCCGATCGCGTGCGTACAGCGTTCCGTCACGCCCATGCATCGCGGACAGAACATCTCCCGTCGGCGTCGGCCCTCGTCGTCGTGCCCGCGCGGCGGCGTGGCGCCGCCGCTCCGCTTCGTACCCGCACGACCCGTCGCCCGCCTGCCGGCACCCGGCGTGTTCCCGGTCGCTCTCGTCCCGCGCATGTGCACTCCTGTTCGATGAGGTGTAGCGCCGTCGCCCTCACCAGATAAGCCGCCGGCGCCGCGCCGCGCACGCTCGGACCCGGGGCCGGCGCCCCTGAAAGCCCACCCGAACGGGGAAGAACCCGGTGCCGGCCTTGGGGCCGCTCGGGTGAACGCGCCCCTCTCCGGGATGACACCCGGAATACCGCCGCAGGCGACGCCGCCGCAGCGGTCTCCCCTGACACCGCGTCAGCAACCCGGTCCACGCGCCGGGTCCCGGTTCGTCGGCCGGCCGCTCGCGCAGGTCCGCGTACGAGGCCGGCGGGCCTACGCCGCCTTCGTCGCGCGCAGCGAGTAGATCAGCGGAACACGCGGCTGTCCGGCGGGGAAGCGGTAGCGACCGTCGTCGTGTTCCAGGATCGGGAAGCGGGCGAACAGCGAGTAGTCGTGCTCGTGCAGGAACTCCAGGCGCAGCCCGGCGGCGATCAGGGCGCTGACCACGTCGCCGATGCCGTGTTGCCACTCGACCGTCATGTTCGCGGAGGTCTCCGTGTCCGCGTCGGTGTAGGTGCCCGGCTCGTCCCAGACGGTCGGCTCGCGATGGAAGTAGTCCAGTTCGACGGTGCGGCCGTCTTCGGCCAGGACGTCGGTGAACGGGTGGAACTCGGCCAGGTAGAGGAAGCCGCCCGGCGCGACGAGTGCCGCCGCCGTACGGGCCCAGCGGTCGATGTCCGGGAGCCAGCACAGCGCGCCCAGGCCGGTGTAGACGATGTCGAAGGTCGCCCCGTCGAGCGCGGCCTCGGCGTCGTACACGTCGGAGGTGACGAATCGGGCCGTGCTCGCACCGATCCGCGCGGCGATGGCGCCGGCCTCGGCCACGGCCGGTTCGGAGAAGTCCAGGCCGGTGACCGTGGCTCCGCGCCGGGCCCAGGAGAGCGTGTCCAGGCCGATGTGGCACTGGAGGTGGACCAGCGTACGGCCGTCGACGTCGCCCACCTCGGCGAGTTCGAAGTCCCGGAGCGCGTCCTTGCCCGCGACGAAGCCGGGAACGTCGTAGAAGCGGCTGGCACTGTGGATCGGGACCCGCTCGTCCCAATTGGCCCGATTGACGTCCCGCCAGTCGGCCGCGGCCTCGATCTTCGTCATGACCAGCCACGCTAGCCGGCCGCGGCCGCACGGCTCAACCGATATACGGCGGGCCGGCTCGCGCGCACGCCGCCGCGCTCACCCCACCACCGCGCCGCGCCGCGCGTGCGGGATCACCATGGGGGTGCCGGTGATCGGGTCGGGCGCGATGTCGCACGCCAGGCCGAACACGTCGTGGACGCGGGCGGCGGTCAGCACCTCGCCCGGCGGGCCCTCGGCGACGACTCGGCCGGCCTTCATCACCACCAGGTGGGAGGCGAAGCGGGCGGCCTGGTTGAGGTCGTGCAGCACCGCGACGACAGTGCGGCCCTCGGCGTTCAACTCGGCGCACAGTTCCAGGAGCTCGTACTGGTGGGCGATGTCGAGGAACGTGGTCGGCTCGTCCAGCAGGACGATCGGGGTCTCCTGGGCGAGGACCATCGCGATCCAGGCCCGCCGGGCCTGCCCGCCGGACAGGTCGCCCGCCGGGGTGTCCGCGAGGTCGACCAGGCCGGTCCGCTCCAGCGCGAAGGCGATCGCGCGGTCGTCGTCGGGCGACCACTGACGCAGCAGGGTGTGGTGCGGGTGCCGGCCGCGCCGCACCAGGCCGCGCACGCTGATGCCCTCGGGCGCGATCGGGCTCTGCGGCAGCAGCGCGACCCGGCGGGCGAACTCGCGTCCGCGGTGCGCGTGTACGTCCCTCTCGTCGAGGGTGATCGTGCCGCGCACGGGCTTGAGCACTCTGGCGAACGACTTGAGCAGGGTGGATTTGCCGCACCCGTTGGGACCGACGATGACGGTGAGGCCGCCGTGCGGGAGGTCGAGGTCGACGCCTTCGACAACCGGCTTGCGGCCGTACGACAGGGTCACGTCGCGGGCGCTCAGCCCGGCCGGGGCGGGCGCCGGTTGGTCGTTCACAGTCGTCCACTCCTCCATTCGCGGGTCAGCAGGAATCCGAGGTAGGCCCCGCCGAAGGCGAGGGTGTAGATGCCCACCGGCAGCGGCTCGACCCAGGGCAGTTGTTGCGCGGCGAGGTCGGCCACGGTCAGCAGCAGGGCGCCCGTCAGCGTGGACAACACCAGGTGTGGGCCGGTGCCCCGGGTGAGCCGGCGGGCGATCTGCGGCGCGGTCAGCGCGATGAACGCGATCGGACCGGCCACGGTGACCGCGCCCGCGGACAGTACGACGGCCAGTACGACGGCCAGGCTGCGGGCCCGGCCGGGGTTGCCGCCGAGCGCGCGGGCCACCTCGTCGCCCATCTCGCCCAGGTCCAGATGCCGGGACAGGGCCACCGCCGGGCCGGCGACGACGAGCAGGACCAGCCCGATGGTGCCGGCGTCGTCCCAGGACCGGGCCGCGACGCTGCCGTTGACGTACGCGCTCAGCGCGCTCGCCTTGTCGCGTTCGACGACGTAGACGACGTATTGGGTCAGCGCCGTGCCGATCGCGGCGACGCCGATCCCGGCGACGACCAGGCGTCCGGGATCGCGGAACCCGGTGCCGGTGGCCAGGTACACGATGGCCATCGCGCCGATCGCGCCGAGCAGGGCGCCGATCCACACCGGGGTGTCGCCGGGCACCACGAGCGCGAAGATCGCCGCGCCCGCGCCCGCGCCGCTGCTGAGCCCGATCACGTCCGGGCTGGCCAGCGGGTTGCGGGTGGCCGTCTGGAAGAGGGCGCCGGAGAGGCCGAACGCGGCACCCGCGCCCAGGCACACCACCAGGCGCGGCCCGCGCAGCCGGTTGAGCACGAACTTCTCCTTGCCCTCCGCGCCGCCGAACACCGCGGGCAGCAGGTCGCCCGGGGCGATGCCGAGCCGGCCCATGGTCAGCGTGGCGAACGCGGCCGCGACGGTCAGCGTGAGCATGACGATCGCCACGAGCACGGTCGCCCCGCGCACGGGCAGCGCGATCGTGCTCCCGATCCGCAGGTAGCCGCCCGGGCGTCGGGTCCGCGGTGTGGTGCTCATGTGCTCACCCGCATCCGGCGTACCGCGAACAGCAGGGCGGGCGCACCCACGAACGCGGTGACGACGCCCACCATCAACTCCTGGGGGCGCAGCAGGATCCGGCCCACCACGTCGGCGGCCAGCAGCAGGGTCGGACCGAGCAGCGCCGCGAAGCCGATCTGCAGGCGGAAGTCGCCGCCCACGAGGGCTCTGGCGATGTGCGGGACGCCCAGGCCGACGAAGGCGATCGGCCCCACGGCGGCGGTCGCGGCGGCACTGGTGACGGTGGCGGTCACCAGGCCGGCCGCGCGCAGCACGGCGGGATCGGCGCCCAACGAGGTGGCCGATTCCTCGCCCAGGGCGAGCGCGTTCAGGCCGGGCCCGAGCAACAGCGCGACACACACGCCGAGTACGCCGAACGGCAACATCGACCAGAAGACGTCCCAGCCGTGCCCGCCCAGCGCGCCCACGACCCAGTAGCGATAGCTGTCGAAGACCTTTGGCTTGCCGAGCGTGACCGCCTGGATGTACGCGCCGAGCACGGCGGACAGGACCGCGCCGGCCAGCACGAGCCGCACCGGGCCGCCGCCCGCGCCCAGGACGTGCACGAACACGCCGACGAGCAGCGCCCCGGGCAGGGCCCACCACAGGGCCGCCCAGGAGCCGGTGGCACCGGCGAACGCGGTGCCGGTGACGATGCCGGCCGCGGCCCCGGCGTTGATGCCCAGCAGGCCGGGGTCGGCCAGCGGGTTGCGGGTGACGCCCTGCATGAGGGCGCCGGCCACCGCCAGACACACGCCGGCCAGCACGCCGAGCGCGGTGCGCGGGTAGCGGCTCTCCACCACGGTGGTCAGGTACGGGTCGCCGTGCCCGGTCAGTACGTCCACGACGTCGCCGAACGACGTCGTCCTGCTGCCGAACATCACGCTCGCGAAGAGCGCGACGACCAGCAGCACGAGGCATCCGGCGAAGAGAGCGGCGACGCGACCGGCGGGACCGGTGCGCGAGGCACCGGTCCCGGTTCCGGCCGGACGCACGCGCGTGTCGGCGGTCATCCGATTCGTTTCTCGGCCGCGGCTACTTGCCGGCCTTGGCGACCGCCGCGTCGATCTGCGGCAGGTAGCGCTCGATGCTCCACGGCACGGTCAGCGGGTTGATCATCGACGACGCGGTCACGAACGGGTTGTCGTTGCTCGCGACCACCGCGCCGCGCTTGACCGCGGGTATCGAGGCGTACAGCGGCTGGGCCTCGATCTCCTGGCGGGTCTTGGCGTCGGTGTAGAAGGTGAAGACCACGTCGCTGGCGGCCAGCTTGTCGGCGTTCTCCAAGCCGATGAGCGCCGAGTCGGTGCCGTCGGTCTCCGGGAAGGTGTTCACGATCGGGTCGACCTTGAGGCCGAGCGAGGACACCACGGACACGCGCTGTTCCTCGGGCTTGAAGACGCCGAGGGTGCCGGGGCCGGTCGTGTAGATGTAGGAGAACGTGACGTTCTTGTAGTTGGGCCGGGTGGCCGCCGCGTCGGCGAGCTGCTGCTTGATCCTGCCGGTCAGCTCCTGGGCCCTGTCGGGCCGGCCGAGGGCCTTGCTGACGATGTCGATCTGCTGGTCCCAGTTGGTGCTCCACGCCTTGTCCGGGTAGGCGACCGTGGGCGCGATGTCCTTCAGCAGGTCGTACTGCTTCTGCGTGATGCCGGACCAGGGGGCGAGGATGACGTCCGGGTCGAGCGCGGCGATCGCCTCGATGTCCAGTTCCTCACCGCCCTTGAACTGCTTGGGCAGCTTGCCGCCGGCCTTGGTGACCGCGTCGTGCACCCACGGCAGGTAGCCGGACTTGTCGCTGCCCCACTCGTAGCTCTCGATGCCCACCGGCACCTGGCCCAGGGCGATGGCGGTCTCGGTCGATCCCTGGCCCAGGGTCACGATGCGTTCGGGCTTCTTGGTGATCTTCGCATCGCCGAGCGCGCTCTTGATGGTCACCGGGAAGGCCGACGCGGCGGGCGCGCCCGAACCGGCGGGCGCCGGGGTCGCGGCGCCATCGGTGCCGGCCGACTTCTTGTCGTCGTCCTTCGAGCCGCAGGCGCCCAGCGCGAGGGCGAGCACGGCGGCGGCGACCGGCACCGCGAATCGGCGGCGGATCATGCCCTTGGGCAGCGGGGACATCGATGACCTCTTCCTTGCCAACCGAACAGTCGGCGATCAACCCACTACAGTGAGTAGCCGAGCATGGGCGGTGTCGTACAGCCCGAGAATGTCGCGCTTGTTAGGTCAGCCTAAGCTAAACGACCATCGCGCCTCAATGGGCCCCTCCTCGGACACATCGACCTCCGCGAGGGGCGGGGCGGCGATCACTGCGTGTCACCGACACGCAGGCGCGTCACGCGACCCGACTGCCCGCGCCGGCGGATCCCGCACCGGTGGTCGTACCGGGTGCGGGCGCGGGGCTCGGTGTCTCCCGGCGGAAGTGGCTGGGGCGGCCGTCCCGGTAAACCAGGACGCCCGATCGTGCCGCTTCGGCATGGTGGAGCAGGTGCGGGCGGCCGTCGGGGTGGTGCAGGACGGTGGCGTGCCAGGGAGTGGCCCACACGTCGGGGGCGTCCAGGAGGCGGATGCCGAACTTCTCCGCGCCGCGTCGTTGCGGGTGGATGGACAGCCGCAGTGCGTGCGGGTGGTGCTCGGCGACCAGGTCGCTCCAGGCGCGGCTGCGTTGGATGACGCCGTACGCGCGGGCGCGGCAGTCGCGTTGCAGCGCGGAGCGGGTGCCGGGGAAGTCGACGGCGTCCTCGAAGAGGAACCGGGTGATGCCCCGGTACAGGCGCAGGGTGTCCTCGTCGGCGCGCACCTGGGCCCGCAGTTGCGCGATCGTGGGCGCGTGGCGCGCGTGCAGCCAGGCGCGCTTGTCGTCGTGCGAGTCCTCGCCACGCACGTCGCGCAGGTCGAAGACGCTCAGGTGGTGCAGGTCCTCGCGGGCGATGATCGCGCGCAGTTCGTCGGCATAGGCGTCGATGTGCCCGTCGGGCACGTGGATCAGGTCGGCGAAGACGTGGCCGTCGGAGCAGATGACCATCCGCGCACCGGGCGGGTGTACGGCGGCGATCGCCGCGCACAGGCGGTGCAGGAACGCCAGGCTCAGGCGTTCGCCCTCGTCGGGCAACGTGCCCAGGACCTTGGCGGGGTTGGGCGACTTGCACGGGAAGCCGGGCAGGGTGAACACGACGGGTTCGTCGCGCCCGACGAAACGGGCGAGTCGGTCGAGTTGGATGGGGAAGTCCGCGACCGATTCGCCCACCACCCCGCCCGTGTCCGCGGCGCCGGCTCCGGCCTCGGTCGCGGTGCGGCGTTCCTCCTCCGTCGCGCGGCGGTGCGGCAGCAGGAGGTTCAGGATCGCGGCGCAGGTCGCGGACGTGTTCGCGCGGTCCGCGGGATCGTGGGGGTGGGTGGCGTGCATGGGTCGGCTTCTCCACGGGGGCAGGGCGGCAGGACGCCTCGGCGCGGGCGGCGGGCGGTGTGGGGGCGGCACGGGCGGGACGACCCGGGCGGCGGTGGCGGGTTCGGGTGCTCGGGTCAGACGCGTTCGGTGTACGTGACCGGGAGGGAGTCGACACCGCGGGCGAGGACGGCGGGAATCCACGCGATGTCCTCGACCGGTACCGCCGGCGCCAGGCCGGGCAGGCGCGCGAGGAGGGTGCCGAGGGCGACCTGGAGTTCGACCCGGGCCAGGGCGGCGGCCGGGCAGAAGTGCATGCCGTGCCCGAACGCCAGATGCGGGTTGGGGCTGCGGTCGAAGTCGAGGGTGTCGGCGTCCGGGAAACGTGCGGGATCGCGGTTGGCCGCGCACAGCGAGACGATCACCGAGTCGCCGGCGGGCACCGTCGTGCCGTGCAGGTCGTCGTCCGCGCCGAGGAAGCGCCACGTGGTGAGCTCGAACGCGCTGTCGTACCGCAGCAGTTCCTCGACCGCGGCGGGGAGCAGGGTGGGGTCCTCGCGGAGCCGGGCCAGGTGTCGGGGATGGCGCAGCAGGGTCATCAGCGCGGTGCTGATCTGATTGGTGACCGGTTCCTGTCCGGCGACCAGGAGTTGGAAGACCATCGAGTCCAGCTCGTGGTCGGTGAGCTCGCCGGCGGTGTGCGCGGCGACCAGTCGCGCGAGCAGCCCGTCGTCCGGGTTCGCGCGCCGGTCGGCGACCACGTCGGCGATGTAGGCCTGCAGCGCGCGCAACCGGCCCTCGTAGGCATCGCGTCCGGGGTCCTTGGGACCCACCGGCTGGACCACCTTGCACCACTCGCGGCGAAATCCGGCGGCCGACTCGGCCGGGAGACCGATGACTTCGGCCAGCACCAGGAACGGGAAGCGGGCGGCGAAGCACGCGACGACGTCCGCGCCCCGGTCCGCGGGCATGGCGTCGACCAGGATGTCGGCCAGCTCTTGGATGCGCGGTCGCAGCGCGTCGATCCGACGCGGCGCGAACGCGTCGGTGACCAGGCGCCGCATCGCGGTGTGCTTGGGCGGGTCCTGGTGCAGCAAGTGCACCTGCAATTGGGCGTGTTGCGGCTCGGGCATGATCGAGGCCAGCGCCCGCCACCGGTCGTTGCCCAGGTCGTGGTTCTTGCCCAGACGCGGGTCGTTGAGCGTCGCGTGCGCCGCGTCGTATCCGGTGACCAGCCAGGCCCCGACCCCGCTCGGGAAGCGCACCCGATGAACGGGGCCGGCGTCGCGGAGCTTGGTGTACAGGGGGTACGGGTCACGCTTGTACTCGGCCCCGTACAGTTCCACCGGTTCCACGGGTTCGAGGCTGTTCGCGCCGGATTCGGCCTGGGTCACGGGTGTTCGCCTTCCTGACGAGGTCGTGGGGCGGGTCGGGTGCGCGGCGGGTGTGCGGGACGCGGTGGGTGCGGGGTGCGCGCGGGGCGCGGGGGGCGCGGCGGGGGCGGTCAGAGCGTGACGCGCGGGTTGTACTCGTCGAGCCACAGAGCCAGGTCGACGACACGTTCCAGGCGCAGCCGATGGCCCCACGGGAGCCGGTCGGCGGGGGCGTCGAGGCAGGCTTTGATGGCCGTCTCGTCGGCGATGCCGCGTATCTCGCCGCCGCGCGCGTCGAGCGCCTCGCGGGCCAGGTCCTGGAGGCCGCGGTTGTAGTCCGGGTGGTGGGTGGCCGGGTAGTGGTTCTTGGCTCGGCGCAGCACCGAGGGCGGGGCCAGGGTGTCGCCGGCGGCGGCCCGCAGCAGGCTCTTCTCCCGACCGTCGAAGGTGTGCAGCGACCACGGCGCGTTGTAGGCGTATTCGACGAGGCGGTGGTCGCAGTAGGGCACCCGCACCTCCAGTCCCTGGGCCATGCTCAACCGGTCCTTGCGGTGCAGGAGTTGGCGCAGCCAGCGGGTCAGCGACAGGTGCCGCAGTTCGCGCAGCCGATGTTCGCCGGCGTCCTCGTGGTCCGCGTGCGGGACGGCGGCGAGCGCGGCGCGGTAGGTGTCCGCCCGGAACTCGCCGATCCGCAGGGTTCGGGACAGATCCGGGTGCAGCGGCATGGCGGCCTCGTCGCCGGTGACCCGCAACCAGGGGAAGGTGTCGGCGGCGAGCGCGGCCGGATCGTGGAACCACGGGTAGCCACCGAAGACTTCGTCCGCCGCCTCGCCGGAGAGCGCGACGGTGGAGTGCCGACGGATCTCGCCGAACAGCAGGTACAGCGAGGTGTCCATGTCGCCCACGCCGATCGGCGAGTCGCGGCAGGCGACGACCGCACGGCGGTGGTCGAGGTCGAGCAGGGCGAGCGGGTCCAGGACGACGGTGTCGTGGTCGGTGCCGATGAACCGGCCCGCCTCCGCCGCAAACGGGGTGTCGTGCCCGGTGCGCAGCACGTCGGCGGTGAACGAGCGGGCCTGGTCGGTGTAGTCGACCGCGTAGGAGCGAATGCGCGCGTCGGGGCTTTCCCGCAGACGCAGTTCGTCGGCGAGCAGCGCGGTGACGACGGTGGAGTCCAGGCCGCCGGAGAGCAGGCTGCACACCGGCACGTCCGCCTCCAGTTGGCTGCGGCAGGCGTGTTCGACCAGGTCGCGCACCCGCTCGACGGTGCTGTCGCGATCGTCGTGGTGGGGTTGTATCGCCAGTTGCCAGTAGGCACGCTCGCGGATGCCGTCGCGGTCGAGGGTCAACATCGAGCCGGGCGCGATCTCGCGGATCCCGGTCCAGACGGTCGGCCCGGTGTCGAACAGCAGGCCGTAGGCGGCGCGCAGCCCGTCCGCGTCCACGCAAGGGTCGATCTCGGGATGTGCGAACAGCGCCTTGGGCTCGGAGGCGAAGGCGATCCCGCCCTCGACCTTCGCCCAGTACAACGGTTTGACGCCGAGCCGGTCGCGGACCAGTACCAGCCGTGCCCGACGGACGTCCCAGATCGCGAACGCGTACATGCCCTCCAGATGGTCGACGCAGCCCTGGCCCCACTCCCGGTAGGCGCGCAGCACCGTCTCGGTATCGCTGCGCGTGCGGAACTCGTGCCCGGCACACCGGAGTTCCGCGCGCAGTTCGTGATGGTTGTACACCTCGCCGCTGAAGCCGAGGACCACTTCGGGATCGTCGCGCCGGTCGGTCATGGGTTGCCGGCCGCCCGCGATGTCGAGTACGGCCAATCGCCGGTGTCCCAGGGCGGCATGGGCGTCCAGCCACGCACCACCGGCGTCCGGTCCGCGCCGGGCGAGCGTCGCGGTCATCGCGTCGAGGGTCGAGCGCCGTGGCCGCGCGTCGTCCCGGAAGGACACCCAGCCGGTGATACCGCACATACGTGGTCCGTCCTTCGGTCGGGAGACGGGGCGAAGCCGTCACATCGGTTCGGGATGGGACGGGCGGGCCCGTGTTGTCGATCTCGGTCTCGATCTTCGCGGCGATCCGCCCGCACGGGCGGCGACGAGGGAGCCATCGCACCACCGACACGCACACACGTCCGCACACGCATCCGAGTAGTCGGGCGGCGATCGCCTCCGGTTCCGGACTCGGCACCGTTTTCCCGCGCGGCTCGGTCCGGCCCGCGGCGGCGACGGCGCGAAGGCGCACGTCTCGGCGCACCACGGGCGGCCAGGGTCAACGCCGGAGAAAGGCCGCGTCGGACGGATCGGCCGGCGCGGGGCGCGGCGCGGAAGGCGGCTCGGGGCGGTGCGAGGGGCAGCGGGGCGGCGAGGGGCAACCGGGCGACCGGCCCGGTCCGGTCCGCCGGGACGTGCGGTGTCGGAGCGGACCGCTACATTCTTCAGGCTGCCGGAGACTTGCCCCCCAACCAGGTCCGGCGGCGAGACGAACGGTCCGCCGCCCCCAGGCGCACCCCTCGCGGGGCGGCGGACCGTTCAAGCCCGCAGGCTTCGACCGTACGCCGACCGTTCCGGCCCCGAGGCCGCGAGGGCCGCGCCGAATACCGCGGGACGATCCCGTCGCAATCCGACGCGACCCCGGCGCGACCCCGGCGCGACCCCGGCGCGACCCGTCAGCGACCTCGGCGGGAGTTGAGCCGGGCGGCCTGGCGCGTCAGGTGGTCGCGTTCGGCGAGGTTGGACGCCTTGTGGGCCGCCTCGGCGTACAGCCGTGCCGCCGTCGCCGGGTCGCCGTCGCGCTCGTGCAGGTACGCCGCCACCGCGGTGTGCCGAGGCAGCGAGTCCTCCAGCGCCGCGAGCGCCGCCAGGCCCGCGCGCGGTCCGTCCGCCTCGCCGACGGCGACCGCGCGGTTGAGCCGGACCACGGGGCTGTCGGTCAGGCGCACGAGTTCGTCGTACCACTCGAGAATCTGCACCCAGTCGGTCTCCTCGGCGGTGGGCGCGTCGGCGTGCAGCGCCGCGATCGCGGCCTGGGCCTGGAACTCGCCCAGCCGGTCCCGGGCGAGCGCCGCCTGGAGGATCACGACGCCCTCGGCGATCGACGTGGTGTCCCACCGACCGCGGTCCTGCTCGGCGAGCGGCACCAGGCTCCCGTCCGGCGCGGTACGGCCGGCCCGCCGGGCGTGGTGGAGCAGCATCAGGGCGAGCAGCCCGGCGACCTCGGGGTGGTCGATCGCGGCGGCGAGTTGCCGGGTGATCCGGATGGCCTCGGCGGCGAGGTCGACGTCGCCGGAGTAGCCCTCGTTGAAGACCAGGTAGAGCACACGAAGCACGGTAGCGACGTCGCCGGGCCGGTCGAACCGCACGCCGGAGACGGTGCGCTTGGCCCGGCTGATGCGCTGCGCCATGGTCGCCTCGGGCACCAGGTAGGCCTGGGCGATCTGGCGGGTGGTCAGCCCGCCGACCGCGCGCAGCGTGAGCGCGACCGCGGAGGAGGGCGTCAGCGAGGGGTGGGCGCACAGGAAGTAGAGCTGGACGGTGTCGTCCGCCGCGGGCGCGGGCCCGGGTGCCGGCTCCTCGTCGACGCGGTCCTCGCGCCGACGGCGGGCGGCATCCGAGCGGGTGGCGTCCAGGAACTTGCGCCAGGCCACCGTGACCAACCAGCCCTTCGCATCTCGCGGCCGGTCGGCCGGCCAGACGCGGAGTGCCTCGACCAGGGCGTCCTGGACGGCGTCCTCGGCTGCCGCGAAGTCGGCTCCGCGGCGCACGAGGACGGCGAGTACGCCCGGCGTGAGGCTCCGGAGCAGGGCTTCGTCCATCGGTGGGGTCACTCCGTGACGGTGGGGTGCGTGCCCAGAAACGGGCGCAGTTCCAGCCATTCGTGGATCGGGCGCCCGCCCGCCCCGGGGGCGGCCGACAACTCCCCGGCCAGTTCGACGGCGCGCTCGTAGCTCTCGACGTCGATCACCATCCACCCGGCGATCAGGTCCTTGGTCTCGGCGAACGGACCGTCGGTGACCGGCGGGCGCCCCTCGCCGTCGTACCGCACGAACGTCCCCTCCGGGGCGAGCGCCCGACTGTCCACGAACTCGCCGGTCTCCTCCAACCGGGCCGCGAAGTCGTTCATGTACTTCACGTGCGCCGAGATCTCCTCCGGCGTCCACTTCTCCATCGGCACGTCGTTGACCGAGGCCGGAGCGCCGCGGTAGTGCTTGAGCAACAGGTACTTGGCCATCGTGTTTCTCCTCGGTGTGATGCGACCCATTGTGGTCGCCTGCACACCGGGGACGGAGCCGGTCACGCGCTCTCGACATCATCGGCCGAACTTTTTTCGACCCTTGCGGAGAACGATGCCGTCCGGGGGTGATGTGGGGCTACATCGACGCCTTGATCCGCCGCGGGGCGTCCAGGATGCGGCTGATGATCTGGATCACGAGCGGCGGCTGTTCGCTGCCGTTCCGGTCGTTGCCCAGGATGTAGTAGACCTGCTCGACCGAGGGGGGTCCGACGGCCAGCGCCTGGCGCGCGGCCTGCTGGGAGGTGGCCTCGCCGGTCCGCACGGAGTAGGCGGCCGTCATCGCGCCGGTCCGGCCGACGCCCGCACCACAGTGCACGAACACCGGTCCGTCGGAGGTCTGCACGATCCGCAGGAAATCGTCGACCTGGGCCTGGGTGGGAGTCTGACCGTCCCGGATCGGCAGCCGTTCCAGCTTCAGTCCGGCCTGCGCCGGACGCTCCAGGTCGGCCTGGCTCATCTTCTCCGCGCGCAGGTCCACGACGGTCCGCACGCCGCGGTCGGCGAGCTCCCGGTATCCGGGGACACCCGGAGCGGAACCGCGCCACACCTTGTCGTCCACCTGCTTGACGTGGTTCATCCCGGCGATCGAACTGCCCGAGGATTCGCCCTGCTGGGCGACCGCGTGCGCGCCCAGCATGCCCAGGACCGACACCAGCCAGATCACGCCGTAAGCGAGCACGGCGACGAGTACGTACTTCAGAACCCGTCGAGTCGTGCGCCGCCGGGGACCGGCGGGCGCGGCCGAAGGGGCTCCGGCGGCAGGTGTGGCAGGCGTGGGGGAGAAGGCGGAACGCGTGAGGACCTTGGGTCCGGACAAGTGGAATCACCGTCGATGTTTGCGGGCTACGGGCAACGTCCCGGGCCCTGGGGAACCGACGGGTCGTACTTCAAGGTTAACCGATCGATCTCAAGATATTAGTAACAATATTGATTTAACGGTAAAAAGCCTCAAATCAACCATTTTCAGGGTCGCGGTGGCGCCTGCCCCTCGCCCACGATCTCGGCGCGCGCGTGGAAGGCCCTCGTGTCCTGGAGACACCCGCGCAGCCGCATCATGTCGTGGTCGTTGAGCGCCGGCCGCACGACGCCCACCCACACATCGGTGTCGAGGCGGCCGAGCAGGGCGTACTCGGGTCGGGCCCCGGTGGAGCTGCGGCAGCCCTCCCACAGCTCGCGTGCGGCCACCTCGCGGGCGATCTCGCGCTCCTCGCGGGAGATCACCCGGAACACCACGGTGCTGGCGACCGACTCGGGCGGCCCCTCGGACCGGCTCTCGGTGGCGTCCGCCAAGCGGTCGACCGCGAGGGCGAGCAGGACTGCCGCGAGCACGGCGCCGGCGACCACCGCGACCGCGCGCACCCGGCGGGCGGGTGCGACGGCGGGTCGATCCTCCAGTTGTGGCTCGACGCCGAGGGCCTGGTCGTCGGCCGGTGCGTTCAGGGCCACCAACCGCCGGGCCAGCATCCCGCTCGAGACCGGATGCGAGGTCAGCCGCGCGATCCGCTGGATCACCCAGGCGACCCCGGAGAGCACGACGCCCGCGGCCAGCAGGACGGGCACGAACACGTGGTGGGTGTCACGGCTGTCCATGCGTTCGGCGTCCAGCCAACGAAACCGGCCCGTCCCGGTCTCGTCGCGCGCCTGCTCCAACCGCCGCCGGGCCTCCTCGGTACGCTCGTCCGCCTCCCCCAGGTGCCGCTCCAGCCGGGCGATCCGGCCGAGCAGCACGGCCGCGACGACCAGGATCTCCACGATCACGAAGATCAACAGGCAGAAGACCGCCCGGTTCCACTCCCACCGGTACAGGTAGACCACCGCGTAGCAGGCCGACGCGGCTCCGGCGATGCCGCCGAACAGAAACGCCAGGTACCTCACGCGCCCGCTCCCTTCCCGGACCCCGCCCCCACCCCACGCTCCCCGTCCCCGGCGCCCTCGACGTCCGCGTCCGCTCCGTCCGCCGCCGGTCGCCCCGCGTCGGCGGGAGAAGTCACCAGGCCGGTGCCGCCGTCCACCGTGAGTGTCGTCCCGGGTACGAACCGGTCCACCGCGCCGACCACGCCGACGGCGGTGGGAACGCGGCGTTCGCGGGCCAGGACGGCCAGGTGCGATAGCGGGCTACCGGTCTCGGACACCAGTCCGGCCAGGCCCGGCAGCAGCGCGGCCAGTGCCGGGTCGAGGACACGCACCACCAGCACCGCGTGCTCGGGCCGTGCCCCGCCACCGTCCCAGACCGTGCCCGTACCGGTACCGCCGCCCGCGCCCCGGCCGCCGTCGCCGCGACCGGTCCGGGTCGGCGCCGCGACGGGCCGACCCTCGACCAGGCGGAACGCGGCGGGCAGCGGTGGCCGGTCCGGCCTGGGCACCCGGGCGGGCAGGTCGGCCGGGAGGTCGGCGCCACCGGCTGCCGCGACCAGTTCGCTCCAGCGCAACCGCGCCACCTGGGCCGGATCCTCGATCAGACCGGCCGTCGCGAGCCGGGCGGCGAACTCGCGCACCATGCCCACCTGCATCTCCTGCACCCACCGGATCCGCAGCCGCAGTCCCTCCCGGAACGGCAGCGTGCCCACTCCCCTGGGCGCGCCCGTCCAGCCGGTGCGCCCGGGCAGCCGACGCGCGCGATGCAGCGACGGCGGAAACAGCGCCAGCAGGACCGGGTGGTCCGCCACCAGGTCCGCGTCGGATCTGCCCGCCGTACGCCCCTCGGACAGCACGGCCAGGGCCTCGCCGGCGAGCGTGGCGCCCGCACCGCCGCCCAGGAGCGCCCCGGCCAGCGCCTCCTGCGCGTGCAGCGCCGACAGGGCCCGGCGACCCCACGACGCGGCGGACACGAGCCGCCCGCCGAGCATCTCGCCGGGCGCCGGGAACTCGGCGAGCCGGCGATCGACGTCGGCCATCAGGTCCAGCGCGAGCAGGGGCAGCGCGGATCGCAGGCGTCCCACCCGCCACGCCGCTCCGGCCGCACGGGCACCGGGTGCGGGGTTGAGGATGTCGAGAACGGGGTGCGGCGAGGGCACGGTGCCCAGCAGGCGCAGATCGGCCACCGCCAGGCCGTCGACGGTGCGCACGACCGGGACGGTGCGCAGCCGGCGCCTGGGAGCGGTGCCCGTGACGTCGAGGGCGACGGCCAGGCCGTGCGCCATCGGCGCCACCCACAGGTCCTCCTCCAGTGGTTGCAGGACGTCCGGCAGGGTCTCGGCCACCGGCCCGGGCCCCAGCAGTCGCGCGCCCCGCGCGGGCCGCGCGCTCATCGCGGTGATCGGGCGGGACTGGAACAGCCACAGACGGTCGTCGGCGTCGAAGCCGAACTCCATGTCCTGCGGCGCGCCGAACAGGCGCCCGGTCTGCCCGGCGAGCACGACGAGCCGATGCAACCGGCGCCGGCCCAGTACATGCCGACCCGACGGCTCGGCGGGACGCGTGGGCAGCCGACGGCCGCGGCGGGTGAGCCGGTAGTGCACGCCGTCGCTACGCCCGTCCACGAGCCGGGCGGGGCTGCCCGGCACCGCGCTGATCAGGATGTGGTCCTCGCGCCCTTCGACGGGATCGGCCCCGAACATCACCCCGCCGGCGACCGGGTACGACATCGGCTGGACCAGAACGGCCATGCCGTCGCCCCCGGTGCCGTCTCCGGGCAGGTCCGGGTCGGCGGCCCGCGCCGAATCGAGGACCGTGTCCACCGCCGCGGTGAAGGCGTCCCAGCCGCGCACGTCCGCGACCGTCGCGAAGCGCCCGGCCATGGAGGAGGTCGCGGTGTCCTCGTGTACCGAGGACGACCGCACGATCAGCGACCGGGAACCGCCCTCGGCCAGCGTGTGCCAGGCGCGACGCAACGACTCCTCGCCGTGCGGGGCATCGGGGGCGCGGGTGGCCGGGACGAGCACGAACCCCGGCAGGACGGGCAGGCCGGCGGCCGCGGCGCGGGCCAGTTGGGCGGCCTTGCCGCCGGTCAGCCGCGGATCGTGGGCCCGCTCGGCCTCCAACGGCACGACGACCAGCCGGTTCGCCTCGACCGCCATGGCGGGCTCCTTCCGCCGCCGGTGCCTGCACCGGGTTCCGCTTGCGGTGCTCAGTACCGAGTTCCGCTTCCGGTGCTCGTGCCGACCGGTTCCGGTGCTCCCGAGCGGAACGGAGCGTCCCGGGCACACGGCCGACGGGCTGTACCGACATCTCGACATTCAAGCTTCCCTCTCCGTCCGCACATCGGGCAATCCGACGGGTGGAAACCGGCCAGGGCACCGCGCGACGAAACGGCGGCACCGTGGGCGCGTCGGCGTCCGGGGCGGACTCAGGGACGGCGGGCCGTCCAGACCGTACGGCTGCTCCGCAGCGTCAGGTCGTGGCGGTTCGGGAACGCGCCGGGGTGGTCCTGCGTCAACAGGAGGTCGAGCACGTCCAGGTCGTCGGCGGCCACCCGACCCTCGACGGCGACCCGGAAGGCGGCGAACTGGCGCCGCGCGTACCGCCTCGCGGCGGGCGGCGCCGGGCTCGCCTCGACGGTGAAGGTGCGCTGCGCGACCGGCTCGAAGCCGGCCCGTTCCAGGTGTGGCCGCCAATCGGGGTGCGCGTTCCAGCCCGCTCGCGCCGCCGCCTCGTGGCAGCGGGTCTCCAGCCCTGGGCGGCCGACGCCGATGTCGTCCGGCAGGAAGCGCGGCAGCGCGTCCATCTCGACGACAGCCAGCACGCCGCCGGGGTTCAACGCTCCGTGGATGTCGCGGAGCACCCGGTCCGGGTCGGCGACGTGGTGCATCGAGGAGGCCGCCCACGCGACGTCGACGGCGTCGACGGACGGCCAGGCGACGTCCAGGTCGGCCGACACGACGCGCAGCCGATCCGTGAGTCCCGCGCCGTGTGCGGTCGCGCGCAGGCGGTCGCGCAGCGCGGGCGACCGGTCGATCGCGACGATCTCGGCCGCCTCGAATCGCCGGGCCAGCGCCAGGGTCCCGGTACCGGTGCCCGCGCCCACGTCGGCGACCCGCTTCGGTGCGTCGGGGCCGTGCCGCCCGACCCAGTCGGTCATCTCGTCGAGCAGCGACCCGAGCATCTCGGCGTCCAGGTCCAGCATGTCCGCCGACGCCGACTCGTCGTGCCCCGTGGCCCCGTCACCGTGGTCGTGGTCGTGGTCGTGCCGGTGCCGGTCCTGCTGCTGATGGTGCTCGTGGTTCCGGTGGTGGCCGTGCCGATCCGAGTGCGTTTCCATGGCCTCACGATAGGCACATCCATGCGCGTGACACATATACTCTTGCCTATGGCGCAAGAAGAAGTAGGCCTGGACAACATCGTCCGCCACCGCATTCGCGGCCTGCGACTCGCCCGTGGCTGGTCGCTGGACGCCCTCGCCGCCCGCTGCCACCTGAGCCCGTCCAACCTGAGCCGGATCGAGACCGGGCACCGCCGGATCGCTCTGGACCAATTGGTGGGCATCGCCCGCGCGCTGGACACCACGCTCGACCAACTCGTCGAATCCGCCGACGACGAGGATGTGGTGATCCGCCCCGAGCCTTGTCACACGCAGGGCATGACCAGTTGGCTGTTGTCGAACGAACGCTCGCTGCACGGGGTCACCGTGGCCAAGCTGCGGATCACCCCCGACCGGCCGACCGGAACCGAACACCTCAAGGTGCATCCGGGCCGCGAGTGGTTCACCGTCCTGTCCGGCACGGCCCGGCTGCAACTGGGCGAGCGCACCATCCTGATCCAGGCCGGCAACGCGGCCGAGTTCTCCACCATGACGCCGCATTCCGTCGGCGCGCACGACGGTCCCGTCGAACTGCTGATCATCCTCGACCACAACGGGGAACGCACCCACCTGCCATCCGCCGGCCGGACGCCGAAACCCTGACACCGACCGCGCGACACCTCGGCGTGCCGCGACCGGGCGCCGTCCGCCGCCGGATTCCACCCGCCCGCCGGCGGCACAGCGACCTGTCGCGTGGTCGCTCGTTCACCGGGCATGAGCAACCACGCGCCACCGCCCGGCGACTCCCCCACCTCCGCCGACGCCCGTATCTCGCCCGAGCAGCACGCCGCCCTGGAGCGGGTCACCGCCGCCGGCGAGCGGGCCGGCGCGTGGCTGTGCGCGCACGGTCGCCCGGGCGGCCCCGCGTGGGCGCTCGCCGGCGCGATCGAGCACGTCCTGCGCAGCCTGCACGTCGGCGAGCCCACCGGCCCCGGGCCGGACCGGCCGCCACACCCCGGCGTCGACGCCGACCTGCTCCTGTACCTGGACCCCTACGCGAGCCCGGCCGGCCCCGTCCTCGGCGCCGTCCCGCTGACCGCCGCCGAGACCGTCGCCGTCATCACCGCGGCCGGCTGCGCCCGGATCGCCCCCGAGGCGATGTCCCGCGCCGACTGGGCGGCCCAACTGCACGTCCTGGCCGACGCGATCGACGATGCCCTGGAGCACGCCGACCGGCCCGCCCACTCCTCGGCCCCCGGACCTCGACACGCGGAGTGAACCCGCCTGCGGCGCGGCGCGGGCCACCGACTCCGATCTCCCGCACGTCCCGGAGCCCGCGACCGTGCGCCGGCGCCGACCGACGCCGGCCCCCACCGTGGCTGTACCGTGATCCGGATCACGGGAACCCGACCCTTCGCGCGGACAACTCGGCATGTGAACCATTCGACGCACGCGGCGATCCGGTCGCCTTTCGCGAGTTGTACCAGGACCACCACCGGGTGGTGTACGCGCACGCCTACCGCGTCACCGGGGACTGGGCGGCGTCCGAGGACGTCGTCTCGCTCACGTTCCTGGAGGCGTGGCGGCTGCGTGAGCGATTGCGGGACGAGGGCGAAACCCCGCGTCCCTGGTTGATGGGCATCGCGATCAACGTGCTGCGCAACCGTAATCGGGCCGCGCGAAGACATCGACACGCGATGGCAAGGTCGCCCGCGCACACGGTCGTTCCCGACATCGCCGACGCGGTCGTCACCCGCATCGACGACGGCGAACGATTGGCCGCCGCGCGTGCCGCGCTGGGCCGGCTCCGGCGCACCGACCGCGAGGTCTTCCTGTTGTGCGTGTGTTCGGAACTGACCTACGCCGAGGCCGCGCACGCGTTGGGCCTGCCGGTGGGGACCGTACGCTCCCGCCTGTCCCGGGCCCGGGTCAGGTTGCGCGCCTTGGCCGACGAGGAACTTCGGTCCGTCCGGGCCCCCTTCCTCTCCCGCGTCGCCACCGCCGCACGTCCCGCGCCCGTTCCGACGATCCTCCGGGAGCCGACCCGATGAAGTACGACGTGCCCGCACCCGAAGAGCCCACCATGTCCGGCGAGTCCACCGAGTCCGTCTCGACCGACCGCGCCCGACCGGCCGGCGACCCGACCGAGCGCGCCCTGGTCGGGGATGCCCGGCCGACCCCCGCTCGGCAACGGCTGCTCGAGGAACACCTGATGCGCGCGATCACCGCCGACGCCGCGCGCACGGCCGCGCCCCGCCGACGTGCCCGGCGGCAGTTGGCGCCGATCGGCGCGATGGTCGCGGTCGGCGCCGTGGCCGCCGCCGTGTTCCTGGTCGCGGCGCCGGACCCCACGACCCGGCGGCCCGCGCAGACCGCCGCCGCGCCCGACGCGTCCGCGGTGCCACGGCCCGGGCAGGTCCTGTACGTCGAACTCGAAACGTCCTCGTGGTCCGCTGTCGACGGGGTTCCGGTGGAGATCCCGCCGCATGCCCGCAAGGAGTGGTTCGCCCAGGACGGTCGTCGGTGGTTCCTGGACGAACCCGGCTCCCCCGTCTCCGGGTTGGTCCTCAACGATCGGCCGATGCGGTGGAACTACGCGGAGTTGGCCGCGCTGCCCGCGACCCCGGAGGCGGTGTCGGCGGCGCTTCGCGGGCGCGACGCGTGGCCCGGGGGCGGCAAGGTCGATCCGGATCAGGCCGTCTTCGACGAGATCCGGAACATCCTCGACCAAGGTGTGCTGCCGCCGGGAATCGCCGAGGCGCTGTACGAGGTGGCGGCCCGTACGCCGGGCGTGGTGGCCGTCGCCGACGCGGTGGACGGACGGGGCCGGCGTGGGATCGGGCTGAACCGTACCGATCCGGTCACCAACATACGCGGGGAACTGGTCTTCGAAAGGGGCAGCCGGGTCTTCCTGGGCACGCGGGGCGTGCTCGCGACGCCCGGCGAAAATCACCCGAACGGGACGGTGATGTGGGAAACGACCGTGCTGAAGCGCGACATAGTCGACATCATGCCCGGCGACCCGGTAGCCGAGGTCACCGGATCGCGCTCACCCTCGACCACTTCCCACCGGCGACCGTAAGCGGCATGGCCCGCACCCTCGGCGGGCGCGACACCGCCCCGCCGGCCGCCCCGCCCACCGCACCGGAACGCAAGGACGACATGAACCGCGCCACCATGCCCATCCATATGTCCGACACCGCCCGGGCCTCCGCCGTGCCGACCGAGCCCGCCCGCGAGGACCCGCATACCGGGCGCCGGTTCCGGATCGCGGACCGACTCGCCATCGCCCTGCCCCTGCTGGTGGTGGCGGTGATGGGGTGGCACCGTCGGTGGATCACCGACGACGGTCTGATCTACGTGCGCGCGGCCCGGGAGATCGCGGCCGGCAACGGTCCCGTGTACAGCCCCGGCGAGCGGGTGGAGACCTCGACGGGCACCCTGTGGCAGTGGCTGCTGGCGCTGCCGGCCCTGCTCACGCCGGGCGACCCGGCCCGGACCGCCGTGTACGCCGGGCTCGTGTTGTCGATCGCCGGGGTGTGGCTCGCCCTCGCGGGCACCCGCCGTTTCCTGCGCGCCGAGACCGGACGGTACCTGGTCCCGGCCGGTGCGCTGGTGTTCGTCGCGCTGCCCCCGGTCTGGGACTTCGCCACGTCGGGACTGGAAACCGGACTGGCGACGGCCTGGATCGGGCTCTCCTGGCGGTTGCTCGTCACATGCGGCCCGAACGCCGCGACGACCGGGCGGGTCCTGGGGATCGCGGTGGTGTTCGGACTCGGTCCGCTGATCCGCCCCGAACTGGCGGCGACCTCGCTCGTGTTCCTGGTCGCCATGGCGATGGCGACACGGTTGCCCCGGCGGGCCACGCTCGCGGTATGCGTGTGCGCCGGCCTGTTGCCCGGTCTGTATCAGGTCTTCCGGATGGGCTACTACGGCCTGCCCTACCCGATGCCCGCCGTCACCAAGAGTGCGACCCGGCAGTTGTGGGGGCGCGGTTTCGACTACCTCGTCGACTTCGCCGATCCCTACCGGTTGTGGATTCCGGCCGTGCTGGTGCTGCTGCTCGTCGCCGCGCTCCTGGTCCGGCGCGGCCCGCGCGAGCGACGCACCTGGTTCCTCGGCGCGGCGCCGGTCGTCGCCGCGGCGGTGCAGGGCCTGTACGTGCTCCGGGTCGGCGGGGACTTCATGCACGGGCGGATGTGGTTGCCGGTGCTGATGCTTGCCCTGCTGCCGATCCTGCTGGTTCCCGTCGACCGGCGCGTGGGGGTCCTGGTCGTCCTGGTCCCGGTCTGGGCCACGTGGTGCGGCTTCGCTCTGCGCTCCGGTCTGGTGACCACGGACGGTCCCCGGGCCGGTGTGTACCAGACCTGGAACGAACGTATGGTGTACGTGAACTGGACCCGCACCCCGAACCCCACCACGTCGCACGCGCACAGCGCGACGCTGCCGGGACTGCGCGCGGAACTGTTCCGGATGGACGCCGACGGCAGGCGCATGCTCGTGCCGGACGGCAACTACCTCGCCGACGCCGCCGCGTTGCCGCCGCTTCCCTTGCGCGCCGACCTGCCGGCGAGGGAGGGGGTAGTCATGGGGCGGCTCGGTGTCGGTGGCGTGGTCACCCCGCTGCGCGGGATCGTGGTCGACGTGTGGGGTCTGGGCAACACGGTGGGCGCGCACATCGAACAGACCGAGCACGTGGCCGCCGGGCACGAGAAACTCCTCCCGCTCGCCTGGAACATCGCCCTGTACGTCGATCCCGCCGCGTGGGCCCGGATTCCCGCGCATGTGGTCCCGATCGAGGACATCCGCGCGGCCCGGGCGGCGCTGGACTGCGGTGACCTGAAGGAACTCCTGCGATCGAGTACCGAGCCCATGTCGCCCGGCCGCTTCCTGCGCAACCTCACCGGATCCTTCGACCGCGCTACCCTGACCATCCCGCCCGACCCCAAGGCCGCCGAACGCAAGTTCTGCGCCCGCTGAGCCCGCTCTCCGACGGCAGACCCGGGCGGCGACTTCGCGACGCGCGCCGCCGCCCGGGTCGGGTTCACGAGCCGTCGAGCAGCACGGCCAGGGCCGTCGCCGCGTCCGGGTGGCGGTCGACCAACACCGCACCCGGCGCACCCTGTTCCGCTGCCTCCCACGGATCGTCGCAGCCCAGCAACCGTGCCACCGCATCGCACGTGGCGGGGTGCGCGGTGAGCAGCGCGAGGCCGCCGGCGCCGCCTCCACGCCGCGCCGAGAACCGGGCCGGCGGCACCGATGGCGCAAGCCACGGCGGCACCCACTCGTCCAGTGCCCGCAGCCGACCCGGGAAGATCCGTCCCGCCTCGCGGATCAGCAGCGGCGCCAACTCGGCGCCGCCGGATCGCAACGTACCGATCAGCGTCGGCAACCACGGAAGCAGCAACGGGTCGGGCAGTCGGGCGAAGGCGTTCGACACCGCCTCCACCACGAAGTCGGTCAGCCCGGGCACCGGCTCCAGCGCGTGCACGAAGCCACTGAGGTAGTGCGGATAGGCGGGCAGCACCATCGGGTTGTCGAGCATGTCGTCGCACCGCGCACGCAGGTCCGCGCGCGAGAGCACGCCCAACTGCACCTGCGCCGCCCACAACAACGCCACCTTCGCGGGCTCCTCGGGGTGCGACTGCCCGACCGCCAACTCCAGTTGGGTGCGGTCGCAGCCCAGCGACAGCGCCAGGGTCTCCATGCTGAACAGGAAGCCCAGCATCGCCGCGACCTGACGCACGCCGGCGTCCTCGTCGGTGAACGCCGTCGGCAACAGGGTGCAGTAGTGCGCGTACCCGGTCTTGACGAACGACTCGATCCACGCCGGGAGCACCGGTTCACTCGTCCGGTAGTAGGCGAGCAACCGCCTTACCCGGCGCAATACTTCCGGTGCCCCGTCGACGCTGCGTTCGGTCGCCAGGACTTCCAGCGCGCGGGTACCCAACTCGTCGGCCAGGCGGCGGCCACGCAGGTACAGCGTGGCGTCCTCGACCGCCTCCAGGACGGTCGCCGCGGTCGCGTGCGGGCCGTACGCCGTCCGGCGCAGCCGCTGCTCCAGCACCTGTTCGATGCTGACGCCCTCGTAACCGAGTTCGATCAGGGCGCGCTGGTGGGTGCCCAGCGACAGGTCCCACGATTCCTGGATCGGTCGTTCGCCGAGTCGGCGTTCGCCCATGATCGGGCGGGCCGCGCCGGGTGGCATCAGGTAGCGGAGCATCCACAACACATCGGCGCACCGCTCCAGTTCCGGCCGGGCCGCGATGTCCAGCAACGCCCTGCGTACGCCCCGCTGTTCCAGGTTCAGTTGCAGCGGGGCGAGCCGGTCATGCACGTCGCGGGCCAGCGGCGGCAACGCGTCGTAGCCGACCTTGCCGATCCGGTCGCCGCCCATCATGATCTCGACGATGCGGCGCACGTCGCGGCGGCCCGGCACGCTGTCCTTCTCGATGCAGGTGACCGCCGCGTCCTGGAAGTCGTACGGCGTGGGCTTGGCCCGGTCACGCATCCCGGCGAGCAGGATCGAGGTCTCGAAAACCGAGATGGCGTCGGCGGTCGAGGCGAGGTAGCCGTTGCGCCGTGCGGCGCGGACCACGTCCACCGACCAGCCGAGCAGTTCGGCCTCGTCCAGGCGGTCCAGCACGGGCGACCGGCCGAGGAAGCCGGTCAGCCGATCGGCCGCCGGAAGCGGATCGCTCGGCCCGGAGGCCGCCGGGACGACCGCCGTCGACGCGGTCGCTCGTGCGGCGCTCTTCTTGGGCTTCGCGGTCTTCTTCGCGCCCGCCTGTCCGGTGAGCCGGAACGGTGCCACGCCGGTGCGCGAGAGGTTCTTCGCCCACACCGTCGCGGCGATCGACACGGACCCTGCCGCGAGGCCGAACTGCGCCTCGATCGCGGCGTGGCTGGACGGGATCAGGCCGTGTTGCCACGTGGTCGCGGTGCGCGGGGTGATCTCGAACGTATCGGCGCCGTGCACGCCGAACTCGGCGACCCGCGAGGCCGCGTGGAACGCGCCGCAGACGTAGAGACAGTCCGCCGGATCGGTGCCGGTCGCGGCGAGGTGTTCGCGGGTCCGGGTCCACATGTAGCGTTCGCGGTCCTCGTCCACCCGTACCCGTTGCGGATCGCCGGGGGCCAGCCGCCGGAACAGGCTGCCGATCAGCAGCATGACCTGCCGGTAGGTGTCGTGGTCGCAGTCGCCGAGCGGCAGTTCGACGTACTGGTGCCACCATTCCGACCAGTGCCGCACCCGGCCGTGGCGCAGCAGGTGCTCCTCCAGTTCGGCGAAGCGCGGGCGCAGGTCACCGATCTCCAGGCCGACGGCGTCGCCGTGCAGCGCGCTCTCCTCGTCGGCCGGCGCCGCGTCCGGGTCGGCCGGTTCGGCGGACTTGGTGCCGCGCGGCTCCCACTGGAAGACGTGGTCCGAGGAGCGGTCGACCAGGACCAGTTCGGTGCCGGGGGTGTCCAACGTGTAGGCGATCGCCTGGTATTCGGCGGACGCCTCGGTGATCGGCGCGACCACCGACAGTGGTGCCCACTCGGCCGGGAAACCCTCGATCTCGGCGGCGAAGGACTGCACCGCGACCGGGAGGGTGCAGTTGCGCAGCTCGGTCAGCAGCGGCGCCATGTCCTCGCACAGTTCCAGGTACACCACCTTCGGCCGCTTCTCGCGCAGCCTGCGCGCCATGGCGATCGCCGAGGCGGGCGAGTGGTGGCAGACCGGGAAGATCTCCAGTGGTTCGCGCACCGCGCGGTCCACGTCGTCGACGATGCCCAGCAGGATCTCCTTGAGCGCGTCCGGCCCGTCGGCGAACGTCGCTGCGGCTTGCTCGAGTTGGCCGCGCAGGCCGTCGAACGCGCCCTCGTTCGGGCCGCTCATGACAGGCCGGCGATCGCGTGGCGACCGCCCTCCAGGAACTCCGGCCAGAGCCCGCCCTCTTCCTTCCCGCGCGGCTCGACGACGCCGTGCAGGTACTTGTTCATGATGGCCAGGTCCTCCGGCTCGCGCCGGGCCAGCGAGCCGACGAGCGAGGAGGCGAGGGTGTGCGCGGTCAGCGCGCGCTCGCCGAAGAAGTTGCTGTGCAGGATGGCGTCCTCCAGGACGCCGATCTGTTCGGCGGTGGACAACGACGACTCCAGCTTCTCGTCGTCGCTGCCGGCCGCGGCCGCCGCGGCGCGCAGGTCGGCGAAGCTCTGGAGCAGCACGTCCAGCAGCGTGGGCGGCACGTCCAGTTCGATCCGGTGCCGGCGCAGCAGTTCCTCGGTGCGGAAGCGGACGATCTCCGCCTCGCTCTTCTTGTTGGTCACCACCGGGATGCGCACGAAGTTGAACCGGCGCTTGAGCGCGGAGGAGAGGTCGTTGACGCCCCGGTCACGGCTGTTGGCGGTGGCGATGATGGAGAACCCGGGCTTGGCGAAGACGATGCTGTCGCTGTCGAGTTCGGGAACGGAGACGTACTTCTCCGACAGGATGGAGATGAGCGCGTCCTGCACGTCGCTGGTGGAGCGGGTCAGTTCCTCGAAGCGGCCGATCGCACCGCTTTCCATCGCGGTCATGATCGGCGAGGGGATCATCGATTCCCGGGACTGGCCCTTGGCGATCACCATGGACACGTTCCACGAGTACTTGATGTGGTCCTCGGTGGTGCCGGCCGTGCCCTGGACGACCAGGGTGGAGTTGCGGCAGATCGCGGCGGCCAGCAGTTCGGCCAGCCAGCTCTTGCCGGTGCCGGGGTCGCCGATCAGCAGCAGACCTCGGTCGGAGGCCAGGGTGACGATGGCTCGCTCCACGATGGAGCGGTCCCCGAACCACTTCTGTGCGATCTCGCGATCCAGGCCGTCGGAGCGCTCGGAGCCCAGCACGAACAGGCGGACCATCTTGGGGGACAGCCGCCAACTGAAGGGCTTGGGGCCGTCGTCGATCGACTCGAGCCAGTCCAGTTCCTCGGCGTACTTGATTTCGGCGGGGGCGCGCAGCAGGTCGGACATTTCGTGGCCTTTCTAGGCGAGGAAGGTCTTGAGTTCGTGGACGAGCTTGCGGATGTGGCCGGAGATCACCGGTGTACCGAGGTCCTTGAAGCGCTCGCGGAACCAGGGGTTCACGCTGCCGCGGCCGGAACTGGTCACCGAGCCGACCGGGATGAACTTGGCCCCGGAGCGGTGCACGGCGGCCATGCTCTCGAACAGCCGATCGGTGTGCCATTCGTAGAAGTCGGAGATCCACACGACCACGGTGTTGCGCGGTTCGGCGATCTTGGGCTGGGCCAGTGCCATGGCCACCGTGCCGTCTGTGCCGCCGCCGAGTTGGGTGCGCAGCAGCGTCTCGAAGGGGTCGTGCACCCACGGCGTCAGGTCGACCGCGCGCGTGTCGTACGCGATCAGGTGCACGTCCACCTTGGGCAGTCCGGCGAAGATGGAGGCCAGGATGGTGCAGTTGACCATCGAGTCGACCATCGAGCCGGATTGGTCCACGACCACGATCAGGCGGGTGGGCGTGGTCTTGCGGACGGTGTGCCGGTAGAAGAGCCGGTCGACGTAGAGCCGTTCCTCCTCCGGGCTCCAGTTGGTGAGGTTCTTCCAGATGGTGCGGTCGATGTCGAGGTTGCGGAACACCCGCTTGGGCGGGATCGAGCGGTCCAGCGTCCCGACGCTCGCCTTGGCCACCTGCGTGCGCAGCACCTCGGCGACCTCGGCGACGAAGCGGCGGATCAGGTCCTTGGCACTGGCCAGAGCGACACCGGACAGGTTGTCCTTGTCCCGGAGCAACTGCTCGATCAGCGACATGCTGGGGGTCAGTCGGGCCGCGAGCGCGGGGTCGGCGAGCACCTCGCGCAGGTGCATGCGCTTGACCAGGTCCGCTTCGATGTCCGCGAGTTCGGGGCCGATCGTGGGGATCAGGTTGCCGAGGTCGGGGGTGCCGCTCCGGCCGCCGGTCCCGGTCGGGGACACACCGCGACCGGCACCCGCGCCCGGGCCGGGTCGACCGCCGCGCAACTCGCCGGGCTTGCAGCCCAACGTGCGCTCCAGCCAACCCGCGTCGGACTGCCAGCGGGAGAGTCGCTCGGCGCTGACCGTGCCGGATCCGGTGCCCAGCACGTTGAGCAGCACCTTGGACACCAGCGCCGCGCGCCGCACCTCGGCGGCGCGATCACGCCCGTCCTCGTCGGGCTCGGGCACCATCAGGCCCTCGAACTCGGCGGCCAGGTCCGGGTGGCGCTGCACGATGGCGTCCACGGACGCCTGTGGATCCAGCAGCGCGCTCGGCAGGCCGATGTCCTCGACGACGGCCAGGCTCGCCGATTCCAGCGAAGCCTGCTCCTCGTGGTCGAACAGACGCGCCAGCAGTCGCCAATACAGGACTTGGCGGCGGTTCTCGTCCGGATCCGGTGCGGGGGTGGGTTCGGTCTGCGGCTCGCTCATGTGCGCAGCAGCTTTCCGGCGCGCTCACGCAGCACCGCCACGGCCTCGGTGGCCGCCTTCTCGGCCTTGGCCGCCGACTTGTCGTCGGTGCCGCCGGCCCAGGCCCCGGCGTGCACGACCGAGGTCTTCTTCTTGACCGTGGTCTCCACGGCGAGCGGTTGCACGCGGAAGCCGCCGGCGTCCCAGCGCAGCAGCCCGATGCACGCACCGGACGTGGCGACCGCCTCGGGGGTGAGCGGGCCGGCGGTCGGGATGCGGTCGACGTCGACGGCGAGGCGGTGCCCCGCGAGGGCCAACGCCAATGCCTCCGCGTCCCGATCGACGGTGTAGTTCTCCAGGAACACCGGGATCGCGATGCCCGCCGGATGCCTGGCCGGCGGCGCGCCGGCCGCGGCTTCGGCGGTGGGCAGGGCGACCCGGGCGGTGGCGAAGGCGTCGGCGGGTTCACCGGCGCGGGCGTGCTCGTCGGCCCAGATCAGGTCGCCGTCGACGGTGATCGGCATGTTCTCCAGGTGCATCGAGCGGCCTTCGCCGGCGACCGCCAGCAGGGACAGGTGCGGGCGCAGCAGTTGCCACACACCGACTCCCACGACCGTGTCCGGCTTGGGAACCGAGACGCTCGCCCGCACCAGGCGTGCGGGGCCACCGTCGGCGGGCTCGAACACCGCGTGTACCTGGGCCTGCGCGGCGGTCGCGTGCTCGTGCAGGTCGACGCCCAGCGGCAGCAGTCGGCCGGTGACGGTGTCGGTCGCGGGCGCGGCGGCGGCGCCGGGCACGGTCAGCAACATCGCGCGGGCCCACAGATCGGCCCAGCGACGCACCGGGAAGCGGTCCAGGGCCGCGCCCGGGCAGGAGGCGGCCAGTTCGGCGGCGAAGCCGTCCAGGAGCGTGGCCAGGCGCCGCAGTGACGGGTCGGGGAGCATCGCGAAGACGACCTGTGCCGACCCGGAGACCAGGTCGTGGTCGATGCCCTGCCATCCGGCGCGGGCGAGATCGGCGAGCCAGGAGCGGGCGGCGGCAAGCAGGTTGACCGCGGCCGGCCGGTCCGGCACCGCGTCGGCGTCCCGGGTACGGGTGCGGCCGGTCGCCTCGTCGACGCGGGTGGTGAGCGCGTCGTGGATGGCTCCGAGCAACGCGGCGCGGGCGGCGGCGAGGACGACGAGGTGGTCCTCGCTCGCGGCGCCGGCGAGCGCCTTCTCGGCCGCTTCGGCGACCCGGGAGGCCAGGGGTGTCCCGGCGACGGCGGCGGCCAGTTCGGTCAGCGCGCCGGCGTGGGCGGGCTGCGGTCGCAGCAGGCCGCCGACGAGGGTGCGGTCGAAGGCCTCGACGACCGCGAGCGCCTCGTCGAGCCCGGCGATGGGTTCGGCGAGCAGGTCGACCCGCATCAGGCCACCGCCCTGGTCGGCGGGAACCACTGCATCTCGGGCAACGGCGTGGTGGTCGCCGCGAGTTCGAGGTAGGTCAGGTGGCGCAGGAACCGGCTGAAGACGGGTGCGGCGGCCGTGGCGGCGGCCTGCGCCGGGCGGGTGACGCGCATGTCGGCCAGGATGCTCTGCGCGTTCGGCTTGCCGTTCACCGGCTCGACCCGCAGGTAGCGGGCCACACGCTCGGCGCCGTACTGCACCACCGACTCGACGACCAGTGCCTCGATGTGCTTGCAGAACGAGCCCCGGGCGCCTCCGCACGCCCGGTTGTTGTTGGTACTGCACGCGAAGGCGTACGTGCCGGCCGCGACCGACGAGACGTAGACGCGTCCGATGTCCGAGCCGCTGGACACCACGCCTTGCAGGCGTCCGTCGGCCAGTTCGACGAACGGGACCTTGGCGAGCCTGCGCGGCCGGGCGGGTGGTATCACCCGGGCCGCGCTCGCGCCCTCCCACACTTCCGTGGCTGAGGACACACCATCTCCTTTACACCGAGGGGGATTCCGCGCCGAGAGGTCGGCGGGACGGAGATGAAGGTACTAACGATCTCCGACAGGCACGTCGCCGGCCCGGTGGCCCCGCGTCGGCGACGCGGGCGGTTCCTCGTCCCCTCCGACGGCCTGCCGGGGGCCGCGCGTGGGTGTCCGAGGAGCGTGGTAGGCAGGGCCTCCCGGCCTCGGCCGTGCACGTCTCGGCGGTCTGTCGAGGTCGGGACGACGGTGAACGGAGGAGCCGTGCGGGCAAACCGGAAGAGCGTGGCCCGGCGTGCCGTCCTGGACCACCTGCTGAGTCTGATCGCGGACGCCCCGTGGAGCGAGAGCCTGGTCCTGCGCGGCAGCATGGTGATGCCCGCGTGGGTGGGCGACCGGGCGCGTGAGCCGGCCGACTTGGATTTCGTCGTGATGACGGCGCCGCCCGCCCGAGTGGACGCGTTGGATCCGTACCCCTTCGTGGCGCGCACCGAGGTCGTCCAGCAGTGGCCCGAGGCGGCGAACGGCGCGGCCCGGTACGAGATCTGGACGGACGGTGAGGAAGAGTTCGAGATGCGCGGACTGCGGCCGAGGGTTCCCCCCGACGGGCTGCGCTGGGACCCGGACCCGGACCCGCCGGAACTCGTCCCCGACTACCACGACCTGGTCGACCGGGTGCGGAGCCGCCCGATGGCGGCACCGGGAATCGCCCTGGACGCGAGCGGCGTGAACCGCGACAGCACCTGGTCGTACGCCTATGACGGATCCGAGTCCGGCGGGATCCGCGTCCTGGTCCCGTGGCGCGCGGCGGGACTGGGCTCCGGTGCGGCACAGTTGGACTTCGCCTTCGACGAAACGCTCCACCGACCTCCGGTGTGGACCCTGGTGCCGCGCGCCGACGGTGCCGCGCCCACTCTGATGCGCACGGCGAGTCGGGAGTTGTCCCTGGCCTGGAAGCTGTTGTGGCTGTACGCCGACGGCGCCG
Source organism: Embleya sp. NPDC127516 (assembly GCF_044765325.1). Lineage (NCBI taxonomy): Bacteria > Bacillati > Actinomycetota > Actinomycetes > Kitasatosporales > Streptomycetaceae > Embleya > Embleya sp. NPDC127516. Next base: position 98,780 of record NZ_JBIWJT010000020.1, on the reverse strand, counting down.
ACGGCGCCAGTTCTCGCGGCAAGGACCTCCACGATGCCGTGCTCCTGGCCGAGGACACCCGCACCGCGCTCTCCGTACCGCTCCTGCGACAGGTGCTGCGCACCCACACGTTGCGTACCGCGACCGCGAGCAGTGCGTTCGGGTCGCACGCGGTCAAGGTCGCGGAGACCGACTGGGCGGCGTTTCGCGCGGAGCACCCCCGCGTGCGCGGCAGTGCGCGGGATTGGCTCCGTCGCCTCGACGTCGCTCTCGCGGGGGTGTTCGCGAGGCTCGAAGGCACGACCGTTCGAGAGTCCGCCGAGGTCGGGTGAGCGGTTCGGCCCGGCCCGGTCCCGTTGGCCCGCTCCCCGCCGGTCGCGCCTTCGTCGCCTGTCGAACGGTGCGTCCGAGGCGAGCAGGCCGGCGAGGGCCATGAGGTCCCGCAGGGTCGGTCGCCTTCGGGACAAGCGCTCACCGCGTCCGCGCGGGGCAACCGCCGGGAAAACACCGGGGGCACAAGCCGCTCGACCGGTCACCGCTCCGCGCGACCTCGACCCCGCAACGACGCGCCCACGCCGGAACGGCGCCGACGCGGGTCAGCCCGCGACGATATTGCCGTCGGCGTCGAAGACGGTCGTGGACCAGTGCTTGTCCCACTTGTCGTCGAGATATCGGGGCACCTTGCCCTCGGGGTAACGGACCCAGCCCGGCTCCGGCTCACGACCGTTGGGCACGCAGGTTCGGCCGGTGCTGTTGCCGACCGCCTTCACCGGATACTCGCCCGACCTACAGATGCGCTCCCGCGTCGAGCACGCGGCCGACAGGAGGCACGCGACCACCGCCACCGCGACGACTCCGACCGCGACCGCCGCACCACGAAAGCCGCGCCCCTCGACGGTGGTGCTCCCCGCCCCTCGACGTTTCGTCCACACGCTCCGCCGTCCCCCTTCTTCCCTCGTCCGATGGTCATCTGCCCGCAGAACGCCGACTCGCACATGTCGCGAACCACGAACCCCGCTCGTCACGTCACTCGTTGCCGCGTCCACCGGCGACCGGTAGCGGTCCTCCATGCCGAGGAGTCCAGCACACGGTCGCTGCTCGCGCAGCCCGGCGGGAGATGGAGCGTGGACGTGGGGCGGCCTGTGGCGGGCTGCCACGAGAAGCGTGCCGCGCGAGATGAAGCGCGGGCGTGCGGCGGCCTGTGGTCGGCTGCCACGAAAATCGTGCCCCGTCCCGGCTCGCGCGGCCGGCGGCGCGGTGAACCCGCGGATGTCGTGGGTGATTCCGTCGCGCGTACGCGGTTGTGGCATCGTGGCGGGTTCAGTGCGCGACGGCGCCCCGACGAACGCGAGAGGCCTTGACGTGCCCGAAGACGTATTCGCCCTTCCCGTCGTCCGGCGGCTGGACGCCCACATCACGCTGCGTCGGGTCGGTGCGCTACCGGTGGTCGTGGTGACCCACCCGCGGGTACGCGCCGCGGTCACCCTCCAGGGCGCCCAACTCCTGTCCTGGCAGCCGACGGGCGAGGAACCGGTGTTGTGGCTGAGCGAGGCCACCGAGTTCGCGGAGGGGCGTGCCGTGCGCGGCGGGGTGCCGATCTGCTGGCCGTGGTTCGGCCCGGCCGGTCGGCCGAACCACGGCTTCGCCCGGGTGCTGCCGTGGACGCTGCTCGACGCGCGCGAGGACGACGACACGGTGCGGCTGAGCCTGGTGCTGCGCGCGAGCGAGCAGTCGCGGGCGTACTGGCCGCACGAGTTCGAGGTGTTCGCCCGGTTCACGCTGGGTCGCGAGTGCCGGATCGAACTGGAGGCCCGGGGCGACTTCGAGAGCACCGCCGCACTGCACACCTACCTGCGGGTCGGCGAGCTCGACGAGGCGCGGGTCACCGGCGTGGACGGCCCGTACGTCGACAAGGTCCCCGACCCGCCGGTGGACTCGAACCCGGCTCCGGAACCGGACGGGATCGCCTTCCACGAACGCGTCGACCGCGTCTACACCCGACCCGGCGACGTGAGCCTGGTCCAGGACCCGGCGGGCAAGCGCGTCGTCGAGGTGCGCCACGACGGACACAGCGACGTGGTCGTGTGGAACCCCGGCGCCGACCTCGCGCGCTCCATGGCCGACGTACCCGACGACGGCCATCGGGAGTTCGTCTGCGTGGAGACCGCCCGCGTCTCCCGGCCCCTGGTGAGCGATCCGGCGGCACCCACACTGCTGAGCTGCACCCTGCGCGTCGTGCCCGACGCGTAGCGGCTCCGCGCGGTCGGGCGTGGCGATCTTGTCCGGGCGAACGGGATCGCCACACTACGGGTAGTGCGGCGACGCGGTCGTGTAGGCGAGCTGGAATCCGTTGTCGGCCGGTGCGCCGGTCGGGGTGTAGCAGGCCAGGTACATGAGGACGTCGTCCTTGGCGCCGTAGTCGTTGCGCAGCACCGTAGTGCAGTACCCGCCGCCGGTGGCCGTCAGGTGGGCGTAGCTGGTCAGGTAGCCGACCGACAGGCGCAGCGTGTAGCGGCCGGTCGCGGTGCGCGTCACGGTCGCCGAACCCGGCCGGGACATCCACGACCGGGTGATCGTCGGCGCGCCGGCGCCGGGTGCGTCGGCGACGGTCAGTTGCACCGCGTGCGGGACCCGACCGTCGTCGAGCATGCTCTGTCGGCCGGTGTGGCTCAGGACGAAGGCGGTGTCGGCCGGCGCGCCGGTGTGCGTGGTGCAGGCCACCGACGCGGTGCCGGCGGACAGGCCGGCGACCGCGCAGTGCCGGGGCGCCGTCCCGATCGGCGAGACCTGCACGGACTCCGTGTCCGCCGCGACCGCCACCGCGTAGCGCCCGGTGCCGGTACGGGCCACCGGGCCGGTGTTCTGCCGGGACGCCGCGGCGGGGAGTTGGCGCGCGGCGGTCGGGTCGCCGGCGTGCACGTAGCCGCGCGAACCCGTCTGGCCGTACGGGCCGTTGCGGTCGCCGGCGAGGAACAGGCCGGTGAACGGGACGTCGGCGGGATTGCCGGCGCGGTTGAAGCAGGCGACCTCGATCCTCTCGTCGGTACCGTCCGGCCACCATCGGACGGGCTGGCAGGACACGCCGTTCGCGGCGTAGTCGGACACCCCGACCTGGGCGATGCCGCCGGGCGCGCCGCTGTCCGGGAGGATCACCACATGCCGGCCGACGTCGGTGTGCGTGACCCGTACCGTCTTGACGACGGGCGGGTTGCCGAGCCGCCACGCGCCGTAGGTCCAGTTCGGCTCGTGGCTGTCCGGGCGTTGCGGGGACGGCGACAGTTCGCGCGTGCTGCCGATCGGATCGTCGGCGTAGCGAACCTGCCAAAAGCCCCAGGCCGCCGGAACCGGACCGCTGCTCGCGCCGTCGCCACCGCCGCCCGGTGTGCTGCCGCCGGTGCCGGCTCGGCCGCCCGTCCCCGGCGTGTTGCCCGCACGGCCTTGGTCGGGGCCGGGGCCGGAACCGGCTTCGCCGGGAACCGCGCCCGGCCGACCGGCGCCGGTGTCCGCATCGCCGGGGGGCGTCGCGCCGCCGGGCGCTGAGGTGTCGCCGGGAAGCGGTGGCGCGGAGGCATCCGTCGGGGCGGGACTCGCTGGTGGAATGCCGTCCGCCGCCGGGCTCGCCGCCGGATCCGGACCCGCTCCGCCGGGGGTCGCCGAAGAGCCGGGGGACGGCCGGGCGGACCGCGTGTGCGCGGCGTCGGGCGCGACGGCCAACAACGTCAGGGCGGCCGCCGCGACCAGGGCGACGACCGTGCCGCCGACGCGGACCGCCATGGGGTTGTCGGTGGCGAGCCGGGAGGCGGTGCTCACCGCCGGGGCGACGCCGGGAACACGCAACAACTGCTGCAGGACCGCGTCGCGTACGGCGCGCGTGCCGGTGACCAGCGGCCGGGCGACGGCCTCCAGGGCCGGGCGTACGATCCGCCCGATCTCACCGAACCGGCCCGGATCGGCCGGTGCGGGCGCCGCGGCGGCGGCGGAAGCGACCACCTCGGGGGTCACGCCGGGTGCCATCGATGCGGCCTCGGCAGTGGCCGTCTCGGCAGTGGTCGCGGGCGCGGCTTCGGCCGCGGCGGGACGACCCGTCCACCAGGCCACCGCCGCACGGCGCCGCTCGTCCTCGTCCGTGCCCTGTCGGGCCGCCGCCAACGCCAGGCCCGGGCCGAGCACCCAGGTGCGTTGCAGGACGGCGTCCCTGGCCACGGCGGAGCAGCGCCCACACGTCTTCGCGTGCGTCCCGAGCGCGCGATACTCCGCGCGGGTCGGAACCAGCGCGGATCCGGCCTCCTCGGCAACGAACAACCGTGCGAGCCCCGGCACTTGGGCGGCCTCGGAGCAGGAGCGCACCGAGCGCGCCGCCGCCAACAACCCCACCCGCTCGCGCACCTTCTTCAGGCCGCGGCTGAGTTCGCGGTCGACTTTGACGCGTGGCCACCCCAGATGGGCGGCGAGCTCGGCGCCCCTGACCAACCGCATCTCGGCGAGCGTGTGGTCCAAGTGTGCGCTCACCACCGCGCGTTGGGTCTTCGACAACGCGTCGGTGGCGGTGTAGAGCGCGGCGAACGCCTGGGTCTTGCCGTACGCGTGGCCGAGATCGGTGCCGACCGTGACCGCCCCCGAGGCGACCGCGTTCTGCACGTCCGGCGCGGCATCCTCCTCGACGGGCCGGCCGGCGGCACGCCGCCGCGCCGTCAACTCCGCCTTCCACAGGTTTCTGGCGATGCCCCACAACCACCGGTCGACGCCCCGCTGCGGCTTCAGGTCGCGGGCGATGCCGTCGAGCGCGCGGACGAACACCTCGCTGACGAAGTCGTCGGCCTCGGCCGCCGAGGGCAGATTCGCCCGGAACCAGCGGACCAACACGTCCCGGTGACGCTCGTACAACGCGATCCGGGCGGCCTCGTCACCGTCCCGCAACCGCTGCCACGTGTCGTCCGCACCTGGATCCGAACCCACTTCCGTGTCCGCATCCGCATCCGCGCCTGGGTCCCCATCGGAACCCGGGTCCAACTCCGAATCCCCGCCCGAATCCACGTCCGACCCCGGGCTCGGATCCGGTTTCGGACCCGAGCCCGAGACCGAACTCCCGGCCGAACCAGGCTCAGTGCCCGGCGACTCGGTGTGCTCGGCCGGCGGCACGGCCGGTTCGTCGGGGACCTGGGGAAGCTCCGACGGCCGCCGATCCGACGGCAGGTCTCCGGGCAGGTCCGGTCGGGTCTGTGTCATGGCACCCTCCGCTATGGCAACGCGGCTCTGTCACCCGGAACGTGGCCCGAGGGGCGCGGATCTCTCCACTTTCGCGCGACCGATTATCCGGCAACGGAAGAGCGTTGGTCCGGGAAATCGCGCATCACAGCGCAGCACACGCAATCGGCGCTCGAAAAATGGAGAGATCTCGCCGCCCCCGACCACATCCCCGGTGAGCGGCCACACCCGGTGGTCGCACACCGGCCCGCACCGACACAGATCGGTGTGTACTGGTGTACATCGGTAGACACCGAAGGACACCCGTCATGCGCGAGCACCCGCACTACTTCCTCGCGGCGAGGCAACTCGTCCTGTTCGTCGGCCCGTTCGTCATCATCCTGATCGCCCTGCGGGTCCGCTACCTGCGCAGGTCGGGCATCCGTACGACCGGCACCGCCGTATCCACCCGGCTCGAGCGCCGCACCCGGGCAAGCTCCGACCCCGACCGCACCGGCCACGACGTCCACTACGTGTACGTGACCACCGTCGCCTACACCGACCACAACGGCGTTCCGCACCGCTGTACGGTCGAGGGCCGGCACCGCCACGGCTCGCCGGTTCCGCTGATCCACCCTCCCCGCAGGCCGCACCGTGCCCAAGCCGCGTCCGCCGCCTCCTACGGTCGAGTCGTCGTCGCGATCGTGACCTACGCGATCCTGCTAGCCGGTCTCAGCTACGTCGCAGGCCAAGTCAACGACCAAATCGACGACTTCTGCGCACCTCTCACCCCTGAGGCCCGCTCGTTCCACGAGTGCCCCTGAAGGCTTCCCGGACGTCGTCTTCGCTGTTGCACACGCATCAGCGGCACGCCGTCGCCCGACGCGTCGAGGATGGGTCCGTAGCCGGCTTCGCAGGCGGTGGGTTCGACGCGGGCGCTCGCTCCTCGGCGGCTTCCCGGCCGACCACTGGGGCTGCGTACCGGCCCGGTGGTGACGGCCGCCCGCCCGACCCTGTCCTCGCCGTGCATGGTGCCGCCCCCGCTCGCCCGCCTGGGAAAAAGTCCCTTCCCGCCTTTCCCGCGGAGCCTGATCGACCGGGGCGGCACCACCTCGGCGGCTCAGGTCAGTGGCAGGCGCATGATCGTCAGGTCGAGCCACCGGCCGAACTTGGTGCCGACCTCGCGCACCGTGCCCACGTGGTAAAAGCCGAACCGTTCGTGCAGCCGGATCGACGCGGCGTTGCCGGCCTCGATGTCCGCGATCATCACGTGATGGCCGGCGCAACCTGCCGAGCGGACGAGGGTGGTCATCAGCGCGGAACCGATGCCGCGCCCGTGCCGACCTTCGCGGACGTAAACCGAGTTCTCCACCGTATGGCGATACCCGTCCAGTCCTCGCCACGGACCGTAGACCGCGAAGCCCGCGACCTCCCCCTCGTCCTCGGCCACGAACGCCGAGCCGCGATCCAGGTGCGCGTCCAGCCACGCGACCCCCTCGGCGCGGGACTGCTGCGTCTCGGTCCACAGCGCCGTCGAATGCTCGATCGCGTGGTTGCGAATGGCGAGCACGGCGTCCACGTCGCCGGAGTGAGCCGGGCGGATGAGCGATCCGACGCCCTCTCTACCCGCCGTCGGTGCCGCGACGCGGTTCTCCCGGCTCGCCGTCGGTGATCCCGGGATCTCGGGGTGGGTCCTCGCCGACTCGGATTTCTCGTATATTGGATTCATGTCCAACATAGTAGATCCTCTGGTGGGGCAGATCGCAGCCCGCGTCCGCACCGAACGGGAAAGGCGCCACTGGACGCTCGCGCAACTCGCCGACGCCTCCGGCGTCTCTCGCGCCATGATCAACCGGATCGAACGCGGCGAGAGCAACCCGACCGCCGTCATCCTCGGCAGGCTGTCCGCCGCCTTCCGACTCAGCGTCTCCTCCCTGCTCGCTCTCGCCGAAGGCACTGCCGGAGAGGGCGAGCAGGAAGGAGACAACGGCGTGCCCGGGAACGACGAAGGCCGGGAGGATGCCGGTCGCGTGCGGCGCCTGGCCGACGCCACGCAGTGGCGCGATCCCGCCACCGGGTATCGCCGCCGACAGATCACCCGGCCACACTTCCCCGCGGAGATCGCCGAGATCCGCCTCCCCGCCGGCGCCCGGGTGCCCTATCCGGCCGCGGCCTTCGCCTTCATCCGCCAGGTCGTCTGGGTGCTCGACGGCCGACTGACCTTCCATGAGGGCGATACGGTCCACGAACTCGACGCGGGCGACACGCTCGAACTGGGTGAGCCCACCCCGTGCGTCTTCGCCAACACCGGCACCACCGAGTGCCGCTACGCCGTCATCCTCACCCGGAGCGAGGGCTGACCGCGCCCCCGCGCCCCCACACCCCGGGTGGCGCGTTCGCTTCCGGGCCGGCGCACGGGAGTCGCCCGACCGACACTCGACACATGGACATCCTGCGGACGCGTGGTTCGGTGTCGCTGCCGGGCCGAGGCGAGATCGAGGTCATCCTCGACCTGTACGACCCACCGCTCACCGACGACGTGCTCCCGCGCGGGTGGACCGCGACCATCGCCGAGGGTCCGCAGCTCACCGTCGGCGAGCGCGGCCTGCTGTACCTCGACGCCCAACGCGCGGCCATCGCCAACCCGTTCGTCGTGGTCACGAGCACCGCCGGGATCAGCCGGATCCGGGGAGTCACGGACGTGTGACGGCTCCCGTCGACTCCTCGGGTCGTGAACCCTTTCGCCCGCACCACCGACTTACCCGGCACACAGTCGGCAAGGAGGTGTGGTGGCCGGGGACAAGCACAGCGAACCGCCGGTGGTGCGATGCCGACTCGGGGAGCGAGAGGCATTCACCGAACTGGTGGATACATGGCACGCCCGCGGTGCCGATATCCGCGAGGCACGCTCGAATCGGCGCCGGTCGCGGACGAATCGCCCTCGCCGCGACCACCGCCCTCGGCACCGCGGTCGCCGCCGCGCGCGGCACCACGACCGCGACCACCACGACAGCGCTGACGGGCGCCACCCCGGTCGTCACGTCGGCGCTGCGGCCGGCCCGAGCGCGAGGCCGACGGCTCCTGCGGCTGCGCGACGAACTGCGCGCGGCGAGCACGTAGCCGGTCACCTCGGCGATATGGCGCGCCCGAGCACGTGCGGAATGCGGGGCGCGGGCGTCCGTCAGCCGGCGGCGTCGGTCGTCGCGAGTTCGGTGATCGCCTTGTGCAGCCGACTCTCGCGGGTCGCGGCGGTGCGCGCGGTGATCAGCTTAAGGATCACCGCGTACCGCTGCGTCCGGCCGAGTTCCTCGAACGCCCGAGCGGCCCGCGGGTTCTCCGCCAGGGCGGCGGCCAGATCGGGCGGGACCACGGCGTCGCGCTGCGACTCGTACGCCGCCTCCCACCGCCCGTCGGCCTTCGCCGCCTCGACCTCGGCCAGCCCGGCGGGCCGCATCCGCCCGGCCGCGCTCAGTTCCTCGACCTTGGCCACATTGACCTGCGACCACCGGCTGCGCGGGCGGCGCGGTACATACTTCTGCAGGTAGTAGTCGTCGTCGTACGACTTGCGCTGTCCCGAGATCCAGCCGTAGCAAAGGCCGACGTCGACCGCCTCGTCACTGGTCAGCGACGCGATGCCGGAACCCTTCTTCGCCATCTTCAGCCACACCCCGACCGCCAGTTCGACGTGCGTGTCCAACCAGGTCTCGAACTCCGCGACATCACGGAACACGATCACCTCGGCTTCCTCGAAAGCGGGTTCCCTGGACACACGCGGCTCCTCGGTCCGGGGAGGATCGCCCAGTGCGCTCCCCCGAGACGGCCCAAGATAGCGAGGCGGCGGCATCCGTACGTGCCGCCCGACACGCGATTTCGCCCGGCGCGGCGACGGCGAGCCCCGGCGCGACGAAGGCGAGCACCCGGCCCGGCGCCCGCGACCGGGTCGCCCGGTCAGCGGACCTCGGTGCGCGACGCGCTCACCGCCACCGCGGTGTAGCGCATCGTGAAGCCGCCTCCCGACGCGTCGACGACGGCTCCGACAGCCGCCGACAACGCTGCCGTCTCGGCCGCCGGGAGTCGGGTGTGGTCGCCGGTGGTGGGCAGTTGGTCCAGCCACTCGTCCCGGGTGTAGTGCCGTTCCCAGTCGAAGTGCCACCGCTCCGGCTCGTCGAACCCGCCCGCGGCGCGTATCCCGTCCTCGGCCCCGGCGCACAGCGCCGCGTGTCCGACCGAGCCGCTCGCCCATCGCCGTGCCGCGAGCGAGTCGGGCAACATCCGCCGGTAGACCTCGGCGAAGGCTTCCGCGATCTCGGAGGGCGGTAGCTCCACGTTCCAGAACAGGGCGAGCCGCCCGCCGGGCCGCAACGCCTCGGCCGCCTTCACCGCCCCCGCGACCGGGTCCACCCAGTGCCAGGTCTGCGCGGCGACGACCGCGTCGAACGCTCGGCCGGCCGGGTCCCACTCCTCGAACGCGGCCACCTCGACGTCGAGTCCACGCCCGCGCGCCCACGCGGCCATACGCGCGTCGACCTCGACACCGAGCACATCGCAGCCGGCCGCCCGGAACTGCCGGGCCGCGATGCCGGTACCGATGCCGACATCGAGAACGGCGGGCCCGGGCGCGGCGGCCACGATCCGCGCCACGAGGGCGTCCGGGTAGCGGGGCCGGGCCCGGTCGTAGCGTTCGGGATCCATGCCGAACGACTCGGCCATTCGGCGGTGCAGGTGGGGCGGGGCTTCGGAACCGGGTACGCGCTCGGGCCCCGGCGGCATAGTGGGCATGCGCCCACTATGAATGGGCAGATGCCCACTCGTCAACGAGGGCCACCCGCACGCGCGAGAATCGACGGAATCGACACGGCACGACGAGACGACGTGAAGAGACGGCACGATGGGACGGCGCGAAAGCCCGCGCGAGGGGATCGCGCGATCGGACCGCGACGGCACGAAGAGACGGCGACAGAAAGAGGCGATGCACGGTGCCCACCGGAACGGCCATCCGCGACGCGCGCGAGCAGTTGTTCGACGCAGCCGAGCGCGTCCTGCTCCGCGCCGGCCCCAGCGCGCTGACCAGCCGGGCGGTCACCACCGAGGCGGGCTGCGCCAAGGGCGTACTGCACCGGCACTTCACCGACTTCGACGCCTTCCTGGCCGACCTCGTACTGGACCGCATCGCCCGCATCGACCGCCGAGCCGACGTCCTACGCGAGGAGGCCGGCACCGGGACCGTCGCCGACAACGTCACCGGCGCGCTGACCGGCCTGTTCGAATCGGTGGCCGTCGCGATCGTCGGCCTCGTCACCTCCCGCGACGACCTGCGCACCCGCCTCCGCCGCAGCACGCCGACCGGCATCCCGGTCCTGACGGAGGCCACCGCCATGCTCGCCTCCTACCTCACCGCCGAACGCGACCTCGGCCGCATCGCCGCCGACGCCGACATCGACACGCTCGCCCCCACCCTGATCGGCACCGGCCACATGCTCTTCGCCGACCGGAACGGCACCCCACCGACACCCGAAGCCGTCCACAAAATCGTCGCCACGCTCCTCGTCCCCACCCTCCGGGAACCCCGGGCCTGAGCCGTCCGCCCCGCATCCGGGCCCGTATCGTCGGTATTCGGGGATCGACCCGGTGTGTCGTCCGTGCCGCGTGGGCACCACACCGGCAGCACACCGGCGTCGGCGGGGCCATGCGCCGGCCGGGATCCAGGACACGGAGTTGCCGTTGTTGTTCACACACGACGTACTGGTCAAGATCGCGTCCGGCGACGTCGACCTCGCCTTCCGTCGCTGGCGCACGCCCGCCGTCCGCCTCGGCAGCACACTGCGCACGGAGGTCGGCGTGCTGGAGGTGGACGAGGTCGCGGCCGTATCGGAGGCGAGTGTGACCGACCGGGACGCACAACGGGCCGGCTACGCCACCAGAGCGGAAGTGCTTGCCCATCAGCGCCCCGGCGAAGACCGGCAGTTGTACCGGATCGGCCTGCGCTTCGTCGGCGCCGACCCACGGGTGAGCCTGCGCTCGGACACCGACCTGTCGGCGAAGGAGCTCGACGAGATCGTCGCGGGACTGCGCCGCCTGGACGCACGAAGCGGTCACGGGCCGTGGACCACCGCGATGTTGGAACTGATCGACGCGAATCCCGCGGTGCGCGCCGCCGACCTGGCCGCCGGCGTCGACCGGGAGAAGCTCCCCTTCAAGGTGGATGTCCGCAAACTCAAGGAACGCGGCCTCACCGAAAGCCTGGACGTCGGCTACCGGCTCTCCCCACGCGGCCGCCTGGTCCTCGATCACATCCACCGAAGCAACCCGACCTGACCCGAGAAACGCCCGGCCGACCACTCGGACAACACCGCGGAAACACCACCGCCCACGAGACCGAGGCGCACGAAACACCGCCGGCGCGCCGCTTGCCGCGTCCACCACCGGGACGAAGGGCCGAAAGCCGTCCACCGGTGGGAAGCCGGCCGCCTCGGCGCGGGCACGACCGGCAACCGGACTCCTCACGTGGACGCCCCCGCGCTCCGAGCCGCACGCGTGATGCCCGTCGGCGACGCCCGGGGCCTGCGAGAGGAAGCCGGCGATCCCGAGCGAGAGACCGAACCGGGCCGCCGGAGCGCGCATATCGCAGCCCTCGACCCGTCACCGGTGACCCGCCGCCGCGGGTGACAGGCGCACCGCGTCCGCGCCACGGCCCGCTTGCGGCATCCCATTTCCCACGGAACCCATTCGCCCCCGGATCCGTCCCAACCGTGCTGCTCCGCCCGTCCGTTCCTCTCCCCCGGCCAAGGAGCGTTCATGACCATCCCGGGCACTCGCGTCCACCGAGCCGACGGTGTCGGCACCAGCATCGGCGTCGACGTGCCACCGGTCGATCCGTGCGCGCCGGATGACGACCCGCCCACGCATGGCGTGCGCCGTCTGTTGGGTCGCCTCGTGGGGGTCGTCCTCGTGTTGGGCGTCCTGGTCGTGGGCACGTTCACGATCGTGCGGTTGATACCGGGGGACCCGGCCGCTGTCGTCGCCGGCCGGAACGCGGATTCCGCGCGAACCCAACAGGTGCGGCACGAACTGGGGTTGGACAGGTCGCGGGTCGCACAGTTCGGCGACTACGTGTCCGGGCTGCCGTCCGGCGATCTGGGCACCTCGTTCCGCAGCGGCGAGCCGGTGACCGACGTGCTCGCGCAACGGCTGCCGCGTGCCGTCGAGTCGGCGCTGTCCGTGGTGTCGGTACTGCCCTTCGTCGCCGTCCCGCTCGGGATCGCGGTGGCGGTCAGCCGCCGGGGTGGTCACCGACGCGGCCTGGACCGCGCCTTCACCGCCACCATCGCGTTGTCGGGCGGTGCGGTGATCGCGGAGAGCGTGTTCGCGTGGCCCGGGCTCGGCTCGTGCCTGGTCGAGGCGATCCTCGACCGCGACTATCCGGTGGTCCAGGGCGCGGTGTTGGCCCTCGGCCTCCTGGCCTGCCTGGTCGCCCTCGTGATCGAACTGCTCCTACTGCTCGCGTCGACGGCCCCGCGCACACCCACCTGAAGGCGTGCCCGAGGCTGCTCACTCGCGGCCGACCGCGTACCGCACGTCGAACGCGCGAGAGCGGTGGCGATGAAGGACGTGAGTCCTTCGCCGCCACCGCCGGCCGACCGGTGTGCTCGACGCCTCGCGGGTCAGTCGTGCTCGAGAGCGATCCGCGGCAGTGCGCGCTCCAGCGGGCGCGGGAGCCACCAGGCCCGGGCACCGAACAGACGCATCACCGCGGGCACGATCAGGCAGCGGATCACCAGCGCGTCGAGCAGGATCGCGACCGCCAGGCCGAGGCCGAACTGCTGCAACATGCGGTCCTCGCTCAGTACGAAGGCGCCGAAGACCACGATCATGATGGCCGCCGCCGCGGTGATCACCTTGCCGGTGGTCGCCAGACCCTCGCGGACCGCCTGCCCGGCGTCCCGGGTGCGCTGCCACTCCTCGTGGACACGGGCGAGCAGGAAGACCTCGTAGTCCATCGAGAGCCCGAACACGATCGCGAAGATCATCACCGGGATGAACGCCTCGATCGGGCCCTCCTGCACACCGAACATGCCGTGTTGGAACACCAGCGTGATCACGCCCATCGCGGCACCGATGCTGAGCAGGTTGAGCAGCGCGGCCTTCAGCGGCACCAGGATCGACCGGAACACCAGCAGGAGCAGCACGAACGACAGACCCACCACGATCGCCACGAACAGCGGCAGTCGGTCGGCGACCTTGGCCGCGAAGTCCTCGACCGCGGCCGTGCCGCCGCCGACCAGGACGGTGGCGCCGGTGCCGCGTTCCACGTCCGGCATGACGTCCTCGCGCAGGTGCTCGACCAGCCTGGTGGTCGCCTCGTCCTGGGGTGCGGACTTCGGGTAGGCGATCACCGTGGACACCCGCGGGTCACCGGACGGCAGGATCGGGCTCACCGCGGCGATCCCGGGAGTGCCTTCGAGCGTGCTCCTGGTCTGCTCCGCCGCGCCGGCGTCACCCTCGACGACCACGAACAGCGGCCCGTTGAAGCCGGGCCCGAACCCGTCCGCGAGCAGGTCGTACGCCTGCCGACTGGTCTTGGCCGCCGCGTCGTTGCCGGCGTCGGCGAAGCCGAGGCGCATGTCGACCGCGGGTGCGGCCAGGCCGACCAGCGCGACGACCGGGACGATCAGCGCGAGCCACGGACGGCGCTGTACCAGGGCGGCCCAGGAGCGCCAGCGGGTGCCCTCGACAACCTTGCTCTTGGCCGCGCGGCGCTCGACGTTGCGCCGGATGCGCTTGCCGAACAGGCCGAGCAACGCGGGCAGCAGGGTCAGCGACGCGAGCATGGTCATCAGTACGGTCAGCGCGACGGCGAGCGCCACGCCGCGCAGCGAGCCCAAGCCCAGCGTGACCAGGCCCAGCAGCGCGATGATCACCGTGCAGGCGGCGAAGAACACGGTGCGACCCGCGGTGTCCAGGGCGCGTCGGGTGGCCTGTTCGGCGTCCGCACCACGCAGCAGTTCGGCGCGGTAGCGGGAGAAGATGAGCAGTGCGTAGTCCACCCCGACGCCCAGGCCCACCAGCATCATCACCGGCGGCGTGAAGTCGGCGATGTTGGCCAGGTGCGAGGCGAGCACGACCAGGCCGAGGGTGCTGCCCACCGCGAAGATGGCGGTCAGCAGCGGTACGGCGGCGGCCACGAGCGAACCGAACAGGAACACCAGGACGACCAGCGCGCCGAGCATGCCCGCGCCCTCGGCCGCACCGCCGCCGCCCTCCTGGGCGCCGCGGATCTGGTCACCGCCGAGTTCGACCCGCAGCGTCGCCTCGCGCGTCTCGGCGGCCTGCGCGGTATCGATGATCCTGGTCACCGCGTCCTTGGGCACGTCCGTGCCGACGCCGTCCAGGGTGACCGTGGCGTACGCGGTCAGTCCGTCCCGCGAGACGGCGTTCGCGTCGTCGTACGGACTGCGCACCTCGGCCACGTGTGGGAGGTCGCGTACCGCGCCGAGCATGCGCTCGACCCGTTCCCGGGTCGCGGGTACCGACACCGGCGCCTTGTCGTGCAGGACGATCTGTACGCTGTCGCCGGCTTGGGTTGCGCCGTGTTGCTTCAGCGTGTCGGCGGCCTGCTGCGACTCGGTGCCCGGGAGCGAGAAGTCGTTGTGGTAATCGCTGCCGATCGCCATCGCGATGCCGCTGACCGCGATCAGCACCGCGACCCATGCCAGCAGGGCCGCCTTGCGGCGCCGGTGCGCCCAGCCCGCGATGCGCTCGAACACGCTCGGGCGGTCGGTGCGTCGCCGGGCCGGCGGGCCGGGGTCGACGCCGGGCGGGGGGTAGGAAACCGGGGTCTCGGACATTGCTTCCTCGATCCGCAGGAGGGGCTTGGGGACGTGGTGTCTCTTGTCCACAAGCCTCTCGGCAGGACGGCCGCCGGGCGTCCTGCGCAGGCACGGTACGGCCGGACGCCCCCGGTGGGCCCGCCGCGCCGGCGGATACCCCCACGGTTGCGTCCGGTGTACACCCCCGGTTGCGGGTGGTCCCGGAGCCGCCCCCGACCGGCCCCGGCCATTCCCGCACCGGCCCGGATCCGGTCAGCCCAGCCAGCCGGGCGTCACCATCCCCGATTCGTAGGCCAGCACCACGAGTTGGGCCCGGTCGCGGACCGCGGCCTTGGTCATGATCCGACTCACGTGCGTCTTGGCCGTAGCGGGGCTCAGCACCAGCCGGGCCGCGATCTCGTCGTTGGACAACCCGGCCGCGACCAGGGCCATCACCTCGCGTTCTCGATCGGTCAACGCCTGGACCCGCGGGTCCGGTTCCGGCGGCGCGACCCGGCCGGCGAACTCGGCGATCAGCCGGCGGGTGATCGTCGGCGAGATCAGCGCGTCACCGCGCGCGACCACCCGTACGCCGTGGATCAGTTCGACCGGTTCGGTGTCCTTGACCAGGAAGCCGCTCGCGCCCGCGCGCAGCGCACCGTACACGTATTCGTCCAGGTCGAAGGTGGTCAGGATGACCACCCGCACCTCGGCGAGGAGTTCGTCGGCGATGATTCGTCGGGCCGCCTCCAGGCCGCCCAGTCGCGGCATCCGGATGTCCATCAACACGATGTCCGGCCGCAGTTCGCCCGCGAGCGCGACCGCCTCCGTGCCGTCGACGGCCTCGCCGACCACCGTGATGTCGTCCTCGTTGTCCAGGATCCAGCGCAGGCCGGCCCGGACCAGGGCCTGGTCGTCCGCGAGCAACACCCGGATCACGCGGCGCCCTCCCGGCGCAGCGGCAACGACGCGCTGACCCGGTACCCGCCACCCGGCCGCGCGCCGGCCTCGAACTCGCCGCCCAACGCCCGGGCCCGTTCACCCATGCCCGCGACCCCGCTCCCGCCGCCCGGTCCACCCGCCGCACCGTGGGCATCCTCCGGACGCACCGCGTCGCGGCCGTCCGGGGAACCCCCCGCGCCGGCCCGCCCGTCGTCGTCGATCCGCACTCGTACCCGCCTCTCCTCGAACTCGATCCGCACCACGGCCGACGCCGCCCCCGAGTGCCGGGTCACGTTCGTCAGCGCCTCCTGCACGATCCGATACGCGGCCAGATCCACTGCCGGCGGCAAGGGCCGTGAGTCGCCGGGTAGTTCCAGGCGCACCTCGATACCGGCCCGACCCATGTGCGCGATCAGCTCGTCGAGCGCGGCCAAGCCGGGCGCGGGCGCCGTCGGCGCCTCCTCGTCCACCTGCCGCAACACGCCGAGCGTCTCGCGCAGTTCGCGCAGCGCGTCGCGGCTGGTCCGCTTGATCGCGTCGAGCGCCTGCTCGGCCCGGTCCGGGGCACGCGCGAAACCGTGCAACGCGGCCCCGGACTGCACGTTGATCAGTGACAGGTGGTGGCCCAGCACGTCATGCAACTCCCGTGCGATTCGCAGCCGTTCCTCCACCGCACGGCGCCGGGCCTCCGCCTCCAGGGCGTGCTCCGCCTCCTCCGCGCGGCGATGCGCCTCGGCCAGGTACGCGTTGCGGTTGTGCAGCATCCCGCCGATCGCGATCACCGCGACGATCCAGCCGAACATCAGGAACAGCGCGGCGTCCGCGAGATGGTTCGCGCCGGCGCGGTGTTCGGAGACGCCGACGGCGGTCGCGAATCCGGCGCCGACGACCATGGTGATCACCAGGTGCCCGTGCGCCGCCGCGCTGTACAGGGCCACGGCGAAGGTCAGGAACAGCGGTCCGTCCGCCACCACGAACGGGTAGTACACCGCCGACGCCAGCAGGGTCAGCAGCAGCACTGTGATGGGGTGATCCCGGCGGGCGAACAACGCGGCACACGCGGCGAAGACCGGTACCAGGCCCAGCGTGTCCGTACCGTCCATCGGCACCATGTCCACGATCGTGAACGCCACCACGAGCACGCCGACGGCCGCCGTGCACACCATCCCCATGGCCGGACCGCGCGGCACCCACACCGATATTCGCGAAAGACTCCCCATGATCGGCAGCATAGGGGCAGCCCGCGCACGGCACCCGCCCGCGAGCGCCGCATCCGGCGCGAGCGCGGGATACCGGACTCGGTGGCCGGCCGCGCTGCGGCCAGGCGCACGGGTCGCGGACGCGTGCCGCCGGCGCAGGAGCGGGATGCGGGCGTCGGCCTTCGCCCGACCGGGCAGGCGACGCCGAGCGATACCGGATGCCGCCGCTAGGCCGCGCCGCCCGGTGCGATCAGCCCGGTCTCGTACGCCAGCACCACCGCCTGCACCCGGTCCCGGAGGTTCAGCTTCGACAGGATGCGGCCGATGTGGGTCTTGACCGTGGTCGGGCTCAGCGACAACCGCTCGGCGAGTTCGGCGTTGCTCAGACCCGTCGCCAGCAGCCGGAGCACCTCCAACTCGCGCGGGGTCAGCTCGGACAGATCGCGATGCGGCGTGCCACGCGGTTCGTCGCGATGCGCGAAACGCTCGATCAGCCGGCGGGTGATGGTCGGCGCGAGCAGCGCGTCGCCGGCCTGGACCAGGCACACGGCGGCGACCAGTTGCTCGGGGGTGACGTCCTTGAGCAGGAAGCCGCTGGCCCCGGCGGTGAGCGCGGCGTAGACATAATGGTCCAGGTCGTACGTGGTCAGGATGATCACCCGGGTGCCGGCCGAGCCGCCGTCGGCGAGGATCCGGCGGGTGGCCTCGATGCCGTCCATCTGCGGCATGCGGATGTCCATGAGCACCACGTCGGGTCGGGTGCGCCGCACCGCGGCGATCGCCTCGACCCCGTTGGCCGCCTCGGCCGCCACCTCGATGCCGTCCGAGGCCAGGATCATCCCGAAGCCGGTACGCACCAGTGCCTGGTCGTCGGCGATGACCACCCGCAGCGCCGGTCGATTCACGCCGTCCGCCACGGGACCGCGGCCCGGATCCGGTACCCGCCGACCAGGGTCGGCCCGGCGGTCAACTCGCCGCCGTAGACCGCCAACCGCTCGCGCAGCCCGATCAGCCCCCGGCCGTTGCCGTCCATCGACCGGCCGCCGTGCGTGCCTCCGGTGTCGATGACCTCGATCTCCAAGCAGTCCCCCGTATAGCCGATGACGACACTGGCCGCCGCGCCGGGCGCGTGCTTGATCGTATTGGTCAGCGCCTCCTGGACCACCCGATACGACGCGAGATCCACCCCGGGCGGCAGCGGGTCCGGCGGCAGCGACATCGCCACGCGCACCGGCGTACCGGACGCGCGCACCCGCTCGATCAGCTCGCCCAGTCGGTCGAGTCCGGGTTGGGGTTCGAGGTCGTCGGGGCGCTCGTGGTCCGCGGCGGCGAGCAGTCCCATCACATGGCGCAGTTCGGCCATCGCGGCCCGCCCGCCGGCCTCGACCGCGAGCAGTGCCTCCTTCGAGCGTTCCGGCGCCGCGTCCATCACCTTGCGCGCGGCCCCCGCCTGGATCACCATCACGCTGACATTGTGCGTCACCACATCGTGCAGTTCGGCGGCGATCCGGGACCGCTCCTCCTCGACCGCCCGGCGGGTGGCCTCCTGTTGGTCCTGCTGGAGCCGGGTGTACCGATCCCGGCTCGCCGCCAACTGCCGTCGCCAGAACAGCACCAGGCCGGCCATCCCGCCCGCGACCAGCAGCACCACTCCCGGGCTCGACCAGCCCGGCAGGATCGGCGCCGAGTCCCGGAACGCCGCGCCGGCCAACACCGCGGCACCCACCAGCACGGACACCGCGCGCACCCGGTAGCGGCTGTAGACGACGGCGCTGTAGGCGCCGATCACGCAGGTCAGCACGTTGATCCAGGACGCGTCGTCCTCGCCGATGGCCACCCCTGCACTCAGCACCGCGGCGAACGCGGCCAGCGGGTACCGGCGTCGCACGGCCAGCGGCAGCGCGGAGAGCACCACGAACGGCCAGGGCACGGAGGACAGTCCCCGTTCGTCGGGCGGCCAGCCCTCCGGCGGTATCGGCGGTCGCGGTGGGGAGGGATGCTCGGCGGACTCGTACGGGACCTGCCACGCGTCCTGGACCGGACCGCTGACGGAGGACGGCCTCCGTTCCTCGGGTGGCCGGACCCCCGGCGGCACCGGCTGAACCGGCTGGACCGGCTGGACCGGCTGAACCGGCGGTATCCGTGGGGCCGGATGCTCGGCGGACTCGTACGGGACCTGCCGCGCGTCCTGGACCGGACCGCTGTCGGGATACCGAGCCGCCACCACCAGCGCGAGCACGGTCAGCACGACGGCCAACACCACATCGACGGATATCGCCCGCCGCGAGAGCGGGGCCGTACCCGCCTCCGAGCGCAGCGTGAACGCCAGTTGCGCCCGCCATCCACGCCGGACCCCCGGCTCGTCTTCGGTATCCACCGGCTCATTGTGCGGTCCGCCCACGCGGGGCCGCATCCGCCCGCGCGACCAAGCCGCGCTCCGTGCGACGTACTTCGCAGGGATGACCCCGCGCCCGGGTCCTCCGCGCGGAGGGCCGAATGTCGGTTGGGCGGCCGACGCGCCGGATCGGCACCCGCCCCTACGTTCGCTGAGCCGGCAATGACACCTCCCTCTCGACGTCAAGGACGGACGATCCCCATGACTCACGTGATCGAACTGGCGGGCGTGGCCAAGCGCTACGACAGCGCCGGCGCACCCGCGCTCGGACCGCTCGACCTCGGCGTCGCCCAGGGCGAGGCGCTCGCGGTGACCGGTCCCTCGGGCAGCGGCAAGTCCACGCTGCTGAACCTGATCGCCGGGCTGGACAAGCCGACCGAGGGCGCGGTGACCGTGGCCGGCCGGCGGATCGACGGGCTGAGCGAGCACGCGCTGGCCCGCTTTCGCCGCGAACACATCGGCATGGTCTTCCAGTTCTTCAACCTGCTCGACGACCTCACCGTCGCCGACAACATCCGGCTTCCGGCCCAACTCACCGGTTCCTCCCGACGCAACTCGGCGGCCCGCGCCGCCGAGTTGATGGAGGTGCTGGGCATCCAACGGCACGCCCACGCCTACCCGGGCCGGCTCTCCGGCGGCGAACGCCAGCGCGTCGCGGTGGCCCGGGCGCTGGTCAATCGGCCCGCACTGCTGCTCGCGGACGAGCCGACCGGCGCGTTGGACACCGCGTCTGGGCACGACGTACGGGAGCTGCTGGTGGACCTGCACCGGGACGGGCAGACCATCGTGCTGGTCACCCACGACCTGGCGCTGGCCCAGGCGTGCGCGAGCCGCACGATCCATCTGGTCGACGGGCACCTCGCGCTCGACACGCGCGCGGAGGCCGTCCGATGATCGGCCTCGGCGGCTCCGCACTGGGCCGGGTGGTGCGTTCCGGTGTGGGTCGACGGCGGGTGCAGACCCTGGTGATCGCGCTGGCCACGATGATGGCGGTGGCCTCGGCCGTGGTCGCCGGGTCGCTCATGGTCGCCGCGAACGCGCCGTTCGACCACGCCTTCGCACAGCAGCACGGCGCACACCTGAGCGTGCAGTACGACCCGGCCGCGGCGAGCGCGGCACAACTGGACGCCACCCGAAGGCAGTCCGGCGTCACCGCGACCGCGGGGCCGTTCCCGTCCACGACGTTGCGCCCGGTGACCGGCGGCGGCGGGCACCTGCCACCGCTGACCCTGGTCGGGCGGCCCGGTCCCGATGCCGACGTGGACGACTTGGACCTGAGGTCCGGCCGATGGGCGGCCGGCCCGGGCGAGATCGTCGTGTCCGCCTCCTTCGGCGGCCCCGACATCCGGCTCGGCTCCATCCTGCGCGCGTCCGATGCCGCGGACGCCCCGACCCTGACCATCGTGGGCATCGCCATGTCGGCGAGCAAGACCGCCGACGTGTGGGCCACGCCCGAGCAGGTCACCGCGATCGCGGCGTCGACCGGGCCGCTCACCACCCAGATGCTCTACCGCTTCGCCGCGGCGGGCGGCAACGACGACATCACCACCGCCCGGGCCCGACTCGCCGCGGCCGTACCGCCCGACGCGCTGTTGGGCAGCCAGTCGTACCTGGACACCAAACGCGCCGCCGATCAGAACGCCGCGCCGACCATCCCGTTCCTGATGGCGTTCGGCGCGCTGGGCATCGCGATGTCGGTGATCATCGTCGGCAGCGTCGTCAGTGGCGCGGTCGGCACCGGGCTGCGCCGGATCGGCATCCTCAAGGCCATCGGCTTCACCCCGCGCGAGGTGGTCCGGGCCTATGTGGCCCAAGCCTTGATCCCGGCCTCCGTCGGCATCGGGGTGGGTGTCGTACTGGGCAACCTGATGGCGCTGCCGCTGCTGTCGGACACCGAGGAGGTCTACGGCGACACGTCGCTGGCGGTGGCCTGGTGGGTGGACGTCCTGGTGCCGGCGGCGGCCCTGCTGGTGGTCGTGCTCGCGGCGCTGGTGCCCGCGCTGCGGGCCGGGCGGCTGCGTACGGTCGAGGCCATCGCGATCGGCCGCGCGCCGCGTACCGGACGGGGCCAGTGGGCGCACCGCGCGGCGGGCCGGCTGCCGCTGCCGCGTGCGCTGACGTACGGCCTCGCGAGTCCGTTCGCGCACCCGGTGCGGATGCTCGCGATGTTGCTCGCGGTGGCCTTCGGTACGGTCGCGGCGACCTTCGCGGTGGGGCTGACCTCGTCTCTGAACGCGGTCGGCGAGGCGCAGGACCCGGAGAACCGCGCCGCGATCACCGTCATCGGCGGCGGGCTGTCCGAGGGGCCGGGCGGACCGGTCGGGCCGGGCGGACCGCAGCCCGGGAAGGGCGACACCGCCGAGGCCGCCGTCGACACGGCACGGGTGCGCGCCGCGATCGAGGCGCAGCGGGGCACCGCGTCGTACTACGGCCTGGCCCAGGCGGACGTCACCGTGACCGGGGTGGCCGGCTCGGTTCGGGCGACGCTGTACCAGGGCGATTCCCGGCCGGGCAGCTACGAGATGATCTCCGGGCACTGGATCGCCGGACCCGGCGAGGTCGCGGTGCCCACCCGTTTCCTGGAACGCACCGGAACCAGGATCGGCGACCCGGTACGGGTGACCTATCGGGGCGACACGCAGACCCTGCGGATTGTCGGCGAGGCCTTCGACACCTCGGACGACGGCATGCGCCTGCACGCTGACCTCGCCGCCTTCGCCGCCGCCCGTCCCGACATCTTCCTGGTCGAGGTCGGCTCGGGCCTGTCACCCGCCGAGTACGCCCGGCAACTCGAGGCGGTGGTACGGCCGTTGGGCGGCGATGTGCTGGTCAATTCCCCCACCGAGGCGGAGGGCATGATCCTGATCCTGAACACGATGGCCGTCCTGCTCACCCTCATGCTGGTCGCCGTGGCGGCGCTCGGCGTGCTCAACTCGGTCGTGTTGGACACCAGGGAGCGCGTGCACGACATCGGTGTGTGCAAGGCCCTGGGCATGACGCCGAGGCAGACGCTGAGCCTGGTCCTCGCCTCGGTCGCGGGCATCGGCCTGCTCGGCGGCCTGGTCGGTGTGCCGGCCGGGTTCGCGCTGCACGCCTATGTGGTGCCGGTGATGGGGCACGCGGCGGGCACCAACCTGCCGCCGAGCATCCTCGAGGTGTACGACGCGTGGCAACTGGTCCTGCTCGGTCTCGCGGGCGTGCTGATCGCGGTCCTGGGCGCGGCCCTGCCCGCGAGTTGGGCGGCCAAGGCGCGCACGGCGACGGCGCTGCGGACGGAGTAGGGCGCGCCGCCGATCCGCGGATGGGGCGGGCAGAGTCGGGCCGGGCCCGGGCCCGGGGCCGGCCCCGGGCTGCGCCGCGGGGTGCGGCTCAGGCCTGGGACCTGACCTCCCACAGGTCGGGGAAGACCGGCGAGAACAACGTCGCGCGCAGGTACTCGGCGCCGGCGGAGCCGCCCGTGCCGATCTTGGCGCCGATGGTGCGCTCGACCATCTTCATGTGCCGGTAGCGCCATTCCTGGAGGCCCTCGTCGATGTCGACGAGGGCCTCGCAGACCTGTGTCGCGTGCGCGGTCTCGTCGAGGTACACGGCCTCGAGGACCTCCTGGACCTCCGGGTCCGGTCGCCACGCGACGCTCGTGTCCCGTTCCAGGACCCGCGCGGGGACCGCGTAGCCCAGGACGGCGAGGTGGCGCAGCAGCGAGTCGAACACCGACGGGCGGTGCGCGGCGGCCTTGAGCCGCTCTTCGTGACCGGTTTCGAAGGACCCGAACTCCCGGCGTCCGAGCACGGCTTCCAACTCGCGGAACTGCGCCGACTGGAACCCGCTCGAGGTGCCGAGCGCGTCGCGGAAGGACGCGAACTGCCGGGGCGTCATGGTCTCGAGGACGTCGAGTTGGCCGACGACCGTCTTCAGGATCTTGGCGACCCGACGTGCCGTGTGCAGGGCGCCGGCGCCGTTGCCGCCCTCCAACTGGCGCTGGAGCAACGCGACCTCGTGCAGGATCTGCTTGAACCACAGTTCGTAGACCTGGTGGATGACCACGAACAACATCTCGTCGTGCGCTTCGGTCCGCGGCTCCTGGCAGGACAGCAGCGTGTCCAGGCGCAGATAGCTTCCGTACGTGACGACCGGGGCGTCGCTCATCGTCGTTTCCTCTCCTTGCGGGCTTTTCCACCGTTCCGACCAGCCGGAAACGACGGGCACCATCCTGTGCCGGTCGAGCCCTTTCGGGAATGGTCGACACACGGAAGCAGGCCGGGTGGATGTGATGATCGCAAGGCGTTTTTACAGATGAGTTTATGGTCGTAAACCCCGATCGGGCGGCTTCCTCGAGCCCGGTCGTCCGAGGTGCCCTACGCGCCGGGTGGGGGCGGGTCGGGAGGCATCTCCGGGAGGTCGTCCCGGTCCGGGTCGAGGTCGGAAACGGCATCGCCGTCCGATCCACCCGACTGCCTGCGCAGGCCCACCCGGACCGCGCCCAGGATGACTCGTGCGATCACGCCCAGCGCGACCAGGTCCACCAGCATCTGGATCGTCGTGACCACACGCGCGGTCTCGGTCTGCGGCGCGATGTCGCCGAAGCCGACGGTGGCGAAGACGGTGACGGTGAAGTACAGCGCGTCGGTGCGGGACATCCGTTCGGTGAAGGAGTCCGCCTGGTCGGAGTCGATCAGGAAGTAGGTCGCGGCGAAGAGCACCAGCAGGAAGGGCAGCGAGACGGCCACCGCCTCGTAGGCACGCAGGCGCGGCCGCTCCGAGCGCTCGATCGCGTCGACCTGCCGGACCACCAGCGCGACGAACGCGACGAGTCCGACGACGAGTCCGATGGCGGCCTGGATGTCGAGCCGACGATCCAGTGGGATGAGGTAGTACACCACCAGCATCAGGGCCGACATCAGCGCGCCGCGGAGCAGCCCCCACAACACCATCCGCCGCCCGGCCGGGTCCGTGCCGGCCGACAACATGTGCTTCATGGCGTGTCCGACGTCAAGATCCGCCTCCTCGGAGGTCAATGTAGTCGAGGCTGCGACATATCAGGATGAATCAGTCGGCGTGGCGCGTCGGTTCACACCCACACAAGGGCCGTCGCCTTCGCCCGGAAGCACCTCGCCGCCGGACCACACAGCGTGCGCCCGCGGTCCCGATGGTTGCCTCGGTCCGGCTCGGGCACTAACGTCGGTCGGGTGACTGCCGGGTCGGCCATGGGCCATACACGAGTAGGGCACCCGGCCTCGGCGTGAGTCCGAGGCGGGCCAGAGCCCCGCCCTCTCCTCTCCTTTTCTTCCCCTCCGGCGCCCGCGCGCGCCGAATCCCAGCGGAAAATCGAGACCTGGAGAGGCTCCACGGATGTCGCACGACCGGAAGCAAGAACAGCGGGAACAACGGCGGCAGGAACACGAACAGGACCGGGATCGACTTCCGGTGAACACGGTCCTGTTGAACCACACCGCCGTCTACGCCAAGGATCGGCAGCAGGCGGCCGAGTTCCTCGCCTCGATCCTGGGCCTGGAAGTCGGCCCCCCACTCGGGCCGTTCCTGCCCGTCGACCTCGGCAACGGCGTGACGCTCGACTACTACGAGAAGAACGACGAACCAATCCAGTCCCAGCACTACGCGTTCCTGGTCCCCGACGACCGGTTCGACGCCATGATCGCGCGACTGGAGGCGCTCGGGGTCACCTACTACGCCGACCCCAGCCACTCCCGAGCCGACGAGACCAACGACTGGTTCGGCGGGCGCGGCGCGTACTTCGAGGACCCGAACGGCCACAACATGGAGATCATGACCCGGCCGTACGCCCGTCCGTAGCCGGCAGCGGGGGCGGGTATCGCACCCGCTCCCGGCTGTCCGTGGGCGCCGGACCGTCCGCTCTCCGGCCCCGCGCTCCGGGTGCGCGCCACTGCATTCGTGCTCCGGCGTTCGGCCTTCGGCGTGCGGAGTGCGGAGTGCGGCAGAGCCGGAACAACGGCGGTTCCGGCGAGGATCGAGCACTGCGGCCATACGATCCAAGCCCCGGGGCCGGCGTTCCGAGGCCGTCGGGGCGCGAGGCCGGGTTCACCGGATCGAATGAACTCACCCACTGGATGGTTGCCATCGTGGAGGTACGTCGTTGAACTCGTCGTGCGTCGCAATCGGGTGGCGCGGGTGGGTGATACGGAGAATGCAGTGAACACGTTCAAGAAGACCGGTGTGATGGTCGCGGGCAGCGCCGCGCTGGTGATGGCCGGCGCCGGCGCGGCGAGCGCGGGCTCCGAGGCGGACGGCGCCGCGGTCGGCTCCCCCGGCGTCCTGTCGGGCAACAACGTCCAGGTGCCGGTGCACATCCCGGTGAACATCTGCGGGAACAGCCTCAACCTTGTCGGCTTCGTGAACCCCACGTTCGGGAACTTCTGCGCCAACATCGACGGCGACGACGAGCACGGCGGCCGGCACCACGAGGCTCCGCAGCACGGTGGTGGCGGCCACCACGGCTGACCGCACACACTCACCGATCTCGGCCGCTCCTCCGCGTCCGACACCCGGGGCCCCGCGAGCGCACCTGCGCTCACGGGGCCCCGGCCTTTGCCCGGCCCCGGCCGTACGGCACGGTGAGTCCCTGCACGGTGACCAATGGTGCATGTAGCGGGTGAACCGGTGGTCGCGCGGAAGGTCGGAGCGGGCCAACGGATCGGGACATCCGGCACCGGTCCCGGGGACGCTCGGCGCGGTGCCCGTCGTCGGATCCGGCGGTTTCGGCACGATCGGCGGAATCAGGGCCGTTCGGCCCTGTTTCCGCTAGTGCCCGGACTCCAGGGTTGAGCAATGAACGAACACGCCGGGACGCGACGTCCCCTCGGCCGCCGCGAGACGCTGGACCTGATGGCGAGTGCGCCCCTGGGACGCGTCGTCGTCAGCGAGGGCGCGCTTCCCGCCGTCTACCTGGTGCCCTTCGCGCTGGACCGCGAGTACGTCGTATTCCGGGCCCCGCTCGACTCGCGGCTGGCCAGGGCGGCGCGCGATTCCGTGGTGGCGTTCCAGGCCGACCGTGTGGACCCGTCCGCCCGAACCGGCTGGACCGCGACGGTCACCGGTCAGGCCTCCCTGGTCCGCGACCCGTCGGCCGTCGCCCGGCTGGACGACCTGGTGCCGACCATCGGCGCGCAGGACGAGGGGCAGGCGTGGTTCCGCATCACCACGGAACTGGTCACCGGACACCTCATCCAGGAGTCCCCGGGCCCGCGTCCCCACGCGGAGGCCGACGCGGCCCCGCCATCGCCTCCGCCGCCGCGGCGCGAAGCCTGACCCGTACGCCCCGTCCCCATCGCGAATGCGCGCAGCAGCCCGCGGGCGGCCGGTGGGCGTACGCCGGCGGCAACCGCATCACCCGCTCGGCGGCACCGACGCCTCCGCGACCCATCGGTGACCTCGTGTCCCGCTCGCGCCGGCGCGCCGCCCGATGGATCGTGGCACTTGACGCACCCGGCGGATGACCACCCCGCCGCCGAACGGCGTCCGCAGGGCCCACCGGCTCACCCGAAACGGGACCTACGGCCCTGTGTTCCGTCCCCTCGACACCCGAGACTGGCCCCAGGTCGGCCCACCCGGGCCCACCCGCGCGTACCGAAGGGATCCGCCGTGAACCAGGCTCCGACATCCACCGGTTCGACCTTTGAACCCACTCCCTTGCACGGGCATGTCGTCGTCGGCTTCGACGGCTCGCCCGGTGCGGAACGCGCCGTCGACCTGGCCGCCGACGAGGCCGTCCGCCGGAACACCACCCTGGAAGTGCTGTACGCGCTCGAATGGGTCGAACTCGGCGGCGCCGACGACCGCTTCGGGCAGCAGTTGCGCGCGGACGCCCGCGACGTCGTCGACCGGGGCGCGGAACGCGCCCGCCTGCGCCGGCCCGGCCTGTCCGTCCTGGCCACCGTCGAACTCGCCAACGCCATCGACGCGTTGGAGGCCGCGAGCGACCGCGCCGCCCTGCTCGCCGTCGGCAGCCGGGGCCTCGGCGGCTTCGCCGGCCTGCTGATGGGCTCGGTCAGCCTCCCGGTGTCCGCCACCACCCGCTGCCCGCTCCTGGTCGTGCACCCCGACCAGGACACGGCCGGCGGCGATACCCCGAAGCCCGTGCTGGTCGGCATCTCCGACGTCGACTGCACCCCCGCCCTGGAGGCCGCCTTCCACCAGGCGCAGGCCCGGGCACTCCCGCTGCACGCCCTGCACGCGTGGCGCTACCCGGCGATGGCGGCCGGCAGCGCGGGCTACGCCCCGGCCATGTACGACTGGCGCGAGGTCGCGCAAACCACCCTGACCGCCGCGCTGGAGCCCGTGCGCGCGAAGTACCCCGACGTCGTCGTGACCGAGGAGGTCGTGATCGACAGCCCCGCGCACGCCCTGACCAACGCGAGCTCCGACGCCGAGCTGGTGGTACTGGCCGCCCATCGCAACACCGGCCGCTTCGGCCCCAACCTGGGCCGGGTCACGCACGCCGTGCTCCACCACGCCAAGGCGCCCATTCTGCTGGTGCCCGTCGGCAAGTAGCCCCTCCGTCGGCCGGCCCCCCGCCCTCAGCGGCTCGCGGCGAGGCGCTCCGCACGCCGGGCGATGGCACCAGGAGCCAGGACAACCATTCGGCGCCCCGTTGGCGCACGCGCAGGGTGTGGGTGACCACGGTGCCGCCGCCGGACGCCCGGGTGAGGGTGAAGCCGTGCTCACCGCCGTGGTCGGGTGGGAAGGCGATCCACAGGCGGCGGCCGGGCTCGGCGGCCTCGATCCGGCAGAGCATGCCGCGGTGATGGAACGGTGCGCCGCCGCGGATTCCCTCCGGTGCCCGAACGCTTCCCCATTCGTGGGGAAAGAGCTCGTCGTCCGGGCTGCCGAGCCTCGTCGAACTCGGTCGATCCCCCGAGCAGGCCCGGCACGCCGCCGCCGCTGCCTACGCCGTCTACCTCGGCACGGCGGCACTGCGGCGCGTCGACGCGGCTCCCGACGACGACACGCACACCTACATCGACACCGTCATGGCCGCGTTCGGCATGTCACCGCGTGCCAGGGACGAACGGTAGCCACCCACCGCCCGTCGGCAGTGGCCGAGGACAGGTCCGGCGAGATCGAGGTCGTCGAGGGGTGCTCACCACTCGACCTTCGCCGTCGATGCCGAGGTCGACGCCGTGGGTGTGTCAGGCGAGTTCCGCCCACGGGCTCGGCGGTCCCGAGGCGAAGAAGCGCAGGAGGCCGAGCAGTCGGCCGGCCGGAGGCGCGCTCCAGTGCCGTCGACCCGGTTGTGGTGTGCGGTCCGGCACGCGGTACAGGGCCCAGGTGAGGTGCACCCGGAGTACCCGGGCCTCCCAGGACCGCGGGCCGGAGCCCGCCGGAGCCTGCTCACCCGTCTCCTGCCGATATCCGTCCAGCATCGCCGCGACTCCGGTCAACGGAATCTTGGCGAACTCCGTTGCCGGGTCCGCCCATTGGGCGTCGCCCCAGTCCACGATGCCGGTCAGGGCCGCCGGTCGCGCACGCACGAGCAGGTTCTGGGCGGCGATATCCCCGTGGACCAGGACACGGGGTGGGTCCGCCGGCAGGTGTACCGACAGCCGCTCGAACCAGCCGGTGAGCCAGTCGGCCGTCCCGGAATCAATCCAGCCACCGGAGCGCAGGCGGCGCACCAACACCCGGGGATCCCCGGCGTCGTCATCCACCGGAACCCCGGCCGGCGCGCCGGCCGAGTCCGGCGACACCCGGTGCAGCCTGGCCAGTTCCCGGCCCACCTCGCGCAGCACACGCTCCGTGTCCGCGGCGGACGGTTGCAGCCCGGCAAGGTCCTCGCCGGCCGCGCGTTCGAGCACCATGTAGGGCACGTCCACCCACGAACAGGTGTCGTCGAAGGCGACGACGTCGGGCGTGCGCACGCCGGCACGTCGCGCGGCAGGGATGACGGCGGCCTCCTTGACCAGATCGACGAGGAACCGCCTTGTACGCGGCACGCGCAGGACCAGGTCGTCACCGAGCGCGTAGACGTGATTGGCCGCCCCGGGGAGGATCGACCCCACCGCCCCGACGCTGACTCCGTGCCGAGCGGCAATGGCGGCGAGCGTCTCGTGACTCGGTGTGAAGTCGTCCATGATCGAGCATCATGACACCGCCGGTCGTGGACGTCCGCTGCTTTTGCCGCGCTGCGGCACGCGGACCAGGGTGAATGCCGCGACGACAGTTTCCGAAGCCGTCTCGGCCGTGTGCGGAACCGGTAACAGCGAGGCGGATGACCGCCGACGACGGCTAGCTTCCAGTGACGACGGGCCGCCACAGGCGTTTCGTACGTGGACCGCTCCGGGGGACGGGGTCCGCGGCTCGTCTCCGCCACAACACCGAATCCGGGGGGAACACGGTGCGAAACTCCGTCATGTCCAGGCACGCGGTCCGTCGATACGTACGCCGGGCGGCGCTGCCGCTGTCCACGCTCGTCTTGGTCGCGGGCCTCGGCGCCTGCGAGTTCGGATCCGACGACGCCAAGACGGCCGAGCCGAAAGCCGCTTCGACCCAGCCGGGCAAGCCCGGCGACGCCACACCGGGTGCCGGCGGCTCAGCGGATCCCAAGCCGGTCGACGACAAGTCCGTCGCCCCGAAGCCCCCGCGGACCGGGCCACCAGCGGGCAACACCCCGGCGACCAAGGCCCAACTGGTGGCCGCGCTCCTCGACGCCCAGGAACTCCCGGCGGGAATGAGCGTCAAGGGCACGGCCGAGCCGCAGAACCGCGACGTGCCGACCGTCTCGGACCCCAAGTGCCAACCGCTGCTGGGTCAGGGAAGGACCAGCGTCGCCACGATCGAACGCAAGCTCATCGGTGGCACCGGGCCACGGGGAGTCGTGCAACCCGACACCGACATCGTGCTGAGCAGCTACCCGAACGAGCAGCTCGACCGCCAGTGGTCGACCTACCTCACCGCCGCGAAGACCTGTAAGCGGTTCACCTTCCAGGTCGACGGCGGCACGGCCGAGTACTCGGTGCTCGGTGTGCGGCCGGACGCCTACGGCCCCGGCAGCATCGAGATCTCCTCGATGTTGCGGCTCGGGCCGGACGCCGCGCCGATGACCCAGGCCGTCGCCCGGGTCGGCACCACCGTGGTGCAGCTGCGCGCGACCGGCGAGGACAACACCACCACCGTGCCGGCGTTCGCCGACCACCTCGTCCAGGGCCAGATCGACAAGGTCCGGTCCGAACTCCGCGGCTGAACCGCCGCGGCCACACCGTACGACCACCTCCCGCGTCACCGTGGCCCGCACGGCCCTCGCGCGGGAGGTGGTCGTTACGCGCGCACGTCCGACGACGGCACATTCTTCGAGCGGCACGGATTCGCGGTTCACCGTCAGCCTCGACGGCGAACAGGAGATGCACAACCTGCTGCGGCCCTACCGAAGCGGGCGGGGCAGCTTCGCGAAGGTGCTCGCCAATGTGACGCCGCTGCCGGCCACACAACGCGCGATGCAGGTGTCCGCACGGGTGACCGTCACCCCGAACAACTCGGCGGTGGCCTTGTCCGCCCCCGTGGTGGACAAGGCCGCCGCCGACGTCGCGTGCGTGGACGGGCTATCCCTCGTCCCGTTCCGCCGCCTCGGCGATCCGCTTGATGGTCGCCAGGCGCAGATCCCAGTCGGCCGCGAGCGAGGCCATCCAGCGCGCCGTCGCGTCCAACGCCTCGGGCCGCACCGTGTACCGCACCTCGCGGCCCACTCGGCCGCCGGAGACCAGCCCGGCCGCGTCCAGCACGGCCAGGTGCTTGACCACCGCCTGCCGCGAGACGGGCAGTCGTTCGGCGAGCGTGGTCGCGGTGGCCTCACCCCGCGCCGCAAGCAGGTCGAGCAACAGGCGGCGCGTCGGGTCGGCCAGCGCGACCAGTACGCCGTCCACCGCCCGGTCGCCGCCGTGGCGTTCCTCGGTCACGCGGATGGCTGTTCGGCGCGCGACTTGAGGGCGTCGAGTTCCTGGGGCCAGCCGCCGCTGTTGTCCCGCAGCGCCTTGCCCCGCAGTTCCTCGGAACCACCCAGCGACGCGAACCCGCTCTCGACCACGCGCAGCCGCGTCTTGTCGCCCTCCGTGCTCAGCGTGAACTCCACGAGGGTGCTGTTGTCCTCGCGCAGTTCCTCGCCGGGGAAGGCACTGGCCCACCGGTACGCCAGATAGGTCGGCGGCCGGACCTTCTCCACCCGTACCGGGAAGTCGCCGTACTCGGGGTTCTTCGCCACCAGCGACTCGCCCTCCCTGGCCACGGTCCCGGGCAGACTCGCCTTGTCCGCCACCCAGAACCCGGGCTCGGCAACCAACGCCCAGACCCGCTCCAGGGAAGCCTCGATCAGGGTCTCGCGCTCGATCCGGTCCTCGCTCATGAGGTACTCCTCCATCGTTGACCACCATCATGCAATGCAACCCCAGGGTTGCACATCGTCTCGTGAGGCGCAACCCATGGATTGCACATGCCACGCGCGGCAAAACGATGCCGAAGCGGCATCACGGAAGCGGGATCGCCGGCGCGGGGGCGGCGGGAGGCGGGGCCGGCCGGCGGGGCGGGGCAGCCGGGGCCGGTACGGGCCGGCGGGTGCGTGGCAGCCGACGCGACGACCGGCACGCGCCGGCGGATGCACGGGAGCCGGCACGCGCGAACCGGCGCGGTTCGGAACGCCGTTGACGAGCCGATTGGGGTGTCACATCGAGCCGATCGCGCGAACTCCCGCCTCGCGCTCCACTCGTCGGCCATCGTCGGTGAGCGGTGCGTCGGCCCCGCGTAGACTCGGTGGACCCGCATCCGGATTCGGCATGGGGAGGACGGCTCTTGGCGCACACCGATCCCACGCGGCACGATCTGATGGTGCTGGCCCGCCGCCGACTCACCCAGGGCGGTGTCGTCCTGCACGGGCCGGCCGGCATCGGCAAGACGTTCGTGCTGCGTTCGCTGCTCCCCACCGCCGCCCGCGGCATCCCCATACTCCACACCGAACCGACTTCCGCCGAAGCGGAGTTGGCCTTCTCCTCGCTCGCCGACCTGCTGGATCCGGTCGCGGACGAGGTGATCGAGGCGTTGCCCTGCCCGCAACGATCCGCGATTCGCGTCGTGTTGTGCCGCGAACCGCCCGGACCCGACGGCCCCGACCCGCTCGCGCTGCGGCTGGGCGTGCTCACCGTGTTGCGCGCGTTGTCCGCCGCCACTCCGGTGCACGTCGCGATCGACGGTGCGCAGTGGATGGACGCGGCCGGCGCCGAAGTGCTCGCGTTCGCCGCCCGCCGCCTGGATCCGACCCGGGTACGCGTGATCGTCGCCGAGACCACCGACCCACCCGCCGGCCCGATCCACGGGACGCGGTTCTGTCCCGGCACACCCTCCGAACTCGAACTCCCGCCGCTCGGCCTGTCGGAGACCCGCGACCTCCTGGACCACCACGACCTCGACCACGACCTCGACCCGGATCGACTCCCCGACCGGTCCCTGCCGCACTGGCTGAGCAGGCAGGTGTACGAGGCGAGCGCCGGCAACCCGATGTATGCGCTCGAACTCGCCGGATCAGTACGCAGGTCGGCCCGATTGCCGGACCGCGACCAGCCGTTGCCGGTGCCCGACCGGCTGCGCCGGCTGCTGATCGCCCGGCTGGAGGGTCTGGCTCCCGAGGCCCGCCGGCTGCTCCTGCTGGCAGGCGCCGCCGCCCGCCCCACGGTCGGGCTGCTGCGCACCGCAGTCGGGCTCTCCTACGACTCCCGCGACGCGCGGGTCGCCGCCGCGGATCGGGCGGGCGAGGACCTGGTCCGGCGTACCCTCGCCGACGCGACCTCCGCCGGCATCCTCGACCCCCACCGGGACGACGGTCGACTCCGGTTCACCCACCCGCTGTTCGCCGCCGCGCTGTACGCGGACGGCTCGCCGGAGCAGCGTCGGGCCGCGCACGCGGCACTCGCCGCGTTGTCGGGTGAGCCGATCGATCGGGCCCGGCACCTGGCGCTGGCCGCGCCCGCGCCGAACGAACGGGTCGCGGCGACCTTGATGTCCGCCGCCGAACAGGCCCGTCGACGCGGTATGTCCGAGGACGCCGCGGCCCTGGCCCGACTGGCCGTCGCCCGGACCCCCGACGAACACGCCGACCGTCGCTGCGAACGTTGCCTCGACGGCGCCGGGCACGCGTACGCGGCGGCCGACTTCGAACTCGCACGCGAACTGGCCCACCAGGTCTTCGCGTCGGGGCCGAGCCCCGGGCAACGCGTACGGGCCTGCATCGTGATCATCAACGCCGCCAACCAGGCCCTGCACGACCTGGACGAGGTGTTCGCCGAGGCTTTCGCCCAGGTCGGCGACGACCCGGGCGGTCGCGCCCGACTGCACTACCTGCGCGCCTGCAAGGCGCACATCAGCGACGGTGACTCGGCGATCGCGTGGGCGGAGGCGGCCCGTGCCGCCGCGATCGCCCGGCAGGCCGACGATCGCGGCACCGAGCAGGTGGCGCTGGCGCTCCAGGCGTTCGTGGGCACCCTCCAGGGCCGCCCGGACGCGTGCGTGCCGCTCGCCCGCGCGCTGGCCCGCCCGCAGGACGCGGGGCCCACCGGTCGACACGCCGGGCCCCGGGGGGTCAAGGCCCGGCTCGACTTCTTCGCCGACCGCCTCGTCGACGCCGGTGCCGAGCTCGACCGGATGTTGCGTCGGGCCGAGGAGTCCGACGACGCGGAGGAGCGACTGTTCGGCCTGTGCGGCAAGGTGGACGTCGACGTCCGGGCGGGGCGATGCGCGGAGGCGATGACGGTCGCGCACGAGGCATTGCGCCTGGGCCGCGACATCGGCGCCCATCTCGGGCTGGCCTACTACTCGGCGGCGGTCGCGGAGGCCGCGGGCGGGGATCTCGCACGCGCGGCGGCGCTGGCGCGCGAGGGGGTGCGCGCCGCACGGGCCGACCGGGACCTGGTGTACCTGCCGCTCGCGTTGTGCGTCCTGGGACAGGCCCAGGGGCGCCTGCGGGATCCGGTGGGCGCGGTGGGCTGTCTGAGTCGGGCCCGGGCGATCGCCGCCCGGCGCGGGATCGTCGATCCGGCGGCGATCCCGTGGTCGGCCGACCTGGCCGAGGCGCTCGTCGCGGTGGGCGATCACGACCAGGCGCGCGCGATCGTGGCCGAAGTCCGGGACACGGCGGGCCGGTTGGGGCGGTCCGGTGTGCTCGCGTCGTTGGCCCGGGCACACGCGCTGGTCCGGGGCGAGTCCGGGGACCTGGCGGGCGCGGCCACGAGCCTGCGCGAGAGTGCCGCGCGACATCTGGAGCTCGGTCTGCCGATCGAACACGGCCGCGACCTGCTGGCGCTGGGCTCGGTGGAACTGCGGCGGCGTCATCCGGCCGCCGCGCTGGCGTCCTGGCGCGCCGCGGAGTCCACCTTCGACAAGACGGCGGCCCGCCCCTGGCTCGAGCAGACCCGCGTCGAACTCGCCCGGCTCACCAGCGTGGACGATCCGGAGTCGGCAGACGGCCCGCTCCGCACACCGTCGCGGGCACTGACCGCCGCCGAGCACCGCGTCGCGGAGTTGGTCGGCGACGGTGCGACCAACCGCGAGATCGCCGGCCGCCTGTTCCTGTCCGCCAAGACGGTCGAGTCGACACTGACCCGGGTGTACCGCAAACTCGGCATCCGCTCCCGCGCGGAACTGATCAGGCTCTCCCTCGACCCCTCCGAGGAGCCGGACTCGACCGGCCGGGGCACCCCGAAGCGTCTGCCCGCACTGCGCGTCACGCCCTGAGTCAACCCGGCGGGGGC
Organism: Embleya sp. NPDC127516; assembly: GCF_044765325.1. Classification (NCBI taxonomy): domain Bacteria; kingdom Bacillati; phylum Actinomycetota; class Actinomycetes; order Kitasatosporales; family Streptomycetaceae; genus Embleya; species Embleya sp. NPDC127516. The sequence continues at coordinate 63,517 of NZ_JBIWJT010000020.1, read as the reverse complement.
GACCGCCGAGGGGGACACGGGGGAACCCCCTGCTTTCGGGTCGGGGGTTCCGGGCCGCACCCGCGGTGGATCAGCGTTGCAGGTGTTCCTCCTCCGCCGACCGGTGAGGGTCTTCCTCGACATCCCGGACGTCGGTGCGTGCGCCCGCCATGTCGCCCGCTCCGCCGTCCCGGTTGTCCGACACCGCGTGTCCCGTTCCACTCGCGGTGTGGCCTCGCCGGTCGCGTCCCCCTCGATCTCCGCCCGGTGTCCCGCATGCCGGGCGAGAAGGAGACCCGATGATTCCGCGGAATCGCGGTACGTCCCGGAGCACCGAGGCCGTACCCGCCTCCCCACCTCGGCGTTGGCGGGCCGTCTGCGCGACCCTGACCGCCGCGGTGTGCCTCGCGGCGCCGGCCGGTACCGCGTCGGCGACCCCCGCGAAGCCCTCCGTCGCCGCGCCCCTGAGCGCCCCGGCGGACTCGAACACCGCCTACGGCTCCGCACAGTTGCCCTTCACCGAGCTGACCCAGGTACAGAACCAGTGGTGCTGGGCCGCCACCGGCCTGTCCGTGGCGCGCTACCTCGGTCGCGGCCGGAGCACCAGTCAGAACAACTTCTGCGACTACGCCCGAGGGTTGCCCGCCGGCTACCCGTGTCCCAACCGGCCCGCCGAACTCACCGACATCCAAAGGGCCTGGGTCGCCCTGGGGATGAGCCGCGGTCGGCTCGCCGGGACGTTGCCCCTGGCCACGGTGGCCTCCTCGATCGACGCCGACTCGCCGATCGTGGTCGGCATCTACTGGACCTCGGGCGGCGGGCACGCCAACGTCCTATACGGCTACGACACCGACAACGGGACGGTCATGTACGCGGACCCGTGGCCGAGCAGCCCGCGCTACGGCGAGATGGACTACGACTCATATGTCAGCAACTACCAGTTCCGGTGGGCCGAGTCCGTGTACGGAGAGGCGTGAGCGCGATGACCGAAGACAACCGCCGTGCGCACGACGCGAGTTCCGTTCTCGGCTCTTCTCCCGTGCGCTCCCGCACGCGCCGTCGCGGTGGCGCGCTCGCCGCCGTCGGCATCGGCACGGTGTTGTTCCTGACCCCGATCGTGGGCAGTGCGTCGGCCGCCGACGGTGGCGCACCGGTCGTCGCCGACGCACCGACCGACGCCGACCGAGGGCTGGCCCAGCAGACGTTGAGCACACCGGCGACCACGAACCGGCTGGCCGCGTTCTTCGTCCACCTCGACCAGCGCACCGCGGCCCCCTCGGGCGGGGTGGTGCAGTCGAGGGTCGCCCCGGAGGCCGCCGCCGCGCAGGCCCCGCGCCTCGTCGGCGACCCGGTCGCGGTGTACTCGCTCAGCGCGGACTTCGTCCGGGGGAAGACGTCGGCCCCGGTGGCCGACTTCGCCTATCTGGCGACCGAGGCCCGCTCGGCCGCCGGAGTCGAGGCGACGGTGTGGACGGTCCGCGATCGCGCCACGCGCGAGTGGCGGGTGAGTAACGTGCTCTCCGGCACCGACGAGATCGGCTACTCCCGCCGGGCGGGCGGAGACACGGTGTTCACCGAACCCCAGATCGCCGCGTGGTACCACATGCGCGACGGCCGCGTGTTGCCCCTGAACCCGGCCGCGCGGGACTCGGTCGGCGAGAGCGGCGTCACCGTGGCCGCCTACCGCCGACTCGTGCACGACCGGTACGCGGACAAGCTCCCCGGGTCGGACTACCAGCGGTCCGGCAAGATCGGCGGCTTCACCTCGAACCCCGCCTCGGCTCCGGCCGCTCACGAGGACGGCTACTCCGCCTCGGACCTCGCCCTCCCGGTAGGCGCCGCCGGCGTACTCGTCCTCGGCGTCGGCACTTTCGTGATCCGTCGCCGCCGCCCGGCGACCGCCTGACCAACCCCTCGCACTCCGCCGAGTGCACCGACCGCCGTCCCGCGATCGCGGGGCGGCGGTCGACGACCGTCCCCGTCGGGCACGCATCACCTCCGGACCGGGCAAACCCCAGGCCCCCGCCGCCTCAACCGCGTGGGCGCGCGCGCATCGCGCGGGCGTGGGCCTGTTCGAAGTAGACGCGGCCTCCGCCGTAGGACCATGGCAGGTGGGAGCCCTGATGGGCGGTTGCCTCGAAGCGCACGCCCAGTTCGGCCCAGCGTTGGGCCTTGTCCAGGGCGTAGGCGAGCGCGCTGTGGTCGGACAGGGCGCTCGGATGGCGCGGCGCGGCGTCGACGGGGTAGCGGTCCAACGCCGTGTCCAGGTCCGTCTGCTGTGCGGCGGCCAGCCAGAAGGCGGTGTCCTCGGTGTCGCCGTTCCAATTCATCCGCAGCGCGTACTCGATGTGCGCCTCGACGACCAACACCACCAGCGGTGAGCCGTCCGGCGCCTCGGCCGCGGCCTTGCGGGCGAAGGCGTACATGTCGTCGTGCGATCCGTGCCATTTCTCGCACAGGTACTGCAATGCCGCGTCGTGCCCCGCGCGGTGTTGCGGGTCGCGCTCGCACAACGCCTGCCAGCGGGCCTCGAACACGTCCCGGGGAACGCCGAGTCCACGGCACACGCGCAGCCAGGACACCCATGGGGTGGGATCGTCCCGGGCGGCCTCGGTCGCGAGCAGGCACGCGTGGTCCGCCTCGACCAGCAATTCCCGGAAGTCGGCGAACCGTTGGCCACTGGTGAGACTGGCTCGCGCCGCGCCGCGTGCGTCCCAGGCCGTGCGCACCATCGCCGCGGCCGTGACCACCAGCGGGTCCGCCGACTCGGGTTGCTCGGCCCGCCACGTCCGCAGCCACTCGGGCCGCGCGGCGGCGACCTCGCCCAGTGCGGTCACCGCGACCGCGCGCCGCGCCCAGTCCGGTCCTATTCGACTCAGCAATTCCGCCGCGGGTGCGAAGTCACCGCCGAGGGTGAGGTTTTGCCCGATCTCGCGAATCTCGACGTCGTCGAGCGCGGCATCGGTCACGAGCACGGGCGTGGGCAAGCGCGAAGACGTGAAACGACCCCAAAGCGACATGGTCCACGATCCTAGGGCCTGGCCTTCGCCCCGTCCCGGGTCCCCGGGTGAGCACCCGCCGAGGCGTCGGCGGGTCGACCGGCGCGTCGAGTCGGTCGAATCCCTCGGCCCGACTCGCACTGCCGTCCGCCGCCCGGCCCGCGCTCGCCGTCCGCCGCGTGGTCGGGCGATCCGCGTTATTGCTTCGAGGGGCGGCGCGGTCGTGCGCGGCCGGAACGTTTGATGTCCAGGGCCAGGAAGGAACTCAACGGCGTGCCGTTCTGCCAGAACCCCAGCAGGTCGCGATCGATCAGGGTCAGCGCGTGCTTCGCGGCGAACTCGCGGGCCGGCGTGGTGAACACGGTCGCGGTCACGATCACCGGCACGTCCGCGCCGTGTTCGAGGCGGGCGGTGCCGTTGAAGCGCTGCACGTCGCCGCTGCCGACCGATCGATGCGTCGCGTACCGCTTGCACTGGATCACCAGGCGGCGGCCGTCCGGCAGTCGGCCCACCACATCGGCGCCCAAGTCCCCGCCGCCGCCCACCCGGGCCACCTCGGTACAACCGTCGCGCCGACACAGGGCCGCGACGTGGTCCTCGAACCCGGTCCCGCTCATCGCGTCCACCGACGTCAACGACCTCTCCCGGTCCAGCCTTTGCTCGTCGGCCACCCGCGCCCGTTCGCCGTCGCGCTCGCGGCGTCCGGCCTTGACCACCGCGGCCGCCACCACGCCCAGCGCCACCACCGACAACACGAGCGCCGCCACGATCAGCCCCGTACCCACCCCGTCACCCCCGTCCGCCCGGCCGCCACGCCCGAACCGTTCCCCACCCCGTGCCGTGCCATCGATTCCCTTCCGTGAGGGCCCGACCCGAACGGACCATCCGGCCAGTGTGGGAAACCCGCTCCGGGCCCGGCAACCCGAACACCGATTCCGACCCGAAATCGCCCCTGGAACGCACCGACCGGCCACCGCCGCAGAGCCTCTTGGTGACTCGAACTCGCCCATACTGCCGTTGTGTTACCCGATCGGCCGACACGTTTCGGCGAGCCGACCACCGGCTTCGCGGCGCGCGCGAGGGCCCGAGCGGTCGCATCCGCCACGCCCCGACGCGCCGGGCTCGACACCTCGACGGCCCCCGCGCCCAGCCCGATGGGCCGGATCCGGACCGGCCGGTGATCGCCGCGCAGGTCACGGAACGACTCGACCGCGCCCTCGACCTCGATCGATTCCATGCAATCGCAAGTCGGCGCGGGTACAGTCGCAACCCACGCGTCGGCCGACCGAATCACTTGTGGGGTGGGTTCGGGGGTACGACGGGCGGCAGAGTCGCATGCGACGATCCGGTGCCGACGGAAAGAGGTGCGGGTGAGCGGGAGAGTGGATGGCGGACGCGGCCGGAGACACGTGCGTCGACGCAGCGCGGCGCCGGCCGCGGGCACTCGCACCCGCGCCACCCGCGATCAGCTCAACTGGCTCAACGAGGCGGGACTGCGGATCGGCACCACGCTGGATCTGAAGACCACCGCACAGGAGTTCGCCGACTTCGCCGTCCCCCGATTGGCCGATGGTGCCGCGGTGGATCTGCTGGAATCGGTGATCCAGGGTGAGGAGGGACACCGCCCCAGCGGCCGAGGCCGACCGGTCCGGCGGGCGATGGCCGTGGCGGCGATAGACCGAGTCGCCGATCTGGAACCCGACGAGGTGGGCGAGTTGTCCACGTCCTCCCCGGACCGGGACTCGCGCTTCACCCGAGCCCTGGCCGACGGCCGGCCGCTGCTGATCTCCAGCTTCGGGCCGGACGACTACGAGGAATTGGCGCCCACCCCCAGCGCCGCCGCCAAGCTGCGCCAGGCGGGCGTGCACACCTACATGATGGTGCCGCTGATCGCCCGCGGCGTGCTCCTGGGCTCCGCCGACTTCATCCGCGCGGGCGGCCGGCCCGGCTTCTCCGAGGCCGACCTCGCGCTGGCCCTGCAACTCGCCTCCAAGGCCGCGGTGGACGTGGACAACGCGCGGCTGTACAGCCGCGAGCGCGAGCACGTGGCCCGACTCCAGCGCAACCTGCTCCCCCGGGTCACCCCGCGCACCCCCGGTCTGGCGGCGTCCTCCCGGTACATCCCGACCGCCGACCCGCTCGGCGTCGGCGGCGACTGGTACGACGTGGCCCCGCTGCCGGGCGGGCGCACCGCCCTCGTGGTCGGCGACGTGATGAGCCACGGCCTGTCCGCCGCGGCCACCACCGGCGTGCTGCGCGCCGTCGCCCGCACCCTGATGGCCCTGGACCTGACGCCGGAGCGCATGCTCGCCCGGCTGGACCTGGCCGCCCGCGACCTGGAGGACGACCAGGTCGCCACCTGCCTGTGTGCCGTCTACGATCCGGCCGAGTCGACCTACACCCTGGTCAGCGCCGGCCACCCGCCACCCCTGCTGGTCGCCCCGGACGGCAAGGCGTCCTTCGTGGACGTGCCGATCGGCGCGCCGATCGGCTCCGGGGTGATCCCGTACGACCCGCTGCGGCTGACCGTCCCGCCGGGCAGTCGGCTCGTGCTCTACACCGACGGGCTGGTCAAGTCGCGCACCGAGGACATCGACGTACAACTGGCCCGGCTGCGGACCCGGGCCGCCTCGATGAGCCCTACCGAACTGGACTCGGGCGCGCTCGGCGACCTCGTCACCGGCGGCGGCGCCCGCTTCGACGAGGCCGTCGTCCTCGTCGCGGCGACCCAACCACCGCTCCTGGGCACGGACTTGTACACGTGGGACCTGCCCGGCAACGGCTCGGCCGCGGGTGTGGCCCGCAAGCTGGTCCGGGAGCGGCTCGCGGCCTGGCAACTCGAGGACCTCTCGGACGTCACCGAGCTGGTGGTCAGCGAACTGGTCGGGAACGCCCTGCGCTACGGGATCGCCCCGGGCCAACTACGCCTGCTGCGCCACGACCGGCTGGTGGTGGAGGTGTCCGACACCGGGCCCGACCTCCCGCAGATCCAGCACTCCTCGCTCAGCGACGAGGGCGGCCGCGGCCTGCAACTGATCAACATGCTCTGCCGAGGCTGGGGTTCGTGCCGGACCCCGGAGGGCAAGATCGTCTGGGCCGAGCAGGACATCCCGTAAGCGTCTCGACCGTCGGCGCACCGCCGACGGTCGAGATCCACGTCGTTTCCGCAGCACGATCAGGCGGAGGCGGCGGCCCCCCGCTCGGCGTCGGTGCCCCGGACCCGGCGCATTGCCCGGCCCACGTGCAGGAACTCGGCCTGTGCACCGTCCCCGAGGAAGACGTACATCGGGTGCCGGCCGCCTTCGCGCTCGGCCGTGATCAGGGTGCGCGCGTCCGCGGCCACCACTCGCGAGGTACCGGAACCCTCGCCGACGATCTCGGCGATGGGCCCGTGCACGCGCGAGGTCACGGTCAGGCCGTCCTCGGTCTCGGCGACGTCGACGATCAGCGCGGGCGACGCGTAGGTGCCGACGACGTAGTCGGCGTCGATCGAGACCGGTTCGGCGGGCGGCGCCGGCAGGTCCGGCACCTCGACGCCGCCGAGCGAACCGAGCAGTTCGCGGACCAGGTCGTAGGCGAGATACAGGGCACCGCCGTTGGTCAGCAGCGCGATGGAGAACTCGCGCGAGGGCACCACCCGCAACATCGCGCTGTGGCCGATCGTGCCGCCGTCGTGGCCGATGACCGCCTCGCCCGGCCAGTCGTACAGATTCCAGCCCAGCCCCCACGACCTGCCGAGCCGGCCGTCGCCGATGATCTCGACCTGCGGCTCGCGCATCGCCAGCGCGGACGCCTCCGAGAGCAGGCGCGTCCCGTCCGGGAGCAGTCCTCGGCGGACGTGCGCGGCGGCGAATTCCAACAGGTCGCTCGCGCTCATCGCGAGCATGCCCCCGGAGGGGCCGCCGGCGCGGGACATGTGGTGGATCGGCGCCTTGACCGGGCCGTCTGCTCCACCCAGGTGGCCGATCGCGGTACGGTGCAGGATCGATTCGGCCGCGTCGTTGGCCACGTGGGCGAGTCCCAGCGGTGCCACGATGCGTTCGCGCAGCGCCGTCTCCCAGGTCCGGCCCGTCAGCACCTCGACGACCCGACCGAGCAGGTCGAAACCGCTGTTGCAGTAGGAGAAGGTCGAACCCGGCGGGAACAACTGTTCGCCCCGGGTCGCCAGGCCGGCGGTCATCAGCTCGAGCGCGTCGTGTCCGGGACCGAAGTCGTCGTACAGCTCGCCCTCGAAACCGCCGGTGTGGCACAGGAGATGACGAATCGTCACCAGAGCACTCGCGTCCTCGTCGACCAGGCGCAGGTCGGGGAGGTAGGTGCGGACGGGTGCGTCCAGGTCGATCAGGCCCTCGTCGACGAGCTGCATCACCAGGGTCGTGGTCCACACCTTGGTGATCGAGCCGACCTGGAACAGCGAGTCGGTGGTCGCGGGGTGGTCGAACTCGGTGTCGAGCACGCCCACCGCCGCCGCGACGGTCCGATCGCCCACCCGAACGGCGATGCTCGCACCCGGAATTCCCGCCTGCTCGGCGAGTTCCGCGAGACGGGCCTCGAGGTATTCGGGGGTCGGCATGGACTCGGCCGGGCTCGGTACGTCCGACCGGCCGGACGCCGGGGTCGCGGCGGCCTGCGGCGGGATGGATCGTGCCATGAACGGGCACCTCCTCGAAGAGCGGCGGGTGTACCGCGGTGGTCGATCACGGTAGGCAGCGGCCCGGACCCCTGACTCGTCGTCGTCGACGAAGAACCGTCGCCGGCCCTGTCCGAATCGCCAACGACCGGCGAGGGGACCGTGCGTGATGCTCGGCAGGGCATCGCACGCCGCGCGGGACCGGCCGAACAGGGCGACGAACGGGAGCACACCCATGGACGTATACATCTCGATCGACTTGGAAGGTGTGGCGGGCATCGCCACCATCGACCAGATCGTGCCCGGAGGCGGCGGCTACGCCAACGCGCAGGAGATGATGACCGGCGAGGCCAACGCGGCCATCGAAGGCGCGTTCGCGGCGGGTGCGGACAACGTCCTGATCAACGACAGCCACGGCACCATGGACAACCTGCTCGCGCGCAGCCTGGACCGGCGCGCACGGGTGATCCAGGGCAGCCCCAAGGCGCAGTGCATGGCGCACGGGCTCGGCCCGAACCACGGCGTCGCGCTGTTCGTCGGCTACCACGCGGCGGCGGCCACCCCGGGCGTGCTCGCGCACACCTTCTCGTCCGACTTCGCGACCGTACGGCTCAACGGCAGCCCCGTCACCGAGGCCGAGGTCAACGGGCTGCTGGCGGCCCAGCACGGGGTCCCGGTGGGGCTGGTCACCGGCGACAACGAAGTCTGCGCCGCGACGGCCGCGGCGTTTCCGGGCGTGATCACGGTCCCGGTCAAGACGGCCGAGGGCATCACCGCGGCGAACAGCGTGCACCCCTCCGTGGCCCAGGACCTGATCCGGGCCGGCGCGGCGGCGGCCGTGGAGAAGGCCGGGAACCTGGAGCCGTTGCCGCTGCCGGAGACGTTCGTCTTCGAGGTCGGCTTCCAGATCCCGCTGGCCGCCGAGGTCGCGGCGGCGGTGCCGGGCGCGGAGCGGGTGGACCAGCTCACCGTGCGCTGCGAGGTGGCCGACCCGGGGCGGGTCGTGGACCTGGTCCAGATCTGGTACACCATCGCCGCGCACTCGGCCCGCTCGCGCCTGCCGATGCTGAGCCGCCGCTGACCCGGGACGCCCGCCGGGCAACCGGTAGCCGGCGGGCGTCGGTCGGTTCAGGGGTTCAGGGGCAGACCGGCTCGCCCGCCGCGGGTGGCACGGCGACCGCCTCCCAGGCGGCCTTGGTCTTCTTGAAGACGTCGCAGGTGGGGTCCAGGGCCTTGGCCGCGTACAGGGTCTGGCGGCGTTCCTGGCGGTAGTTGGTGCCGCCGGCGCGGGACATCAGGGCGTAGTAGACGACCTTGGCGGCCGTCTTGATACCCACGCCGGTGACCGGCGTCGGGGTGCAGGTCGGGCTGGTGGGTTTGCCGCCGCCCGGGTTGGAGCCCTCGGCGAGCAGATAGAACCAGTGGTTGAACACGCCCGCCGCCCGGTAGGGGTCCATGCTCGGAATCGCCGAGGTGTAGCAGTTCGCGTCACCGCGGATCGACGGGTTGTACATGAAGCGCAGCGGGCCGCTGCCGAACGGGTTGACCATCTCGCCGATCGTGTAGTCCGGGGTGTCGAACGGCGCCGGCTCGTTGGCGTACGCCTCGGTCAGGGTGCCCATGATGTCCGCGAGTCCCTCGGCCAGGCCCGGTTCGGTGAACGGAAAGCCCGGGGTCATCTGATCGATGGCGTGCCCGTACTCGTGGCCCACCAGATCCATCGCCGACATCCATTGGTTCTGGGTGCTGCGACCGATCACGACCTTGTTTCCGTCCCAGTACAGGTTGTAGTCGTTCAGGCCGACCTGGAGCGGCCAGGCCCCGCCGTTGCCGTTGTGCCCGTTGCGGCCGAGCCAGTTCCGGAACATGTCGAACTGCTTCTGCGCCGCCCACAGGGCGTCCACACACCCGGTCTCGATGGTGGCGGGGTTGCCGTTGCCCCACTCGTCGACGGGCTTGGCGAACACCGCGCCGCCGTATTTCGCGCAGCTCAGATTGGCCCTGATCGGGTCGCGCAGCGTGTACGTACTGCCGGAGCGTGTCGTGTCGATGGTGATCGGGTCCGGGCCGTTCCACTGGCTGTGGCCGATCCCGGCGTGCACCTCGTCGACGGAGTCGAGCACCGTACCGGACCCGGCGTCGACGAAGACGTGCAACCTGCTCGGCGCGGTGTCGGTCCGGCCGACCACGACGGTCTCCCAGGCCAGGTGCGCCGCGCCCGCGCCCACCCGCACCACCAGGCGGCTCGGGGCGACCCGGTCCACCACCGGCAGTCGGGTGCGCGCGGTGTCCTCGGCCGTCGGCCGGTCGACGCTCGGTGTGGTCGCGACGTCGATGCGCACGTCGTCGGCCGTCTGCACGGCGTGCACCCGCCCCCGACCGTCCGCCAGCACGGCGGCGTCCGCGCCGACCACGGGCAGGCCGCGGTAGGTGCGTGCGTACGAGATCGAGTAGATGTCGCCGACCCAGGGCAGCACCGACCGGCGCAGGTAGTGCCCGCCGGGCGTCCCGGTCGAGGCGCCGGTGTCGGCCATCGCCCGGTCGGCCGCCGCGATCGCCGCGGCCCGGGCGTCGGGGGCGAGAACGGGCCGTGCTCGTTCCGTGGTCGACTGCGCCGTCGTGCCGGCCACCAGGCCGACCATCAGGGCCAGGACCGACCCGAACGTCAACGTGCTGCGATGCATCGAGGCTCCTCGGGTAGAAGGCACGCCCCGACCACGAATCCGACCGCCGCCGCCCCTGCTTCCGCTTCCGCTTCCGCTTCCGCTTCCGCTTCCGGGACGAACGGACCACCCCACGCGCCGGGTTCGTCGCCCGAGCGAACAAAACGCTCACAGCGTGCCCGAACCACCGTCAACACCCGCCCGACCATCGGCACACTCCGGCAAAGTCCGGCGCCGCGCGTGCCCGGTCCAGGCCGCGCCCGTCCCCACCCGGCGGACTCGCGGGGGGTGTGGTTTTCCGCAGGTGGGGTCGGTGCCGCGCCCCATGGTCCGGGCGTCGGCGATCTTGGAGGCTGCTCCTACCGGTGATTCGAGGCCCGTTCCGACCGGAACGAGGCCCCATCGGGCGAGCGAGGAGGTCGGCGGATGCCGAGGAGCAGGACGCGGACGGCAGCGGTCACCGAGGACGCGCGGGGCACGTCGCCGTTCGCCGCGCGCGCCAGGGGGCTGGTCAAGGAGTACGGGTCGGGCCCGACCCGGGTCGCGGCCCTGGCGGGCGTGGACGTGGATCTCGTCCGCGGCGGCTTCACGGCGATCATGGGGCCGTCCGGCTCCGGCAAGTCGACGCTGATGCAGTGCCTGGCCGGGCTGGACACCGCCACCGAGGGCAGTGTGGCGGTCGGCGGTACCGAGTTGGCCGGGCTCGACGACACCGCCTTGACGCAACTGCGGCGCGACCGACTGGGGTTCGTTTTCCAGGCGTTCAATCTGCTGCCCACGCTGACCGCCCTGGAGAACATCACCCTGCCGGTCGAGATCGCCGGGCGCCGGGTGGACCGGGCCCATCTGGATCGCATCGTCGCGGCCACCGGTCTGACCGGCCGGCTGGCTCATCGACCCGCCGAGCTGTCCGGCGGCCAGCAGCAACGCGTGGCGGTGGCACGAGCGTTGGTGTCCAGGCCGGAGATCGTGTTCGCCGACGAACCGACCGGGAACCTGGACTCCCGGGCCGGGACCGAGGTGCTCGACCTGCTCCGCCGCGGCGTGCGCGAGTGGGGCCAGACCGTACTCATGGTCACCCATGACCCGAACGCGGCGGCCTACGCCGATCGGGTCGTCTTCCTGGCCGACGGCCGGATCGTGGACGACCTGGCCGAACCGACGGCGGACACCGTGTTCGCGCGGATGAGGGGGTTCGACGGCCCCGGGCGAACGTATCGACCCGGGTCCGATCCCGGGCCGGCGCACCCGATGGGCATGCCAGGCACGATCGGGAACGACACGGACGGGGTGCGACGGTGACGCTCACTCGGATCGCGCTGCGCGGAGTCGTGGCGCACAAGGCTCGGATGCTTCTGGCCCTGGTGGCCATCGCGTTGGGTACCGCGTTCGTCGCCGGGACCCTGGTCTTCCGCGACTCGGTCGCGGCCTCCGCGCGCGCGTCCTTCTCGGGGTCCGCGGCGGACGTGACGGTGACGCCCCGTCAGGGCGGCGATCGACAGGACGGCACCGGCCTGCCCGCGACCGTGCCCGGCCCGGTGCTCGACACGGTGGCCCGGACCGAGGGCGTGCGCGCCGCGTACGGTCGGGTGCACGTCCCGGACGTCGTGGTCCTGGACGGCCGGGGCAAACCGCTGAGTACGCGCGGCGGGACCGTCGCCGACTGGCCGACCGATCCCCGGTCCGCGCCGCGCGTGAGCCAAGGACGTGCCCCCGGCGGCCCGGCCGAGGTGGTCGTGGCGGCGAACACCGCCAAGGCGCACGGGATTCGGATCGGCGACCGGCTGCGGATCATGGCGATACCCGGCACCTTCGAGGCGACCGTGGTGGGCCTGGGGCAGGAGCGGGCGGATCGGGCCCGCGAAGCGGACGTGTTCGTGGACTCGGCCACCGCGCAACGCCGACTCCTGGGCGCGACGGCACGATTCACGTCCATCGCGGTCACCGCCGCGCCCGGGGTCGCCGACGCGCGATTGCGGCAGCAGGTGCTGGCCGCGTTGACCGATCCCGCCCCGTTCACCGTGCGCACCCGCGATCAGGAGGCCGCCGCCCGGGGCGACGCCGCCGGCGCCTCGCTGGACGTGGTCACCTACCTGATGCTCGGTTTCGCCGGGATCTCGGTGCTCGTCGGCGTGTTCCTGATCGGCAACACGTTCTCCATGCTGGTCGCCGCGCGCACCCGACAGAGCGGGTTGCTGCGCGCCGTCGGTGCCCGGCGGGGTCAGGTCAACCGGCTGATCCTGGGCGAGGCCGGGTTGTTGGGCGTGGCCGGATCGACGCTGGGACTGGCCCTGGGCGTCGGACTCGCGACCGGACTGATCCGGGTCGTGGGACAGGTCGGCGACACCCCGGCGGCGAGCGGGCCGACAATGCGCTGGTCGACGCCCGTGGCCGCGTACGCGGTGGGCGTGCTGATCACCCTGGTGGCCGCGTACCTGCCCGCGCGCCGGGCCGGCCGGGTCTCCCCGATGGCGGCGCTGCTGCGCGTGGCCGGACCCGCGACGGGGCGCTCGCTGCGGGTCCGCAACCTGGTGGCGGGCGCCACCGGACTGCTGGGCGCCGGCGCGCTGTTGCTCGCGGTACGCGCCGACGACCTCGCGGCGGCCGGGTCGTTGCTCGCGGTCGGCGTCCTGCTCACCCTCGTCGGTACCGTCGCCGGCGCGCCGATCCTGAGCGTATGGGCCGTCCGCGGCGTGGACCGACTGCTCGCGCGCCGGTCCGGACCGCTCGGTCGGCTCGCGCGCGGCAACGCGATTCGCGACCCGCGGCGTACCGGGGCCACCGCGTCGGCCCTGATGGTGGGCATCGCACTGGTGAGCTTCCTCTCCCTGGTCGCCGCGTCGCTGGTGACCTCGGTCGACGGCCAACTCGAACGCACCGTGAATGCCGATTACTTCATCCTCTCCTCGCGCCCGATGACCGAACAGGTGGCCCGCGTGGTCCGGGAGACGCCGGGCCTGGATCACGTCACCGCGCAGCAGACCGTGCGCGCCGACCTGATCACCGCGCACGGCACCGACCGCGATCACGATCTGACCGCCACCACCGAGCGGTTCACCGACGACTTCAAGCTGACCTTCACCGCCGGCGACGCCCGCTCGACGCTGGCCCCGGGCGGCGACGGGATCACCGTGCCCCAGGCGTTCGCCGACGAACACCGGCTGCGGCTCGGCGATCCGGTGCGGGTGCGCTTCCACGGCGGCGGCACCGCGCGGCTCACCGTCGGCGGCATCGTCCGCGACGGCGACGTGTTCGCCTCCGGCGCCACCTACATCGGCACCCACGTCGCCCGGGCGAACCTGCCCGCCGATCAAATGCCCCTGGACGACGTGTACTTCGCGACCACCGCGGCGGGAGCGGACCGGGACCTGGTGTACACGGCCCTGGCCGAGCGGCTGGCCGGCTTCCCACAGACCAAGGTGCGCGACCGGGACAGCTACCGCGAGGCGCTGCACGACACGGTCGCCCTCGCCCTGGACCTGGTGTACGCGCTGCTCGCGCTGGCAATCCTGGTGGCCGTACTGGGCGTGGTCAACACACTCGCGCTGTCCGTGGTCGAACGCACCCGGGAGATCGCGCTGTTGCGGGCCCTGGGGCTGACCCGGCGCCGGGTGCGCCGGATGATCCGCACGGAGGCGGTGCTGATCGCCGTGGTCGGCGCGGTACTGGGTCTCCTGCCCGGCCTGGCCTGGGGTGCGGCCACGCAGCGTGTGCTGTCCACGAAGGGCCTCGACACGCTCGCCGTCCCGTGGACCACGTGCGTGGCGGTACTGGTCGGCGCGGTCGTCGTCGGCACCCTCGCCGCGTGGCTCCCGTCCCGCCGAGCGGCCCGGGTCGACCTGCGCGAGGCGATGGCGAGCGGGGGTTGACCGGAAGGCCGACCGGGGTGAGGTCGCCCGGTCCGGCGGGGTCGAGCGAAGGCCGACGGGTGGGACGGAGGCGGGCGACCCGGCCTGTTCAACCGAAACCGGGCGCGCGGTTCAGCCGGAGCCGAACGATCCGCGCGGTTCGGCCGACGCCGAAAGACCCACGCCGTTCAGCCGGAGTCGAACGACCCACGCGTTTCGGCCGGAGGACCGGATGAGAGGCTCGGGTCACCGCCGTGACGTGCGCAAACGGGGACTGGGATGGGACAGGACGGGAGCAGGGGCATTGGACGGTTCGGGTCCGCTTGACGACACGCGGCACGCCCGCGGGTTCGGGACGGTCGTGCGTAGTGTGGCGAAGACTGCCCTGCGCGCCGTTCGGGTGGTCTTCGTGGGCACCGCGACCGCCCTGCCGGAAGTGCTCTTCCTGGCCGGCGCCGGGCTGTCGTACGCGCTCGTCCCCCGCTCCCGGACGCGCCCGCGCCGCGCCGCGCTCCGCCTGATCACGCGCGGCGCCCGCGCCCTGACCGACCTGGAGCGCGCACGCCTGGCCCGCCCCGGGGACCCGGTCCACCCCACCCCGACCGAGCCGAGGCGCCTGGTCCGCTACCTGGCGGCGCGGGTGCCCGTCGGGCTGCTCGGCGGCGCGCTCCTGGTGCTCACCGTCGGCGGCGCCGGGTTCGCAGCGGTGATGGTGGGCGCGTGGGCGACGGGCAGTCCGAACACCACCACCTCCGACGTGGCCATCCTGCTCGCATCCGGGCCGGCTCTGTTCGCCCTGGCGTTGTACGGCCTGGTCGGGCTCGCGGACACCGAACGGGCGCTGGCCCGGCGCCTGCTCGAACCGGACCCGAGCGAATGGTTGCGGCTTCGGGTGGACGAGCTGGCGGCGAGCCGGGCGGGCGTGGTCGAAGCGGTGCACGAGGAGCGCCGGCGGATCGAACGCGACCTGCACGACGGGGTGCAGCAGCGCCTGGTCGCCCTGGGCATGCTGATCGGCCGGGCCCGGCGCGGCAACGATCCCGCGCGTACGGACGAGTTGTTGCGTCAGGCGCACGAGCAGGCTCAGCAGGCGCTGACCGATCTGCGGGACGTGGCCTGGCGGATCCATCCCACGGGGTTGGACGACGGCGGGTTGCGCGCGGTCCTGGAGACGATCGCCGAGCGGGCGCCGGTGCGGGTCGGGTTGACGTACGACGTACCGGCGGAACCCGCGCCGATCGTGGCCACCGCGGTCTACTTCGTGGTCGCCGAGGCCGTCACCAACACGGTCAAGCACGCGGGCGCCGACGCCGTCACGGTGTGCGTCTCGGGCGCCGGCGACGCGGTGCGGGTGCGTATCGTCGACGACGGCCTCGGCGGCGCGGATCCCGCGGGCGGCGGACTGTCCGGGTTGGCCCGTCGGGTCGCCGCACTGGACGGAATCCTCCGGGTGGACAGCCCGCCCGGAGGTCCCACCACGATCACCGCGGAGGTACCGTGCGCATAGTCCTGGCCGACGATTCGGCCCTGTTGCGCGAAGGGTTGGCCCGACTGCTCGCCGATGAGGGGCACGAGGTGGTCGCGGGCGTCGGTGACGGCGACGCCATGGTCGAGGCGGTCCTCGAGCACGTCCCGGATGTGGTGGTGGCCGACGTACGGATGCCGCCCACGCACACCGACGAGGGTCTGCGCGCCGCGCTGGAGGTGCGGCGCCGGTTGCCGGGGGTGGGTGTGTTGGTCCTGTCCCAGTACATCGAGAAGCGGTACGCGGTCGAGTTGTTGACCCACGACGGCGCGGCGGTGGGCTACCTGCTCAAGGACCGCGTCGCGCACGTGGACGACTTTCTGGACGCACTGAACCGGGTGGCCGCCGGCGGCGCCGCGTTCGATCCCGAGGTGGTGCGCCAACTCCTGGCCCGGACCAGCCACGTCGACCCGCTGGACCGGCTCACCCCACGCGAGCGCGAGGTGCTGGCGCACATGGCCGAGGGCCGCACCAACGCCGCCATCGCCCAGGCCCTGCACGTGTCGCAGAGCGCGGTGGAGAAGCACGTCAACGCGATCTTCGACCGCCTCGACCTGGCCCACGCGGCCGGCCCGGGCTACAGCCGCCGAGTCCTGGCCATCCTGCGCTACCTGGGCTCCTGACCACCCGCGCCCACCACGTGGCTGCCTCGAACCCGGGCACGGCATCGCCGCGCGCGGGTCGGCGCATCCACCGGCTTCGCCACCCGCGCCGCGCAACTGCCCTACGTCCGCGTCCGGTTCACCTCCGGGACACACCGCGTCGCCGAGCGCGAGCACACCCGGAGCGACGCGTCCGCCGTGCCGCTTCCGGGTGAACGGGGCAAATGAGTACCCGTACTCATCCCGTGCCGGTCCCCCGGTGATGAGCTGACCACATGACACAACACGAGGCTTCGCTCCGGTCCGTGCACCGCGCCGGCACATCCGCGTCCCGGCGTGGCTCGCTGACCGCTCCCGTCATCGCCACCGTCCTGACCGTCCCGGTCGCGGGTGCGCACCTCTTCCTGTTCGGGCTGAGTGCGATGGCGTTCGACTCCTGCAACTCCGCCGCCGACTGCCCGGAAGCCACCGCGGCGGTGAACCGGGCCGCGTGGCTCGCGGTCGCGTCCGTGCCCGTCGCGTTGACATCGTGGTTGTGGCCCCACGAGCCCGGGTTCAACCGGTATCGCGCGGCACATCTGGGCGTCTACCTGGCGCTCGCCACAACGGCCGGCGCACTGTTCGTCACCGTGCCCGTGGGCCGCTGACGAGGTCCCGTCCGAGCGTCCCCGGCCGAAGCCGCGCACGGATCAGCCGGCGGACGGCCTGGTCCGGCGGTTCAGCGGCGGCAGGGCCACCGTGGCCGCCGCCGGTGGGGCGGTGATCTCCACCGGCTTGCCGGGATCCGACCAGTCGACGGTGTATGGGCCCGGAGCAAGGAGCCGCACCGGGACCGGACTTCCGGTGGCGGGTACGTACAGGCGGACGTCGCCGTCGTCCGGGTCGGGGAAGGTCAGCACGAGCATCCGCCGGCCGTCGAGCATCTCCTCCGAGCGGCGTATCGGCGTGGATCCCCAGTCCATCACGGCCGTCGCGACGCTGCCGTAGTCGGCGATCTCGGTGACGTCCTCGAATCGCGCGTTGTCCGCCTCGATCCTGACGTACTTCTCGTGCACTCGCCCGGCGTCGCTCGGGTCGGCGAGCTTGCCCGCGGCCGTCCAGTAGTCGGCGCCGGCCCTCAGGTACAGGTCCGCGCCGATCCGACGCAGTTCGATGGTTCTCCCGTCCACCGTCATCGAGCCGATGTAGCTCTTCCGGGACTGGTCGAACCGCAGGTCGTAGCCGATCCTGCGGCGCCCGTCGGATGATCGCACGTCGCCGATGGCGCGCACGGTCGAGACACCGCGCCCCGCCGCCTGGATGCTCTTCTTCAGCGCGGCGTCGTCCAGCTTCGTGTTGTCCTCGCCGGTCTCGGCGACCGCGGGGGTCGAGGCACCGAGCGTCGCGGTGGGCGTGCCGATCCCCACCGGCGTCGAGTCCGCTCCGCAGCCGGCCAGGAGCAGAGTGCCGGCAAGCATCGCGGCGGCGAGGGTGTGGTTGTAGGCGCGCAAGTGCGGCTCCCGTTCGACCCGAATCGGCTCGGCCCGACCGGTGTTCGGGCCCGGCACTGCGACGCACGCCGCCGGGACGGGGTTCCGTGTTCCGCGCGGAAGATATCGGCACTGCTAATTTGACCGGTCGACGGCGGTCGACGGCGGCCCCGACGGAAGCGGGGCCGCACGCGAGTCCGGCCCATCCGGCGGTCCGTCGCCCGGCCGAGTCGCGAGCGCCCGATTCCGAGGATCAGGAGAGCCGGCCCATGAACCTGGAGTTGACCGACGAACAGGACGCCGTGCGGGATCTGGCCGCACGGTTCGCCGACCGCGAACTCGTCCCGCACGCCGCCGACTGGGACCGCGCCGAGTCCGTCGACCCGGGCATCGTCGCGAAGTTGGGCCGGCTGGGCTTCCTCGGCCTGACCATTCCCGAGGAGTACGGCGGATCGGCCGGCGACCACCTGGCCTACTGTCTCGTCCTGGAGGAACTGGGGCGCGGTGACTCGGCCGTGCGCGGCATCGTGTCGGTCTCGCTCGGCCTGGTCGCCAAGTCGATCGCCACGTACGGGAGCGAGGAGCAAAGGCACGCGTGGCTGCCTCGGCTGTGCGCGGGCGAGGCGCTGGGCTGCTTCGCGCTCACCGAGCCGAACACCGGGTCGGACGCCGCGAATCTGACCACCCGCGCGGTGCGCGACGGCGGCGACTGGCTGCTGACCGGCGCCAAGATGTTCATCACCAACGGCACCTGGGCCGATGTGGCGCTGGTGTTCGCCCGGACCGGCGAGGCGGGCCACAAGGGCGTGACCGCGTTCCTCGTGCCCACCGACACCCCCGGTCTGGAACGCCGCGAGGTGCACGGCAAGTTGGGCCTGCGTGGTCAGGCCACCGCCGAACTGGTCCTGGACGCCGTCCGGGTGCCGGACTCCGCGCGCCTGGGCGAACTCGGCAAGGGCTTCTCGGTCGCGATGGCCGCGCTCGCCAAGGGCCGCATGTCGGTCGCGGCCGGCTGTGTGGGGATCGGGCAGGCGTGCCTGGACGCGGCGGTGCGCCACGCGGGCGAGCGCGAGCAGTTCGGCAAACCCATCGCCGGCCACCAGTTGGTCCAGGAACTGCTCAGCGACATCGCCGTGGACGTCCGCGCGGCCCGGCTGCTGACCTGGCAGGTCGCCGACCACATCGATCGCGGGCTGCCGTTCGCCACCGAATCCTCGGTGGCCAAGCTGTTCGCCTCCGAAGCCGCGGTGCGCGCCGCCAACAACGCGCTCCAGGTGTTCGGCGGATACGGCTACATCGACGAGTATCCGGTCGGCAAGTATCTGCGTGACGCCCGCGTGATGACGCTCTACGAAGGCACCAGCCAGATCCACAAACTCCTCATCGGCCGTGCCCTGACCGGCGTGAACGCCTTCGCCTGAGCGCCGGAGCCCCGGAGACCGTGAGCCTCCGACCCGACCCCCGACCCCCGACCCCGGCTCGGGGCGCGCGGCCGGAGGCGAGCGTACCTCCGCCCGCCTCCGGCCGATCCCGAGCATGATGGATTTCCCGCCCGTCCCCGTCGGACGGGGCCGAGATCCGGGCACGATCACCACATGGGTCCCGACGACGTCTTCTCTCGGCCCGCGCTTCCGCCCCGTGTCGGATCTCCGGCCGAGCCCGCCGCCTCCACCCCTGTGACCTCGTGCCCGGGTCCCTCCACCCCGGCTCGCATTCCCCGGCGGGCGGACGACGTTGTCCGCTCACCCCGTCCCCGTAGCCTGGCCGATCGGCCGTTGTCCGGAAACGCCTTTCAGCCTGGGCTGAAACCCGCTGGTCGCAGCGTCGTCGAGGACGCACACTGTCGTGGTCCTCCCGAGGACGTGCACATCGAACGGGAGGTCGGCACAAGGAACATCTCGGCGGAAACGCCCCCAACCATCCACTCGACCCTCGGAGTACACGAGTGCTGCGGATCCACTTCACCGCGGAGGACCTGGCCCGGACCCGATTGGCCACGACGGTCGGTGCGGCGGCCGAGACGTACCACAGCCTGGAGCTGCTGCACGGTCCGCGCAGACCGCTGCCCTTCCGGGCATGGCGCACCGAGGTGGCGGCGCGACTGGAGGCCGCGCCCGGTCCGCTCACCGCGCTGATGCCCATCCGCGGCCCGGGTCTGGATCTGCGCACGCTGGTCGGGGACTCCCCCTCCCTCGACGAAAGCATCGAGAACCTGCTCGCGGTACCCGGCGCGCGATTACGCGCGGAACTGAAGCACCTGACCTTCGCCCCCGCGTACTCGACCTGGGTGCGCGACTTCCTGGACGGCTCCCTCGAACCGCGCCGCGAGTTCGCCGAGGCGCTGCGCGCCTGCCACGACGTGACGGTCGCGCCCTTCCACGACCGGGTGCGCTCGCACCTGGAGGCGGTCCGCAGCCGCTACACCCACACGCTGCTCGACAGCGGTGTCGAGGGCCTGTTGGCCGGGTTGTGCGTACCGCTCATCCGCTGGAATCCACCGGTCCTGGAAGTACGGCATCGCAAGGACCACGACATCCTGCTCGGTGGCCGGGGCCTGGTGATCGCACCGACGCTCTTCGTCTGGCGTGAGTCGGTGGTGCTCTGGGACGTCCAGGACGAAACCGCGCCGTACGTGTTGGCCGTCCCCACCGTGCGCGACCTCCAGGACGGCGTCGCGCTGTGGCAACCCGGCGTGGGCGACGACCGCGCGCTCGGCGCGCTCCTGGGCCAGACCCGGGCCGCCGCGCTGACCGTGATCAACGACGGTTGCACGACTACGGAGTTGGCCCGTCGGCTGAACGTCTCGGCGGCGTCGGCGAGCCAACACGCGACCGTGCTGCGGAACGCCCGGCTGATCACCACGACCCGGCGAGGTGGCGCGGTCCTGCACTCGCTGACCTCACTGGGCCTGGAACTGCTCGGCGAGAGCCCGCTACGCGCACGCCATCCGGCCCGGACCTGACCCGACGGCACGAACGTCCGTCGAGTGGACACCGGTCCCCGGACGCCCGGGCGCGGAATGCCCGGGCGTGCCGCCGATCACGTGCCGGCGGCCTCCGACCGCTCCCGCCACCACGGCGTCGGGCTGCTCGGGTCGCGCAGCGCGTTGGTCGCGCAGTGCACTTCGCCGCCGCCGATGTGGGCCCAGGGGCCACGCCGATCCCGGCCCCGAAGACCGCCGCCAGTGCCACCGCTCCCACTCGACTCTTCGCGCCGCGCATGTGCCTGTCCCTTCGTGAACGCCCCCTACCTCGTCCACTCTCCGGACATCGGCCCGCGCCGGCGTCGTGCGGACGACCGAATCGTGACTGCACCGTTCGATGTAGGCCCGGCTTGGGATCGTCGCGGCGCCACCCGGGCACGCCGCGGGCCCCGGCGCTGCCGTCCCGACACAACCGCCCGGGCACCGCCGTGCCGGCGACCCCGCCCGATCACATACGCGCTGTGCGTCGGCGTCGGCGTCGGCGGGACGCACGGCGTCGGCGCCGGCGCACGGCGTCGGCTCAGTCCGTCGGCGGCAGTGCCTCGATCAGGGCGATCGCCGCGGAGCAGCACAGGATCAGGCCCAGTTCGGCGACGGTGGAGGGCTCCGCTCTGGGTTCCCCGGGCCGCGTCGGCGGCGCCGGTACCGGAACCGCCGGTTCGCCGAGCAATTCGCGGTTGCGCAGCAGGGCCTGGAGGACGTCGAGCAGCCCCCACGCGCCCCATGCCGGCTCGTGTCGACGGGCGCGGTCCGAGGCGTCGACGAGGGCGAGCGAGCGAATCGTTTCGGCATGACCGGCGGCGAGTTCCTTCGCGGTGTCCGCGCCGACGCGCGCGGCGATGTGGCCGTGCACCAGCATCCGGCCGGTCATCAGGGCAACGCTCAGCTTCAGCGCCCCGGGCCCGGTCCGGGTCAACGCACCCGGGTCCTTGGCCCGGCGCAGCGCGGCGCGGCGGCGGCGCAGTTCGAAGGCGACGGTGGGGAGCAGGTTCGGGTGGAACGCGGCCCCGGCGGCCTGTTCGTCGTCGAGCCCGGGCACCATGTCCCGTACCAGTGCCGGCGCGGCGGATCCGATCACGGTCCGAGTCGCGTGCAACCAGCGCGGCGCGGCGCCGAGTTCGATCCGCGGCAGGTCCCGCAGCACGAGCTCGGTCACCGGGCCCCGGAGCGTCGCGGAGAGCTCCGCCGTGCGGTCGGCGGTCAACCCGAGTGCTTCGAGCGCCTCGGTGGGATCTCCCGCCGGGTCGTTCGCCGGGTCGTCCGGTGCACCTCGTCGATTCCACAACCCCACGTCGACCTCCACCCGGTTCCCGTCGCTTCGTCGCCATCGTCCCACGCCCCGTTGTCGCCCCGTTGTCGCACCGTTGTCGCGCCGTTGGGCGTCCACGACGATCCACGCGCCCGCCCGCACGAAACGCGCGGCGAGGCGCGGCGAATCGACTCGGACCGGCCCACGCTTCCGGTTGGCGCCCAGTCCGGGGAGCGCACCCGCCGGCGCACCCGATGCATTCGCCCGGATCCGCACTCGCCACCCACGGCCGAACGCACGCCCGGTGCGGTCCGCACACGCCGAAGCCCCCACGCGCGGTTCGGCGCGTGGGGGCTCGGGTGCCGATGTCGATCGGAGCCGGCCTTCGGGTCGTGCGGGTCGGGTTCGCGCCTCGATGCGGCGCGACCCGGCTACGGTCAGGGCAGGCGCGTCGTGCCGTCGGCGTCGGCCGTCTGCGCCCGACGGCGCGAGGAGGCGAGCAGCGGGACGATGTTGAGCAGCAGACCCACGATCGCCACTCCGGTGACCAGGTTGGCCCCGGGCCGGTAGGCGCCGAAGTCGGTGTCGCCGGCGGTGGCGCCGGTGGTGACGGCGGTGACCACGGCGAGCACGAGGGCCGCGCCGACCTGGCCGGAGGTCTGCACCAGGCCCGAGGCGAGGCCCTGTTCGGAGTCCTCGATGCCCTCGGTGGCCTGGGACATGATCGCGCTGAAGCCGAAGGCGAAGCCGCCACCCAGGAGCAGCATGGTGGGCAGCACGGTGAAGGCGTAGTTCGGGGTGCTGCCGGCGGTGGCGAGGAACCACGCGTAGCCCAGGCTCATCGAGGCCATCGACGCGATCAGCAGCGGCGCGGTGCCGTAGCGGTTGATCAGGCGGCCGGTGAACGGCGATCCGAAGGCGACGACCAGACCGGCCGGCAGCAGCGCGAGCGCCATCCGCAGCGCGGACCAGCCGAGGCCGTCCTGGAGGTAGAGGGTCATCATGAACTGGAAGCTCATGTAGGAGCCCATCAGCGCGACGATGCTCAGGTTGGCCCGCACCACCGTGCCGATCCGCAGGATGCCGAACCGCACGAGCGGGTGGGCGATGCGCTTCTCGACGAACACGAACGTGGTGAGCAGTACGGCGGCCAGCACGACCGAGCCGAGCGTGAGCGGCGCGGTCCAGCCCCGTTCGGGCGCGGAGACGACGGTGTAGACGGCGAGCAGCATGCCGCCGCTGAGGGTGGCGGCGCCGACCAGGTCATGGCCGCCGGAGTCGGCGGGGCGGTCCCGCGGGATCAGGAAGTACCCGGCCACCAGGGCGAGAACGGCCAGCGGTACGGGGGTCAGGAAGGTCCAGCGCCAGCCGAACTCGGTGAGCAGTCCGCCCAGGATCAGGCCGGACGAGTAGCCGCTCGCGCCGAAGACGGAGAAGACGGACAGCGCTCGGTTGCGGGCCGGGCCCTCGGGGAAGGTCGTGGTCAGGATGGACAGTGCGGTCGGCGCGGTGAAGGCCGCGGCCAGACCCTTGATGAAGCGGCTGGCGATGAGCAGGCCGCCGCTGTCGACGAGCCCGCCCAGGAGTGAGGCGGCGGCGAACACCGCGAGTGCGATCAGGAAGACCCGGCGCCGGCCGAGCAGGTCGGCGGTGCGACCGCCGAGCATCATCAGTCCGCCGTACCCGAGCACGTAGCCGTTGACGATCCACTGCAACGAGGTCGCGGACATGCCCAGTTCGTGGCCGATCGAGGGCAGCGCGACGCCGACCATGGAGACGTCGAGGCCGTCCAGGAACAGGACGAGGCACAGCACGGCCAGGACGCCCCAGAGTTTGGGAGTCCAGTGCGAGGCGGACGGTGTTGAGGTGGACGCGGCGGACGAGGGGACGGACTTCTCGCGGGAGGACGGTCCCGCGTAGGTCTCGACTGTTGGGGCCATGGCGACGAACATATATGCGCACGCATTGAATGTCTACGCATTAAATGTGGGTGCAATAAATTTGCTTGCATGTTATGACGGGTGGCGTTACCGTGACGCGATGAAGACCGAGGAGCCGCTGATCGAGAGTTGGCGCACCCTTTTGTCGCGATACAGCCGGGTCGCCCACGAGCTCGATCGCGCCCTCCAGGCCCGGCACGACATCGCCATGAGCGACTTCGAGGTACTGGACCGGCTGATCGCCGCCGAGGGATGCAAGTCCCGGATCCACGACCTGGTCAGCGACCTGCACCTGAGTCAGAGCGCCTCCTCGCGGGCCGTCGCCCGGCTGGAGAAGTGTGGTCTGGTCCAGCGCGCGATGTGCGACACCGATCGCCGCGGCGTCTTCGTCACCGCCACCGACAAGGGCCGCGCCCTGCACGCCCAGGCCCGGCTGACCCAGCTCGAAGTCCTCCGCGAGCAACTGACCTGACCGCCAAGGCCCCGGCGTCCCGATTCGGACGGCGCGGTGTCGCCGTCCGACGGGCCGACGACACCGCCTCCCCGACCCGGTAAAGGACCCCGCCATGACCACCTTGCACGCGTTCCCCCTGGAGCCCACTCCGCTCCACGTGCCCGACCGGGTCCTCGACGACCTGCGCGCCCGTCTCGCGTCGACCCGGCCGCCGCTGGACGAGGGGAACGAGGATTGGTCCTACGGCGTCCCGGACAGCCATCTCCGTGAGCTGGTCGCCTACTGGCGGGACGGCTACGACTGGCGCAAGGCCGAGGCCGCCATCAACGCCCACGAGCACTACGAGGTGCGCGTCGCCGGTGTCCCGGTGCACTTCATGCGCAAGCCCGGCCGCGGCCCCCGCCCGATCCCGTTGATCCTCACCCACGGCTGGCCGTGGACGTTCTGGCACTGGTCGAAGGTGATCGACCCGCTCGCCGACCCGGCCGCGTTCGGCGGCGACCCCGCCGACGCGTTCGACGTCATCGTGCCGTCCCTGCCCGGCTTCGGTTTCCCCGGGCCGCTCACCGGCTTTCCGGACGTCAACTTCTGGAAGGTCGCCGACCGCTGGCACACCCTGATGACCGAGACCCTGGGATACGAGAAGTACGCCGCCGGGGGCTGTGACATCGGCGGGATCGTCTCCAGCCAACTCGGCCACAAGTACGCCGACGAGCTGTACGGCATCCACATCGGCTCCGGGCTGCCGCTCGACTTCTTCACCGGCCACCGCGCCTGGGACTTCGCCCGGAATCGGCCCCTCACCGACGACCAGCCCGCCGACGTCCGGGCCCGCATCGTCGAGCTGGACCACCGCTGGGCCCCCCACCTCGCCGTGCACATGCTCGACGGCGCCACCCTGGCCCACGGACTGAGCGACTCACCCGCCGGACTGCTCGCCTGGCTGCTGGAGCGCTGGAGGGCCTGGAGCGACAACGGCGGCGACGTCGAGTCCGTCTTCAGCAAGGACGACCTGCTCACCCACGCCACCATCTACTGGGTGAACAACTCCATCGCCACGTCGATGCGCTACTACGCCAACGCCAACCGCCACCCCTGGACCCCCGCCCACGACCGCACCCCCGTCGTCCAGGCCCCGGTCGGCCTCACCTTCGTCACCTACGAGAACCCGCCCGGCGTCCACACCGCCGACGAGCGTGTCCGGGCATTCGAGACCGGCCCGCAAGCCGCCTGGTTCAACCACGTCAACGTCAACGCCCACGACCACGGGGGCCACTTCATCCCCTGGGAGAACCCCGACGCCTGGGTGAGCGACCTGCGCCGCACCTTTCGCGGCCGCAGGCCCTGACGACCGGCGGCGAAGGCGCACCCGTCCGGCGTGTCCGCCACCGGGCCTGGTTCATCCCCGACTCCCGGGCCGACGAGGCGGGGTCCCGCGCCCGGTGGGCGCGGGACGCTCGGACCGGCCGCGCCGGGCGCCCTACCCCGATGTGCGGCGGGTGCCCACCGCCTGTCGGGTTTCCTCGGCGGTCAGATCCGCGTTGACGGCAGCCGCCGCACGCATACCGGAATCGGCGGAGCCGACGACGGTGGCGGTGAGGTCGGTCACGTTGCCCGCCGCCCACACCCCGGGTGTCCCGGTCGCACCGGACGCGTCGGTGGGCACGTACGTACCCAGCACGTGTCCGCCCATCTCCGCCTCCCGGGTCTCCAGGCCCAGATCGCTCAGGAGCGCGGCGCGGGCGGTGAAACGCGGAGCCACCACCAGGGCCCGCACCGGCACGGTGGTCCCGCCGGCCAGGACCACACCGGTCAACCCGTCCCGGTCGTCCACCCGCAGCTCCCGCACCTCGCCGTCGATCACGCCCACGTCGCGCGCGGCGAGCCGCTCGTACGCCTCGTCGTCCGGCTCCGGACCGGTGTGCAGGAACAACGTCACCCGCCTGCTCCACTGGCTCCACATCAGCGCCTGCTCGACGCCCATCGGTCCGGTGGCCAGGACACCGATCGGCTGATCCCGCACCTCCCAGCCGTGGCAGTACGGGCAGTGCAACACCTCGCGCCCCCACCGCTCGGCCAGCCCTGGCACCGCAGGCAGCTCGTCGACCAGCCCCGTCGTCACCAGCAGCCGCCGGGCCCGGATCGAACGGCCGTCCACCAGCCCCACCCGGAAGTCGCCGTCCGCCGCGCGTCGTACCCCCGCCACCGTGCCCCTGGTGAGCTCGCCGCCGTAACCGGCCACCTCCCGGCGGCCGTTCGCCAGCAGCTCGGCCGGCGCGATGCCCTCGCTGCCCAGAAAGTTGTGCACCCCGTGGGCCGGCGCGTTGCGCGGCTGTCCGGCGTCGACCACCAGCACCGACCGCCGGGCGCGCCCCAGGGTGAGCGCCGCGCTCAAACCGGCGGCGCCGCCGCCCACCACGACGACGTCGTAACGCCGCTCCCGGTCACCCGAACCCGAGGCATCGCCCGCCTCCGTCGAGACCGCGTCGGCCGCGAAATCCTGTCCGTCTTCCCTCATGCCGTACACCTCCCTTTCGGTGTGCAGCATCCGCGCCCCCTCGGCACCCCGGCAACATTCCTTGCCGCAATGGCAAGAACGAAGCCGGCGCATCCGGACCGACGGGCCCGCGGCGGCGGAGGTGCGGGCGTTCGCGTCGGTCGCGCGGGAGCCCGCCGACTCCCGTCCGTCCACCCTCGGTGCGGGTGAGGGCTCCGGTGCTCGGCCGGGGACCACCGGTACCTGGCCGGGCGCCGCCGGCTACGGCAGGCTCGCTGCCATGGACAACGCACCGAACACCACCCCACCCGCCGCCGCCCGGGAAGGTCTGCCGGCCGGCAAGGTCGCCTTCGTCACCGGCGCCGGGCGCGGCATACGCCGCCGCGGCACCGCTGTTCGCCCGCGAAGGCGCTCGCGTACTGCTCGCGGCGCGAACGAAGAGCCAACTCGAGGCGGTCACCGAGGACATCCGGACGCGGGGCGGCGTCGCCGACTACGCGGTCTGCGACCTGGCGGACCCGGCCGACGTACGCGCCGCCGTCGATCGCACCGTGGACCTGTACGGCCGACTGGACGTCGCCTTCAACAACGCCGCGACCGGTATCCCGCCCGGCCCGATGGACCGGGTCGCCGAGGCCGACTTCGATCACATCTACACGGTGAACCTCAAGGGCACGTGGCCGGCCATGGTCGCCGAGGTCGCCGCGATTCGCGCCACCGCCGGAACCGGGGCCATCGTCAACAACTCCAGCGTCGGCAGCCTGCGGGGCAACCCCGAACTGCCCGCCTACGGGGCGATGAAGCGGGCGGTCAACAGCCTCACCGAGTCCGCGGCCGTCACGTACGGCCCCGAGGGCATCCGGGTCAACGCGATCGCCCCCGGCACCACACTCACCGAGATGGTGCGCGAGTGGGAGCACAACTCCCCCGGCGTCGTCGACCGCCTGAACGCCCGGACGCCACTGGGCCGCGGCCGATCCGGACGAGATCGCCGAGGCCGCCGCGTGGCTGCTCAGCGACCGCTCCTCCTACGTCACCGGCACCGTCCTGCGCGTCGACGGCGGCATGCGGGCCTGACCCGAAGGGTGCCCCGCGTAAGTTTCGCCTCGCCCGGGGCTCCCCTCTCGGCGCGCACGCGGGTGCTACCGCGGGGCCGCCGGCCGCACGCCGCGACTTGCCCGCGCCGGGCCGATCGATGCCGCCTCGGGCACGGGAAACCCGGCCGAGCGTCGACTGCCCGGTGGGATACGGTCGCACGCATGTCCGAAATCCCGAGGATCCGCCCCTACCGCCCCGTCGACGAGGACGCCGCGGTCGACGTCTGGTCGCGCGCGGGCCGCGCCGCGCACCCGTTCGTCCCGGGCGAGGGCGAAGGCGAGCGCGAACGCAAGATGCGCGAGATCTACCTGGTCCACGCCGACAACTGGGTGGCCGAGGCCGACGGCAGGGTGGTCGCGCTCCTGGGCCTGCTCGACGCCGAGATCGCGGGCGGAGCCGGCGGCGAGATCGGCGGCCTGTTCGTCGCCCCCGAGGCCCAGGGCACCGGTGTGGGCCGCCTGCTCGTCGAGCACGCGGCGGCGCTGCGTGGCGCGCTGACGCTGGAGGTGTACGAGAAGAACGTCCGGGCCCGCGGGTTCTACGCCCGACTCGGGTTCGCCGAGGAGGGTCGTCGCAGCGACGAGGACAACGACGAGATCCTCCTCAGGCTCGCCCGCCCGGCCCCGCGAGCCTGACCCCGGGGGCCGGGGGCGGGGGGGGGGGGGCCCCCCCCCCCCCGCCCCCCCCCCCCCCCGGGGGGCCGGGGGGGCCCCCCCCCCCCCCCCCCGGGGTGTGCGGGGGGGGGCGCGCGCGGCCCGTGGGCGCGTCCCCGGGGGGGGGGGGTGGGGGGGGGTGGCCCCCGCCCGCGCGGGCCGGCAGGCCATCCCGGGTCTAGCGGCCGTAGTCCCGGCCCACGACCAGAGGCTGTCCGGCGGCGTCCGCGCTCGCCAGATCGCGACCGGCGTCGACGCGACCATGCACCGTGTACTGATAACAGGGGAAGCGGATACAGACCACCGGATGACTCGCGCCGTGGAGCACATCGAACCCGGTGCGGTTGGCGATCGACAACACCGGAGCGGTGATCGTGTAGCCGGCGTCCCGGCGTTCCTCGATCATCCGCGCGGGCACGACGGTCCGCGTGCCGGTCAGGTTCTGTCCGCTGTAGACGCAGAGACTGCCCGTGGGGCAGGAGACGGTGTCCGCGACGTCCGCCCGTGCGGTCGGGGCGAGCGTGAGCGCGCCCAGGACGGTGGCCGCGGCGGCGGCAGCGGCCGTGGTGGCGAGTTTACGAATCATGCGAGTGTCCTCACTCCTCGATGGGTCCGAACGGTTATGCGTCGGTTTTCCGCCGGTTGATCGGCGGGCGTCGACGCAGGCAACGCTCTCGCATCGACAGCGGTGCGTGAAACCTCATTTACGGACAGTGGCGACCCGTGTTGTTTCGGCCATGTCACCAACCGTCGACACCCGCCGCGAACAGGAAGGTAATCA
The DNA here is from genome assembly GCF_044765325.1 of Embleya sp. NPDC127516. NCBI lineage: Bacteria > Bacillati > Actinomycetota > Actinomycetes > Kitasatosporales > Streptomycetaceae > Embleya > Embleya sp. NPDC127516. Next base: position 34,147 of record NZ_JBIWJT010000020.1, on the reverse strand, counting down.
TTCGACTACGGGCGGTGAGGCCCGGAAACTCGGCCTCCCGAGGAACGCGGCGGGTCCGCCCGCGGTCTCGCGTCGAGGCCGGAATGCGACCCTCCACCCCGTCGATCCCGGACACCAGCCCATGGCCGAATCGCCACGGTCACCGCCGCGTCCGGCACGAATCGCCTCCGCACCACTTCCTCCGGCCACGCCGGGAGTGGGTCCTCCAGGGCAGGGCAGGCATCCGCCCGATCGACCGGAACCCGGCTCGGGTCCCGGGCAGTTCACGGCGTCGAGGCAGGGCGGGTGCGCATGATGAGGACCTGCGTTTCCGGAATCCGGCGGCGTCCGGGGCCGGTACCCGATGCGTGAGTCGATCGCCTACGACGGCGCGCCCGGAACGACCCGCCGGGCACGCGCCTTCGCCGGGCGCTTCCTGGAGCGGGCCCGGGCGATCGGGGACGTCTCGATCACCACGCGGGCCGCGGAGGTGGTCCCGCTGGTCGTCGACGAGTTGATCGCCAACGCCACCCGGTACGCGCCGGGGCCGTGCCTGCTGGAACTGGAGATCACCGGCCACGACCTGCACGTCACGGTGTCCGACGGCACGCCGACCCTGCCCGTACCGCACACCCGGGACGTCGATCGCATCGGTCGGCACGGTCTGGAGATCGTGCGCGCCCTGTGCGCGGGCTTCGCGGTCGAACCGAACGCCGCGGGCAAACGGGTCCGCGCCCGCATCCCGCTCACCTGACCGCGGCCGCCCACGGCCGATCCCCCGACGCCGACTCGCCGTCCCGGGCCCCGCGGGTGCCCCGACCCGGGTCAGTCCTTGCGGCCCGTGACCGCGACGGTGACGCCGAGGCCGATCATGGTGAGGCCGCCGATCCCACCGACCCGGGCCAGGCGTGTCGGGGAACTCGCGAACCAGGTCCGGGTGGAGGCGGCAACCAGGCCCCAGACGCTGTCGCAGGCCACCGCGATCACGTTGAACACCAGGCCGAGCAGCAACATCTGCGCCATCACGTGCCCCTGGTCGCGGTCCACGAACTGGGGCAGTACGGCGGCGAAGAACACGATGGTCTTGGGGTTGGCCACGCCGACCGCGAACCCCTCCCACAACGTGCGCAGCCCGCCCCGCGCGGGAACCGCACCGTTGATCGAGGCGTGCGGAAACCCGCGCTCCCGCACCGCCTTGACGCCGAGGTACACCAGGTAGGCGGCGCCCACCAGCTTCAGCGCCGTGAAGACCAGTACCGACCGCTCGACGACGGAGCCCACCCCGAGTGCCACCGCCACGACCAGTACGTACGCCCCGATCGTGTTGCCCACCACCGTGGTCAGCGCCGCCCGGCGGCCCTGCGCCAGCGCCCGTCCGACCACGAACAGCACGCTGGGACCGGGTATCACGATCAGCAGGAACGACATGGCCGCGAACGCCGCCAGCCGGTCAATGGACACCATGCGGCACATGAAAGCACGGAGACCACGCACGCGCGCGGCCATTTCGCGTGGGCTCCGGCCGGAGGTTCAGCGCGAGTCCGCCTCGGCGTGGGTGCCCGCCGCCGCGCGGGCCGCCTCCAGGCGGGCGCTCGGCAGGCGGAACGGTGAGCACGACAGGTAGTCGACGCCGACCTCGTGGAAGAAGTGGATGGACGCGGGGTCTCCGGCGTGTTCGCCGCACACCCCGATGCGCAGATCGGGCCTGGCCCGCCGACCCTCGTCGACGGCCAGTCGGACCAGGCGGCCGACCCCGTCCCGGTCGATGCTCTCGAACGGCGAGACGGCCATGATGCCGCGCTCCAGATAGGCGGCGAGGAAGGTCGCCTCGGCGTCGTCGCGGGACAGGCCCCATGTGGTCTGGGTCAGGTCGTTGGTGCCGAACGAGAAGAAGTCCGCCGTCGGCGCGATGCTCCCGGCGGTGAGCGCGGCCCTGGGCAGCTCGATCATCGTGCCCACCGGGCAGCGCACCGGCAGCCCGGCGGCCCGGCCGACCTCGTCGAGCATCCGTTCCACCTCCTCGCGCACCACACGCAGTTCCTCGACCGTGGCGACCAGCGGAATCATGATCTCCGCCCGCGGATCACCGCCCGCGCGCAGCCGAGCGACCACCGCTTCGCCGATCGCGCGTACCTGGGTGGCGACCAGGCCGGGAACCGTGAGCGCCAGGCGTACCCCGCGCAGGCCCAACATCGGATTGGCCTCGTGCAACCGCTCGATCGCCTCGTGCACATGCACGTCGTGCGGCGCCGGCTCCCGGCCCATCGCCCGCGTTCGGGCCAGCCGGACCGCCGAGTCGGTGTGGTCGGGCAGGAACTCGTGCAGCGGCGGGTCGAGCAGCCGGATGGTCACGGGCAGGCCGTCCATCGCCGCGAGGATGTCGGTGAAGTCCTCGCGCTGGAGCGGCAGCAGCGCGTCCAGCGCATGCCGCCGGTCGGCGTCGGTGCGGGCCAGGATCAGGTCCTCGACCAGCGGGCGTCGGGCGCCGAGGAACATGTGCTCGGTACGGCACAGGCCGATTCCCCGGGCGCCGAAACGTCGGGCCCGGGCCGCGTCCTCGGCCGTGTCGGCGTTCGCCATGACCTGCAACCGCCGTACCTCGTCGGCTCGGTCCAGGAAGCGGGCGACCGCCTCGACCACGCCGGCGGAACGGGCGCCGGTCTCCAGGTAGCGGGTGACCGCCGAGGGCACGAGCGGCAGCGCGCCCGGGTACACGGCGCCGGCCGTACCATCCACCGAGACCACGTCGCCGGCCTCGACGACGGTTCCGTCGGCTCCGGTGCAGCGCCCGCCCTCGATGTCGATGTCCAGGTCGGCCGCGCCGCACACGCAGACCTTGCCCATGCCTCGGGCGACCACCGCCGCGTGGCTGGTCTTGCCGCCCCGCCCGGTCACCACGGCCTCGGCCGCGATCATCCCGGGCAGGTCGTCCGGGCTGGTCTCGTGGCGGACCAGCACGACCCGCTCGCCGGCCGCGGCCCGCCGGGTCGCCTCGGCGACGTCGAACACCACCGCGCCGACCGCGGCCCCCGGCGAGGCCGGGATGCCGTGCGCCAACGGCGCGGCGTCGCCGTGCGCGTCGAAGCGCGGGAAGGTGAGCTGGTCGAGTTGCCCGCCGTCGACCCGGGAGAGTGCCTCCGACCAGGTGATCGTCCCCTCGTCCACCAGCGCGCAGCCGATCCGGAAGGCGGCCTCGGCGGTGCGTTTGCCGACCCGGGTCTGCAGGATCCACAACCGGCCGCGCTCGATGGTGAACTCGACGTCGCACAGGTCGCGATAGTGCGATTCGAGCTGCCGCAGGTAATCGGTCAGGCGGGCGTAGGCGGCCGGGTCCAACCCCTCCAGGGCTTGGAGCGGCAGCGCGTCCCGGACGCCGGAGACCACGTCCTCGCCCTGGGCGTCGGGCAGGTAGTCGCCGTAGACGCCGGCGCGCCCGGTGCCGGGGTCGCGGGTGAACGCGACGCCGGTGCCGGAGTCCGGTCCGGAGTTGCCGAACACCATCGCCTGCACGGTCACCGCGGTACCCAGGTCGTCCGGGATGTGCTCGCGCCGCCGATAGACCCGCGCCCGCTCGCCGTTCCAGGATCGGAAGACCGCTAGCACGGCGCCCGCGAGCTGCTCGCGCGGATCCTGCGGGAACTCCTCGCCCGCGTCCTCGCGCACGATCGCCCGGAACTCGTCGACGATCCCGGTCAACTCGCTTACGTCCAGCCCCAGATCGTCCGCCGCGCCCAGGCGCAGCCTGCGCCGGGTGAGCACGTCCTCGAAGCGGGCCGGGTCCACGCCGAGCACGGTGGTGCCGTACATCTGCACGAGTCGGCGATACGAGTCCCACGCGAAGCGTTCCCGGCCGCGGGCCTTGGCGAGGCCGAGCACGGAGGCGTCGTTGAGGCCGACGTCGAGGATCGTGTCCATCATGCCGGGCATCGAGAACCGGGCACCCGATCGCACCGACACCAGCAACGGGTCGTCGGGCCGGCCCAGACGTCGCCCGATCGACGCCTCCAAGCGGGCCAGGTGGTCGGCGATCTCGCCTTCCAGTTCGGCAGGCGGCGCGCCCGTACGCAGAAAGACCCGGCAGGCGTCGGTGCCGATCGTGAAACCGGGCGGCACCGGCAGTCCCAACCGGGTCATCTCGGCGAGATTCGCGCCCTTGCCCCCGAGCAGCGCGGCCTGTTCCCGGGAGCCTTCACTGAAGTCGTACACATACACGCCGGCCATCGGCATCCCTTCCCGCACAGCGGACCGCCTCGGCTGTCTCTCAGGGTAACGCCGGGCCCCGGACCACCGCAGGCCGCGATCCGGCCACGATCGGGCCGCCCGTTCCGACGCCCGCACTGCCCGATGTCGTCGCGCCCGCCGACTCCCACTCTCGGCTTCGGTCTCGGTCTCGGTCGATGCCTCGATGGATCGGCGCGTCGGTGCGTGGGCGCGTCCGCGACCCGCCCGGAGTGCTCCGTCCCGGGCGCGGTCGTGGGTGTCCGTGCGGGTTGTGCGGGATGGGTCGTCCCGTGGGGGTCAGCCGCTGGTCAGGCGGAGCACCAGGTTGGCTCGGTCGATGGCTTCCAGGACGGGTCCGGGTGGGACCTCGGCGGCGTGGGCCTCCTCGGCCAGGGTCTCGGGATCGGCGCGGGCCAGGTCGGCCACCGTGCGGTCGCCGAGCAGGTCGGCCAGTCGGGCGGTGCGGGCGACGCCCAGGAGCGTGCGCGCGGGCATGGCGCGGACGGCCTCGGGGTCGTCCGCGGTCATGACCTCCTGGGCGTGCGACGAGGAGAAGGCGTGCGCGAGGGCCTGTCGGGTCACCTCGGTCCAGCCGGTGAGCCGGTCCTGGCCGGGCTGCCCGCAGTAGAAGCCGTAACCGCCGAAGGACGCGGTGAAGCGACGGTTGCGCAACTGGTCGACGGACAGCCTGCCGTCCGCCGCGACGGTGAAGTCGGCCAGCACCACCCAGGGTTGGGTGGGGCACGGCGGGCACGGGCGGGTGCCGGTCTCCGAGATCCGGGACGAACACCCCGTGGTCTCCTGGCGGCTGTCGTCCTCGCCGTTGACGTACACGTCCGGCAGGGTGTCCAGCACGCCGAGGGCGAAGCCCTCCCGAACCCGGCTGTACTCGCACGCCGTGTCCTCGCAGCCGCAACCGGCCGCCGCCACCGGCGCGGTGAGGCACTCGTCGTAGCGCACCGCGAGGTAGTAGGTGCGCCCGGGTTCGCGCCGCTCGCGCACCGGCGCGCACCAAGGGTCGTCGGGCGGCGGGCATCCGTCGGTGGCGCCGGGCAGCGAGTCGCGTACGTCCACCCTGATCCGGTGGTCGACCACGATCTCGTCCCCGTACGGGCCCAGCAGGTAGCCGGGCGAGACGTCCAGCAGCCAGGGCAACCGGCCGCCGTCGCCGTAGCGGACCGTACGTACGGTCACCCCGCACACCACACCCCACCCGTGCAGCAGCCGGTTGTGTCGGCGCATGCGTTCCAGCAGCCAGACACCGGTCTGAGCGAGGTCCTCCGGGCCGACGAGTTGGCCGCCGAACCAGCGTGGGCGCAGCCGCCCGGTGGCGTTCCGGCCCAGGCAGTCACCGCATCCGCACGCGGAGGAGGTCTCGCTCCCGCCGTCGCAGCCGCAGCCGCCGTGTCCGGCCACTGCGGCGGGCCGGATCGTTCGTTCGTGCACCGTCAACGTCCCTCAGCTCCTCGGTATGCGTCGTCTCGGTGGCGCCCGGCGTCCCGTTTTCCGGGCGGGCGGCACCCGTGCGATCCCGTCGGCCGGCGCAGCGCGCCGGTTGCGGCACTCACTCCGGCGCCACCTCGAAGACGAGGTGCACGAACCCGCCGGGGTCCCCGTCGAAGAGTTCGACGTCGACGCTCGACCGGGCGCCGAGGGCGGACACCGGCCGGGCCGGGGACAGGACCTGCTGCCCGGACCAGATCGAGAAGAGCGTGTGGTTGTCCAGGGCGGTCCCGAGGAAGTCCGCGTCCAGCAACAGCGCCGGCCCGTCCGCGCCCACCGGCGGCACCGGGGCCGCGGCCGAGGACCGCACCTGGAGCAGGAATACGGCGGCCGGTTCGCCGGCGTCCGGAAGCCGCACCCCGTCCACGCCGAACGTGTACGTCACCCTCTCCCCCCGCGAATCGCCGCGGGCGCCCGGGCCCAGGTCCAGGTGCCGGAAGCCGGCGAGCTTGTCCCCGTCCCGCAGGGCCTGGAACAGCCGTACCCAGCCCTGCGGTTCGGCCGACGCGGGGTCGGCCAGGGCCCGGTCCACGGTGAGTTCGACGTGCGGTCGGCGGGTGAAGCGCGTCCAGTCCCGGCGCAGCGGACCGGCCGGATCCAGTCGCGCGGCGCCGTCCGGCCACACCCGCAGCAGCCTGGGCCCGTTCTCCACCTGCTCGGTCGGCGGGGGCGGCGGCGCGAACACATGCAACTCGCCGCCCTGGGTCCCGTTCCCGGACGGGAACGGCGGTACCGCCGCGAGCGGCGCCCGCTCGACGAGGTCGGCCAGGGCGGTGTCCTTGGGGGCGCCGGGAGCCATCGCCCACAGCGTGTCGCGGTTGGCGGCGGTGAGCCCGGTGCCGACCAGGTCGGGGTCCAGCGCCAGGCCGTCCGGGTCCTGAGCGCGCGGCGGCCCGGCGCCGGGCACCCGCGAGGCCACCACGAAGATCGTCTGGGTCAGCAGGCCCTCGCTCTCGAGCCCGACCGTGTACGCCACGCCCTCGCCGGCGGCCGGCACACTCACGTGGGTGAAGGCGCCGCCGGCCCGGGTCAGCTTCAGCCGTTGCGCGCCCGTGTGGTCGAGCTGCCACACGCCCACCCACGGGTCCGGGGCATCGAACGCGGCGTCGGCGAGTTGCCGGTCGAAGGCGATCTCCAGGCGCTTCTCGGCGACGAAGGCGCGCCACGTCGCGGGCGTCGCGTCGGTGCCGACCTGCGGCCACAGCCCGGTGATCCGGGGCGGCAGGATGCGGCCCGCACAGCACGCGTCCACCCGTTCGGCCAGGCACATCAGCAGGTCGAACAGGACCCGGTTGGAGTAGACGACCGGCCGCGCGGTCACCGTGTCCAGGTCCGGCTCGCGCTCCGGCGCGTAGGTGATCGTCGCCAGGACCACGCAGTCGTCGGCGCGGTCGCACTCGTGCTCGACGGTGTCGGCGACCCGCTCGCGGCGGTCGAAGTTCGCGCCGCGCCGGTCCGGGAAGATCGCCGCGCACTGTTCCTCGCTCAGGCCGACCGGGTCCGGTTCGCAGGCGGTGACCCGGATCAGGAACCGTTCCAGGGTCAGCGACGGGACGCACTCCTCGCGGACCTCGCAGTCGACCACCGGGCTGCGGACGAACTCGGTGCCGCACTCGTGCCGGCACAACACGATCGCGACCGTGCCGTCGTGAACCGGGTCGCCCTCGGGTTCGCCCGCGCAGTCGGTGGGTTGGTACGGCTCCTCGACTCGGACCGGGCGGTCCACCACGATCAGCCGGCCGCGGCCGTCCACCGCGACGCCGGGGCAGACGGTCAACCCGCCGTCCGTGTCCGCCTCCACGTCCAGTCCGCACAACACGCCGGGGCCCAGGCCCAGCCGGGCCAGGGTGGCGGAGGTGCTTCGGTGGTAGGACTGTTCGAGCTGCCAGTGCCGGACGTCCATCAGCTTGCCCGGGTAGAAGCGGTTGCGGACCGGCGGGGCGGGGGACGCGTCCTCGCCCCCGTCGCAGCCGCATCCCGTGTCCGCCGCGTGGTCCTGACCGTGCTGACTCACTTGTGCTCAACCCCTTGGAGATGGTCGGGTGGTCGACCCGCGACCGCCTGGTGTGGGAAGCGTCGTGTCGAGGCGTGTCTCGACGGGACCGCCGACATGCGCCGCGGCCGATCCCGGCAGCCGGATCCCGGTGCCGAGCGCGGGTCCGGCACCCGCGGCCCGGTCCGGCGGCGGGCCGGCCACGTAGGTGTCGATGCCGACCTGTCCCGGGATCGCGCCGTGCCGGGCGGCCCGCACCCGCGCGAACACGTGTGCCGGGCGCTCGCGTTCGACCACGCGGGCGATCTCCGGCAACGCGTCGGCGTGTTCCGGCGGGACATGTACGCACACCCGGTGCGCGAACGCGGCGTACAGCGGCAGCCCCCGGTCCTGCGCCGGGATCAGGTGGGCGCCGTCGAGCACGGCCGTGGCGTCCAGGACCGGCGGCCCCGGGTCCGCGACGTGCGTCGCGGTGTCCCGGCCCAGTCCGCCGCTGCCCAGTCGCCAGACCCCGGCGCGAAGCAGCGGTTCGGACAGCCGGACGGCGACCCCGGTCTCGCGGGCGACGGCCTCGACCAGCCCCGCGGGCGTGCCGCGGCGGCCGTGCGCGGTGTACGCCCCGGCGATGTCCGCGCGCCGCGTGGCGGGGTCGGCGGAGCGGGACGGTGCGGCGTCGACCCAGCGGGCGAGCCGGTCCAGCCACGGATCGTCCGGGCGGTCCGGGGCCGAGCCCGGGTCGAGCAAGGCGGGCAGGTCCTCCAGTTCGCGCACCGACGCCTCGTGCGCGCAGGCGAGCAGGCCCAGCAATCGGCCGAGCGTGCCCGAGCCGTCGTCGTCGCCGGTGTAGGCGGCGGGCAGCGCGTCGAGCAGGCCCCGGCCCACGTGTTCGACGCGTACGTCGTCCACGCGCGGGGTTCCGCGTCCGTCGCCGAGCAGTTCGATCGCGATCCACAGTCGGGCGCCGGGGGTGGTCGGGCCGGCCAGGACCCGCACGTCCAGGCCGTCCAGGGGGCCGGCCCGCCAACGGCCCGTGGGGGTCGGCACGGGCGCGTCGTCGGCGTCGGCGCTCGCCGGATCCGGCGGGTCGGGGGTGACCCCCTTCGGCGCGAGCATCGTCCACACCCGCACGTGCGTGCCGGACGGCGCGGGCTCGGCGAGGAGGATTCGGACCCTGTCCCAGTGTTCGACGCCCGGCGGCTCGATCGGCGCGGGCAGTACCGCGACGCCGCGCGTGCCGGTGCGCCGCGCGCCCAACCGGGAGATCCCGGCGGGGCCGGCCACGAACACGCGCCCGCACCGGTCGACGGCGATCCCGGCGAAGTCGCCGCCGGCCAGGACCCGCACCGGTGAGCCGTCGTCCGGGACCGACACGACGCCCGGGCCCGGCACCTGTCCGGCGCCGCCCGCCACGAGTACCCCGTCCGGCACCCGGACGGCCGCGAGGCCGCCGACCCGTACCCGGGCCGCGCGCAGCGCGGGGTCCTCCGCGGGCGGCGGGTCGGTCCACGGCGCGAGGTACTCGCCGGTGTCGGCGAGCACGACCATGGCCCGGGGACGCCGGTGGTGCGCCGATCGGTTCGGCTCGTCGCCGACGATCAACAGCCGCCCGCGGTCGAGCAACCACAGTCCGCGCGGCGCGCGCAGCGCGGCGGGATCCCCCGTGGCCACGTCGAGGCAGCCCAGCACGCACACCATGTGGTCGCAACCGTCCACGCGCAGCACCCGACCGTGGCCCGGATCGGCGACCACGATCGTGCCGTCGCCGAGCACGACCAGCCCCAGCGGCCCGCCCGCCGGGTCCAGGTCCACGCACGCGATCGTTTCCGGTGTCGCCGTCCCCGGGCCCAGCACCAGCCGCTCGCCGTCCGCGCGCACCCCCGCGAAGCGGGCCCCCGGCCAGCGTCCCAGCGTGTTGACCCAGCGGTAGTCGGTCGCGCCGCTCACCCGCCCTCCACCCCCATCCACGAGATGTGCCAGCCCAGTTCGGTGCGCACCAGGTTCGGGGTCTCCAGATCGGCGAGCACCACCGCCGGATTCAGCGGCAGCGTCGTGGTGCCGCCGGCGGCCCCGCCGATCCGCCCGGCGGGCAGCGGCACCACCACGGTCATCCGGCCGGGCTCCGCGCCGTCCACGTAGGGCGTGCCGTCGAGCACGCAGGCCTGGCCACCCGGCGCGGCCGACGCGCTCAACTCCCGATCGCCGTCGAGCCGGACCGTGTAGGCGGGGATGTCGCCGAAGCCCGCCGCGCCGGTGTCGACGACGGTGCGCAGCCCGATCACCACCCCGGAGGCCGGATCCTCGACCGCCGACCACACGGTGCCGAACGCGCTCGTGGCGCCGGTGGCCACGTACGGCGTGGGGAGCACCGCCAGGATCCGGCGCCCGGCCGGATCGGGCGGCGCGGTCAGCGCACAACCGCGCACGGACACCGTCGCGAGCAACACGTCCAGCCCGTCCCGCAGTTCCGCCGGGGTACACCAGCCGACCGTCGGACCGTCCGCGAGCCGCACCGCGCCGACCACGCCGCAGGCCCCGTCCCGGGTCCGCACCGCCGCCTCGTCGTCCTCGGTCCAGCGCAGCGTCAGGCAGAACACCACGTCACCGCCGTCCTGCCCGGCGGCCACCGCCGGCACATCCGACTCGGCGCCGTCCACCAGGATCAGGTCGCGACCGAGCGCGTCGAGCGCGTACCCCGCGCCGATCGCGACGCGCTTGGCACCCCGGGCACCGGTCACCTCCAGGCCGAGTGCGATGCCCCATCCGTGCAGGACCCGGTTGTGCAGCCGACGGCGCGAACGTTCCACCGAGACCGCGTCGTCGAGGTCGGCGGCGGCAAGCACCTGTCCGGCGAAGAAGCTCGGGCGATGCGTCGGCGGCAATGCCGCCCCGCTCGTGGTCGGGCCGGTCATGCGGACTCTCCCCTTCGTCGAGGACCCGGTCGGGCCCCGGGTGGCTCGCCGGCTCGGCGACCGGCTCGGGCATCCGGGCCGGGCCGCGCGCCGGCTCGGCGACCGGCTCCGGCATCCGGGCCTGGCGTGTCGGCGCCCCGACGACCGGGTCCGGCATCCGGGCCGGGCCCGCCCCGGTCCTCGGGCCCCGTCGCGTCGCGAAGATCGCGTGGCACGTACACCACCGGCCGGGTGCACGGCACCGGGCACGGCGGGTCGACCGGCCCGGGCAGCGCCGGCACCCGCCGCGCACTCAGCACGGCCGTCCACGCGAACGCCATCGGCACCGCCGAGACCTTCGGTTGCTCGTCGATGTCGCCGCTCTCCGGCAGCGCGTGCCGCACGGTGAGCGCGAACCCGGTCGTGTCGACGTCGGTGACCTGCGCGGTGCCGGCACCGGTACCGGCCGGCGGCGGCCCCTCGGCGCCGACGAACACCTGCGGCACCTCGGCGAACGGGCGCGCGAAGTCGATCCGCGCCGACCACCGCACGCGCGAGCCCTCGGCGGCGGCCCCGCCCCGGGGCACCCGGCCCGCGAGCAGCACGGTCGGCCCGGGTCCACGCGCGGTGCTCCGGGCGCCGTCGCCGACGTCCAGCCGCCCCGAGTCGGGGTGATAGACCGCGAGCGGCACGTCCCCGAGGCCCACGACATCACCGGGCTCCAGCCGCCGGACCCGACCGCGCGGTCCGGCGCCCGCACGGCGCAGCACCACGGTCTGCGGCCCGACCGCCTCCCCCGGCACCACGAGCACGTCGTCGGCGCCCAGCACGAGCAGGTCGCCGTCGCGGGTGAGAGCCACGCCCGGCTCGACCAGAACCCGCCCGATGTCGAACGTCGACACCGCCAGGCCCACCGCGACACCCCACGTGCGATGCGCGGCACGCGTGTGCCGGGCCAGATACCACGCCTCGTTCGCGGTCAGGTCGCGCAGGTCGACGGCGTCCAGCCGGACACCGACTTCCTCGACGATGCGGTCGGGTGTCGCACTCATCGCCGCTCCTCCCCCCGGACCACGCACACGAAGCGCTCCCCCGGCGGAACCAACACATCGTCGGCGCCCGGCACCAGCAGGTCGCCCTCGCGGGTGAGGACCACGCCCGGCTCGACCGGAACCCGCCCGATGTCGAACATCCACACCGCCAAACCCACCGCGACACCCCACGTACGATGCGCGGCACGCGTGTGCCGGGCCGGGCGCCACGCCTCGTTCGCCGTGAGATCGCGCGAATCCGCGGCATCCGACCGGACACCGGATACCTCGACGACACGATCGGGTGTCACACCCACCTCCGCTCCTCCCCGCGGACCGCGAGCACGGAGTGCTCGCCCGGCACCACCAGCGCCGTCGGCGGTACGCACAACCCGCCGCAGCCGGGCGGCCCGCCATCGGCGCGCAGGGCGAGCGCGGTGACGTGGTCCACGCCGGGGACCTCGTCCAGCACCCGCAACACTTCGCTGCGGTGCACGTCGCGGCCGAACGGCCAGCCCGTGCCACGCGGTCCGCCGGTGATCGGGTGCAGGAACGTGTCGAGCGCGGCGCGCACCGCCGCGGTCGCCGCGATCGGGTCGACGCCCGGAAACAGGGCCACGGTCGTATCCGCGCTCACCACCACATAGCGCGGCCCGGTGACGAACAGCCGGGTGCCCGCCGTGCGCAGTGCGGCCAGGTGTCGGCGCACGGCACGCAGCAGACCCGGTGTGGGCTCGGGTCGCCCACGCGGGAGCGCGGGCACCACGACCGCGGTGACGCAGCCCGACGCGACCAGGCCCGGCAGTCGCGGGTCGGTCTCGGCGAACGCGCGGACCCGGGCGATCCGGGTGCCCGGAGTGTCCAGCGCGCAGCGCTCGATCCCGGCCAGGGTCACCGCGCGTTCGGGCGCGGCCAGCCGCAGTACGGCGGTGTGGGGCAGGTCGTCGAGCGAGTGCGCGTCGGCGGCGGCGAGCGCGTCCACGAGGCGTTCGTGGGCCCACAGCGCGCGTTCGGCGCGGGCCGCCGCCGCGGCGGTGTCCTCGGCGTCGGTGCCGCCCGTCGCCGGGTCGACCAGGGCGGCGGTGAACGCGTCGGGGGCGGGCGGGCCGCCCAGGAGCACGCGGGTGCGCACGTCGGGCGCGACGACCACGGGTGCGGGCGGGGCCAACGTGCCGCCCCGGGCTCCGGAGGTGGTCCGATAGGCGGCGAGCACGGTACGGCCGGCCTCCGGGACCCGGCCCGCGCGGCCGTCGCCGAAGGTCAGCGTCCCGGTCGCGGCGTCCAGCACCGCGTGCAGGTCGGTGCGGCCGGCCGCGTCCAGGTCCGGGACCAGCCGGACCGGTTCGACGCCGCCGCCCGGGTCGGCCAGCCACACCCGGTCCGGGCCGGGTGTCGGCGCGTCCGGGGCCACCGCGCCGCCCGGCAGGGTGAACGTCTGTTCCGGCGCGCCGTCGCCGACGCCGGCCGCGACGAGTTCGGCCGACAGCCGGCCGGGGGCGCCGGCTGTCGGCGCGATCCAGCGCAGGATCCGTACCGGCGGCGCGGCCGGGTCGTCCGCGCGCACGGTCCGCACCACGCGCGCGGTGTCCACGGTGATCGCCAGCGGCACGACCGCGCCCTCCACCAGCGCCGCTCCCCCGGTGACCACGGCCGTCGACGCGACGTCGTAGGCGCCCACCGCCGCGACCGCCAAGCTCGCCTCGACCGCGTCGGCGACCACCCGACGCAACCGGGGCGGCGCGTCGTGCCGACCCCGGTCGAGCCGGCAGCGCAGCCACGCGCGGGTCCCGGCCGCGCCGAGCGATTCGACCGGCAGGCCACCGGGCCCGATCCGCAGCCGCACCGCGCCGGATCGGGTCAGCGCCCGAGTGCGGTCCTCGACGTCGCCGAGCGGCTGCCACCCGCCGTCCACGCGGGCCTCCCACACGGTGTGCGCGCCGTGGTGCGCCGAGGTGCCCGGGTCCCGGACCGAGTCCACGGCATGGGCCACGTCGGCCACGTCGCTCCCGCTCGCGTCCAGGTGGAGCGCGAGCGCGGCACCCGGGGGCAAAGCCCGGTCCAGCCCCAGGAGCAGCGCGGCGCCGACTCCCGGATCGGGGCCCAACGCGTCCACCGCGGCGCCGCCGAGCAGCGTGGGGGTGTGGTCGGTCCACCCGAGGGTGTACGCCGACTCCCGCGCGGTGCCGTCGTCGGTGCCTGCCGCCGTCACCGACGCGCCGGTCAACGGCAGCGCCTCGACCGTTTCCAGGCCGGTCGGAGCGTCCGCCCCGTGCGCGAGAAAGCCCAGTCGGGCGGGCAGTTCGGGCGGTGCGCCGGGCCCGGGCCGGATCGCCAGGACCACCCGTGCCGGGCTCGGCGCGGCCGGGTGCACGCCGAGCAGCGCGAGCAGTTTGCGCCGGTGCCGGTCGGTCACCCGCGAGGCCCGGTAGACGTCCGTGTCCACGAGCCACGCGAGCATCTCGATCACCGCGATGCCGGGATCGGAGTGGTTGTGGTCGGTCCAGCGCGGGCTCTCCAGCGGCAACAACGCCCGCGCCTCGGCGACCAGGTCGGGCCACCGCCGGGTGTCCAGACTCGGAGGGAACAGGGGCATGGTTCAGTACTCCCTTCCCGGGGATCGCGAGGATCGCGAACACCCGGCGGATCCCGGCGTCCCCGGGGCCTGTGGGGACCGTGGGGACCCGACGGACCGCGCCACCCCCGGCCCCGTTCCGGTCTCCCCCGGCCCGGCGAGCCGCACCACGAGCGGTCCGGCGCACACCACGGCGTCCGCGGCGACCGGTACCGCGTCGCCGGCGGGTACACCGTCCACGGTCAGGTCCAGCGCGGTCACCACGTCCACACCGGGCACCGCCTCCAGGCGCCGGGCCAGATCGGACAGGTACACGCCCCGGCCGAACGGCCAGCCGGTCCCGGTCGGGCCGCCGTCCAGCGGGTGCAGGAAGCGAGCCAGGTCGGCGAGCACCGCGCCGCGCACCGGGCCCGCGTCGCCGGCCCGGGTCGGACGTACGGTGGCCGCCACGCCGATCGGGAAGTAGCGCGCGCCCTCGACCACCAGGCGGGCCGCCGCCGGCATCCGCGCGCCGACCGCGTCCCGTACCCGGCGCAGCAGTTCGCCGGTCGGCTCCGGCCGGTCCGTACCGTCGCGCGGCACCACGACCAGTCGGATCACGCCCGGCAGCACCCGACCGTGCCGGTCGCGCGCGCCCAGCGCGCGGGCCGCCGCGATCGCCGGGACGGTCTCCCGGGCCAGCGCCGCCACGTCGCTCTCGGTCAGCGCGAGCCGGCGGTGTCGCAGCAGCGCGGGGCCGCGGCGCAGGACGTCCGGGAACGGTTCCGCGTCGGTGCCGCCGCTCGCGCCCCGGGGGTTGCTCACCGCGCCGACCGCGACCGCGCCGATCGCCTGGGTGATCGCGCCGGCGGGCACATTGCCGACCGCGCCGCCGCCGGAACGGTACGAGCGCAGCCGCACGTTGTCCGGCCCCACCGGCGGAACCCGCCCGTGTCCGTTCCCGCCGAACAACACCCGCCCGGTGGCGTGGTCGCACACGAAGACCCGATCGGCCGGGCCGGCCAGTCCCAGGGAGGGAACTTCGTCCCAGCGCACCCAGACCTCGCTCACCCGGCCCGTGCGCGGATCGGCCACCGTGCGCAGCGCCGCACCCGCCCGCTCGGCCAACTCCCGGCGCAGCAGCGGAAGATCGACGAAGGCGCGCTCGCCGTCCAGCTCGCGCACCTCCAGCACCGCGCCGTCCAGGACCGGGGCGCGCATGGCCTGGAAGACCTGTCCGGCGCTGCCGTCGGCCGAGCCGAGCAGTTCGTCGGTGATCGTCTGGACCTGCCGCACCCCGGCCGCGTTGGGCACCAGCGCGCTCAGCACCGGTCGCGGGGGTTCGGCCTCGCCGGGGAAACGGGCCCGGATCCAGGTGCGGGGTGTGCCGAATCGGGCGGGTGGCGCGTCGCGCAGTTCGCCGCCCGCGTAGGCCCGGGAGAGTCGGTCGCGCACGGTGAGCGTCTCGCCCTCGGCGCCGGCCACGAGCACCGGTTCGCCGCCGCGCGCGTCGGTGAGCAACAGCCGGTCTCCGGGCCCGAATCGGGCGGCGGCGCCGCGCCCGAGCAGGGTCACCGTACGGTCCGCGGCGCCCGCGACGGGTGCCCCGGGCGGGCCGCCGGCGCCGGGCCAGAGCAGGCCGACCACGCCGCCTCGGGTGAAGCCCTCGGTGCCGTCGTCGCCGGCCAGGGCGACCCAGCCGGTGCCGTCGTAGCCCTCCCAGGTGGGTCGTGCCGGGACCGCGTCGGGGTCCTCGCCGGCGGGCTCGACGTACAGGCCCAGGCGGTCGGCGGGCAGTTCGCCGTCGAAGCCCAGGTACAACGTCGGGGCGGTCTCGGCCATCGGGCGAAACGGCGTGGCGCCGGGTCCGGGGAAGGCGAGGTCGGCGGTCAGGTCGGCCCACGCGTGGTCGTCGAGCGCGAGCGTGTGTCGCGGGTCGTCGGGTCCGGCGACGTGCCGGTAGAACACCTCGAAGCGGTCCAGCACCGGTGGCCGGGGCTCCACCACGGGCAGGAAGTTGAGCACGCCGGACTTGTCGGTCCAACTCACCTGGCGCAGGAAGGAGAAGCTGCCGCGTTCCAACCGCGCGCGCAGCCAGCGGCGTTCGTCGCCGGTCACCGAGGCCGCCGCCCAGTCGCTCGGCACGGTGAAGTGCAACGCTCCCGAGCGTTGCAGGGCCAGTACGGCGGGCGCGCCGGCCGCGCCGATCGCCCGCCAGCGGATGCCGTCGTAGTACTCCCAGGTCACCTCGGGCGCGGTGAGCTGGTTGGGGGTCTGCGCGCCGACCACGGCCTTGAGCAGGTCCTCCGGCGCCAGGTCCGCCAGCGCGGTCGCGATCGTGCGGGCCTTGGCCACCTGGGTGTCCACGGCGGTCCTGGCCGCGTCGATCCGCGAGGTCACGTCGGTCACGAACGCCTGGGGGTCGGCGCTGAGGAAGGACGGCAGCGGGGTGTCGGCCAGGTAGGGGGTGGGGGTGGCCAGGACGGTGCCCAGCGCGGACGCGAGCGCGCCGTGCGCGGCGACCACCTGGGCGTCGCTGCCGCCGCCGAGCGCCTGGGCGAGCGCGGCCCGGGGCGCGGTCAACGCGCTCGCGCCGGCGGACAGTTGCGCGGTGACGTCGGCGGTGGCCAGCAGCAGCCCGGCGCTCGCGCGCGGGGCGCCGCCGAGCGCGGCCAGCGCCGCGGCGAGGTCGGCGGCCGGGTTCGCGGCGGTCTGCGCGGCGGTGACGTGCTCGCGCGCCGAGCCGATGTTGCCGAACAGGCCGGGCTCGGCCTGCGCGGCGCCGCGCAACGTGGTCAGCGCGTCCCGCAGGTGCGTCTTGACCTGGGCGTACCACGCGGTCGGGTCCTCGCCGGACAGCGGCGAGACCACCGCGCGCCCCAGGTCCCCGGTGACCGCGGTCAACTCGGCCAACCTGGTCGCCACGGCGCGGATGTCGGCGACCGTCTTGTCGCGGAACTCCTTCGCGTTCTGCACCCCGCCGGTCAGTTCGCCGGTGCGCTGGTCGGCCTCCTCGGCCGCGGTGCGCGGTCGGCCGAGCACCACGGTGACCCGGGCGCCGGGCTTGGCGAACGCGGCGTCGCACGCGACGTGGAAGGCGCTGCCGCGTACCGGCGCCGGGCCCAGCGGGGTGAAGGCCCGGGTCGGGTCCACCGCCTGCGCGTCGGCGACCGCCTTGTCCGGGGCCAGGCCGGTGCGCAGGGTCAGGTCCAGGTGCGCGGGGGCGTCGAGGGCGAGCGGCGCGGTCAGGTCGTCGGGGTCGTCCAGGACGAAGTAGTCGATGCCCGGTTTCGGGGTCGCCGTGCCGGCGGTGAAGGTGTCCGCGGCGGTGGGCGGCACGGTGACGCCGAACCGCACCGTGTGGCCCGGGTGCGCGGTCCCGATCGCCACCGGCGTGCCGGGCTTCGCGGTCGGATCGGCGTTGCTCGCCGCGGTGGTGTCCCGCACGTGCACCGTCACCTCCGGCGGTGCGGTGGTGCCGTACGCGGCGTGCACGGTGACGGTGGTGTCGGCACCGGTCGGCGGGCCGGTGAACAGGGCCAGGCGCGCGTGGGTGCTCACCGCCGCGAGCCGTACCCGTGCCACCTCGGGAACCACGAATCCGGGTCGACCGCTCAGCGCCGAGTCCAGCCGGGCGCGCAGCCAGTACGACTCGGTGCCCTCGACGGTGGTGGTCACCGCCGTCGCACACGGCGCCACCAGGCGGACGGTGCCCGAGCGGGTCAGCCCCGCGGTGCCGTCGCGGGACTCGTCGTCACCGTCGCCCCAGGGCGCGAACGCACGCCACGCGCCGCCGTCCCACCACGTCCAGGAGATCCGCAGCGGGCTCGACGCGGGTCGCCCCAGGACCACGGTGATCTCCACGGTGGCCCGCCCGGCGAACGCCAGGAGCGTGTCGTGCGCCAGGTACAACTCCCGTACGGCGGGGCGCAGATCGGTGAACAGCGTGACCGGGCGTCGGGCCAGGACGTCGGCGGAGTGGTCGGCGGCGGCGTCCGCGCCCGGGTCCAGGCTCCACACCTCCACCAGCGGCGCGCCGGCCAGCGCCACCGTGTCCCGGGTCTCGAAGATCAGCGGCGCGTCCTGTCCCGGCACGGCGGCGCCCAGCCGTGATCCGGCGGTCACCCGGGCCCCGCTCACCCCTGGCAGCGGCTGGAGCAGGACCGTGGTGCCGGCGCCCTGCGCGGGCAGCAGCGACACCCCCACCATGTCCAGGAGGGCGGCGAGTTGCCGGTCGGGCAGGGCGGCCAGCCGTTCCTCCAGCGCGGCCAGCAGCGCGCCGAGTCCGTGTGCCACGCCCAGGGATGGTCCGCCCGCGGTCGGATGCCAGTCGGGTACCCAGCCGGTCCGCGCGGCCAGCAGCGCGGCGACCACCTCGGCCCGGCCTCGTGGCGTGCTCACGTGGCCGCCCCTTCGTGCAGGTGGAACGGGTAGACGAGGTTGTAGAAGGTGTTGGTGGCGCGGATCCGGTAGTCGATGCGCACGTCCAGTCGGCCCGCCGCGCGATCGGCCACCGACACCTGCACGCCCAGCACGTCGATGCGCGGCTCCCACGCGGTCAGGCCCTGTTCCACCCGCAGCCGCACCAGCGCGGCGGTGGCCGCGGTGACCGGCTCGAACAACATGTCCTCCAGACCCGCGCCGAAGTCGGGACGCATCACCCGCTCACCGCGTCGAGTGCCCAGGATGAGCAGCACGGACTGGCGGACCTTCTCCGGCCCGGCCGCCTCGGCCGCCTCACCGAGCGGGTCCAGGCGGGCCGGCGCGGCCCAGCCCCGGCCGAGCACGGCGGCGTCCGCGGGGGTGTGCTGCGCGGGGTCTGGATCGAGCGGCGCGTTCGGTTCGGCCATCGTCAGCCTCCGATCAGCACGGTCGGGACGCCGGCCACCACCGGTGCGCCGCAGCCGGCCAGGTCGCCTTGGCGCAGCGCGCCGCGACCGCCGACGAGCACCGTCGCGGAGCCCTTGGTGAACGGTGACGGCGGGTGGGCGGCGGGCGGCGGGAACGCGCACGCGTGCATGTCGCCCTGCACGGCGGCGGGCAGTCCGCCGATCAGCACGGTGGGCACGCCGGGTCCCGCGACCATGCCGGGGTGACCGGTGGGGTCGGTGACGCGCGCTGCTGCGGGCACGGCTGCCTCCTCGAAGGTGATCGGTGGGTGTGAACGCTGGTCCGCGAACGGTCAGTTGATCTTCACCAGGGCGCCCTGGATGCTGCAGGTGGCGGCGGCCCGGATATCCGCGCGGGTGGCCTTCGCCGCCAGGCCGTTGCCGGCCTCGACGCTCACGTCGAGCCCGCTCACCTCGACCGATCGGGTGCCGGTGACGGTCACCGCGCCGGAGGTGGTCAGCGAGATCTTCGCCGAGCCGCCGGCCACGGCCAGGGTGATCCCGTCGACGGACATCTCGATCGAGTGGCCCAGGGCGTGCGTGAGCGTGACCGTCTGGACCAGGTCGTCGATGGCCACCTCGTGGCCCACCGGCGTGCGGATGACCCGCTTGGTCACCGAGTCGGTGGGCAGGTCCACCGGGGGCCGCGAGGTCATCGTCCACAGTCCGCCGAGCACGTAGGGCTCGCGCACGTCGCCGTTGCGGAAGGCGACGAGCACCTCGTCGCCGGGCTGCGGCATGAACCACACCCCGGAGCCGTCGCCGGCGACCGGCGCGCACACGCGTGCCCACGGCTCCACGCCCGGAAGCCACGCGTACCGCACCTGTACCCGCCCGGCACCGGTCAGGTCCAGGTTGTCCACCACCGTGGCCGGCGCCACGCCGGTCACCCGCGGGCTGTCGGACGCGTGGATGTCGTCGAGGGCGTCGAAGAGCGGTTCGAACATGCCGATCCTCCGAGGGGTCCGGTCGTTACGTCGGGAACGGGTGGAAGCGAAGGCGCGGCCGGTCACCGGACACGTCACGGAAACGGCCTCACAACCGCTACGAGTTGGGCGCCGGCAACGACAACAGGCCGCCCTGGACCCGGACCGCGCCCTGGGACGCGGGCGGGATGCCGCCGAACCAGATCTCCTTGCGCAGTTCGAACGAGGTGCGATAGCCGCCGCCGTCGAGCGTGTGCTGCGCCGACACCACCCGCCACAGGCCGCCGAACGTCTCGCCCACGCCCTCGATCCGCAACACCCGTCCGGCGCTGATCCGGGGGTCGCCCACGCACGAACCGCTCGCGGTGGTACGCCGGTTCAGCCTGGGCAGCAGTTTGGCGACGATCAGGCGCGGAGCGGTGGCGATGGTCACCGGTTCGTCCACCAGCAGCACCTGGCGGCCCGACGGCAGTCCGAACCCCGGGGCCACCTCGATGGACAGTGCCTGGCGGTCCCAGTCGTAGCCGACCGAGACGGTCAACTCCAGGCGCACCTCGGGCCGCCACACCCGCACCGACACGCTCTCCACCTGGCCGACGGTGCTGATCCGGGGCGTGAACTCCATCAGCGAGCGCCCGTACCGCAAGGTCACGTCGGGCGAGAGGTAGGCGGCGGGCGACATCAACCGGAGCACGAAGCCGGACGGCTCGCTGTCGTGCTCGACGATCAGCTCCCACGCGTTCTCCACCGCGATCTTCTTCAGGAAGTCGAGTGTGGTCTCGGACTGTTGGCGGCGCACCACCCGCTGACGCATGCTCGGGTCCTCCAGCGAGGCCACCACGTCCACCGCGCCCAGGGCAGCCGACAGGAAAGCGCCCAGCGGGTCGAGCAGCGGGATCATGCCGTGTTCGAGCGCCAACAGCGGCGCGACCACCGCGTCCGGCAGCGGCAGCACGCCGAGTTTGGGCACCGGGACGCCGAACCAGCGCGCGGGCGACGCGGCGGCCAGACGGGTGCGCCGGTCCTGGGCGACCACCCGCAACATCGGCATCCCGTCGGAGGGGAAGCTCGCCTCGGTGCCGACCACTTCGCCGGTGAACAATCGGCGCGGCTCGTCCGGGGCGTAGCCCAGCGCGATGCTCACCTCGGTGTCCAACCGGAACAGCGGGTCGTCGAGCCAGCGCAGGCCCTCGTTGGCGAGCGAGACCTCCAGCCGGTCGGCGTCGCCCATGCCGGTCTGGCAGGTCACGCCGGTGACCGAGCCGCGCAGCGCCGCCGGCGCCGGCCGGCCGGCGAAGCGCAGCCGCATCTCCGGGGCGTACTGCGGGAACACGCTCACGCGGGCACCTCCCGGGGCGGTGCGTCGAAGACCTCGTTCGTGCCCGGGTCCCGGTAGGGCAGCCGGGGCACGTGCAGCGTCGCGCCCACGGGCAGCGCGCGCGGGTCGTCCAGCCCGTTGTGCAGCGCGATCGGCCGCCACGCGGACGCCGAGCCGTACTCGCGCCACGCGATCAGTTGCAGCGTCTCGCCGGCGACCACGGTGTGCGCCTTGGTGTAGTCCGAGGTCTGCCGCTTGACCTCCTTGGCCTCCATGTCCACGTTGCGGAACTCGCTGAAGGTGACGGTCAGTCGGGCCCGCACCGGGGTTCCGTCCGGCTTGAACATCACGAACTTCTGCGCGACCCGGGTCAACACGCACGTGAAGGTCAGGCTCGCCCACGCGAACACCAGCGGCGGCGGTGCGTGCAGCGTGGGGTCGATGTCCATCAGGTCCACCACCCGGCGGACCAGGATCCGCACGTCGCTGCCCGCGCCCGCCTGGTCGTTGGCCTCCAGCGAGTCGAGGAACAGCTCCATCTCCAGCGTCTGCGCGTTGCCGTGCACGAACTGCACGACCGGCGCGGACAGCCCGGGGACCGGGAGTTGGGCGTAGGTGGTCTCCCGGTTGACCGTGTAGTCCTCCGGGTTGAACAACACCCGGGTGCGCGCGCCGGTGACGGTGTTGGTGATCGTCGCGCGTTCCATCACCGTCATCGGCTCCACCCCCGGCGTTCCTGCCGGGCGCGCACCCGACGGTCGATCTCCCGGACCACCCCGTCGACCAGCAGGGGCAGGTCGGCCGAGGTGAGCGCGGGCGCCGCCTGCGGACGGCCGTACCCCGTCTCGGCCCGGCCGCGCGCCGATGTGTGGGCCGGCGCGGTGTACGACTCGGCCGCAGTCGAGGCGGGCGTGGGACGGGTGGGCACGACCAACGTCAGGGCGCTCCCGGGCCGGCCGCCGGAACGGCCCGGCGGGGCCGGCCACCCGCCGCTACCGAGCACCGCGCCGGGCCGCGCCGACTCCTCGACGCGCCGACCACGGCCCGCGCCGCGTTCGTACAACTCTCGTGTCACCCAAGCGCGTTCACCCACCGTACGGCCGGCACCCGTGAACACGGTGCGCAGCACCGGTGCGGGCAGTCGGCCCGGCCCGGCGGAGGACGGCGAGTACGGCCCGGGGGTCTCGGTACGGGCGAGCGCGACCATGGGCGGCGCGGTGACCCGGACGTCCAGCCGCACGTGCGCGCAGCGTCGGATGTCCGGGACGGGGACCGGCGCCTGGCGCGGGGGACGGGTGCCGGCCGGGCGCGGCAACGTGTGCAGGACCAGGCCGATTCCGGGCACCCGGGTCTCCACTCGGCCCGCGCCGGCGGGGCCGGTGATCCCCCCGACCCGGGCCCGAACCCCGGCGAGCATCGACGCCGAGGCCGATCGCACCGGCCATCCGGCCGCCGACGCGCGCGCTCCCGTGACGGTCACGGTCTTCTCCCTTCGCGATGCTCGATGCCGGGTGCCACGTCGTGCACGTGGCCCGGGGTCGTGTCCTGCTCGATGCCGGATGCGGAGCGGTGGATGCGTGGCCCGCCGTCACGGCGTGCCGGCCGCCTCGTTGAGCCGCTGGTTGATGGCCGAGACCCGCTCCACCCAGCGCCGCCGCTCGGCGTGGTCCAGGTCCATCAACTCGGCGTGCGACCAGTGCAGGTGGTAGGCCACGAAGGCGATCTCCTCCCTCAGCCGATCGACCGGATATCCGCGGATCCCCCCAGGCGCTCGTGGCCCGTACGGACCTCCTCGCCGCAGTTCGGGCAGGACCCCTCCGTCGAACCGGTGGGCTCGTCCACGGTGTTGATCCGGTTGTAGAGCTCCTGCAGATGCGCCAGGTCGGCGGCGAACAGCGTTTCGATGGTGCGCGGGGTCACCGTCTCGACGCCGCCCACGCGGGTGACCACCCGGCTGAGCAGGATCACCGAGAGGTAGGCCGGGTTGCGCTGCACCCTGGGGTCGGCCAGCGGCAGGATCTCGTCGGCGGCGGTGGCCAGCCGCATCGTGCCCTCGCGATGCAGCGCGCCGTCCTCGCCGAGCAGCCCGAGGGGCAGCGTGAAGTCGTGTTCGATCCGAAGCATGCTCACTGCACCCGCACCAATCCCTCGTGGACGAGTTCGAGCGTCTCGATCGCGATGTCGTCGGCCTCGGCGGTGAGCGCCGGCGCGGTGTACTTGGTCGGCCAGGCCCGGACGAAGTTCCACCGCGAGGTGACCACGCCGCGTCGATCCAGCAGCAGCACCGCGCCGTTGCGGCGCAGGATGTCTCCCTCGACGATCTGCTGATGCCACTCGTACAACTCGGTGTCGGTGGTCATGCCCCACTTGAGCACGATGTTGGCGTATTTGGCCTGCCCGGGGAACTTGTACGGGGTGATGTTCCATCCGCCCTCGCGGTGCTCCACCACGTCCACCGTCGCGTCGAGGCCGCTCACCTCGTGGAACCCGACCCGGATGATGCCGTCGAGTTCGACCTTGAAGTTGAAGTTGACAAAGGGATCCTGGATATCGCCTGTGCTCACGGCGTCCTCCGCTGCCTGTCCGTTGCCGATCGTGGGTGCTCGCGGGCGGCGCCCGCGGGTCCGGGTACGCGCCGCCGCGCGGGGTCGGCCGCTACTGCTCGCTCACCTGCGCGCCGCCGTCCCAGATGCCGATCCGGACCACGATGAACTCCGCCGGATAGACCGGCTGTACGCCGATCTCGATGTGGAGCAATCCGAGTTTGCGGGAGCTCGGCGGGTTCAACGCCTCGTCGATGCGGACGAAGAAGGCGTCCTTGGCCTTGGCGCCGAAGAGCGCTCCGTCCCGCCAGACCCGGGTGAGGAATTCGGTGAGGGTGTGCTTGAGCTTGCCCCACAGTTCCAGGTCGTTCGGCTCGAACACGGCGCCGCGCAGACCTTGTTGGATCGACTCCTCGAGGAAGAGGAACAGCCGCCGCACGTTGACGTATTGCCAGTTGCGGTTGTTCGTGGTGGTCCGCGCGCCCCACACCACCGGTGATCCGCGCCCGGGCAGGATCCGCAGCGCGTTGACGCCGTCCGGATTGAGCAGGCCCTGATCGGAGTCCAGGAGCCTGCGTTCGAGACCGAGCGCACCCGCGATGCCGACGTTGGCCGGCGCCTTGTGTACCCCGCGGGTCGCGTCGGTGTGCGCGTAGATCCCGGCGATGTGGCCGGACGGGGGTTGGAGGACCACCATCTGCTTGGCCGGGTCGCGAAGTTGGATCCACGGGTAGTAGAGGGCCGCGAAGCCCTTGTCCTGGTTGCCGCACACGCTCGCGCGCTGCGTCATGACGGTCGGCACGTCGGCGCCGGGCACGCTGTCCAGGATGGCGAACCGGTCGTAGAGCTTCTCGCAGTGGTCGACGATCGCCTGTTGCGCACCGAAGTCGGTGCAACCCGGGGCAAGCACGAGACTGATCTCGTCGATCGGTTCGAGCAGTTTCAGGTGCTCGACCATGCCTTCCCGCACGGCTTTGACCGCCTCGGGCGGATCATCGGCCACCGCGCCCGTCAACGGGAACGTCCCGGCAGCGGGGCGCGGATCACCCACCGGAATCGGGGTGGTCGGCTCGAGCACGATCCTCAGATAGGTACTCGACACCGACGGGCCACCCCACCAGCGCGGATGCGACGGCATCGTGGACAGGTTCGGGTACGTGACCGCCTGGCCGCCTCGATCGGTGACGGTCAGGTCGAACTCGGCCGTCGACACGCGGGTGGGCGTGACGAGCTTGTACGCGTTGGTGAGCGGCCTGCGCAGGGTGAGCGCGTCGTTGGTGACCGACGCGACGATCCCCCACTCGGTGGTCGCGCCGTCCTTGATCCGTACCGACGACCCGATCGGGACCAGCGGTCGCAGCGCGATCCCCGGCGGGACCTTCAGCCGCAACACCGTGTCGCCGGGCGTGAGATCGTCCGAGGTCACCTTGCCGCCGACGAAGTCGGTCGTGCCGGACAGGCCCTGGTCGAGGACGATCGTGTCCGGCTCCTGCACCGACTTCACCCGCACCGTTCGGGTTTCCGTGCCCTTGGTGACGACCACCCGCTCACCGGCCGCCAAGTCGCCGACCGCGTTCACGGTGAGCACGCGCCGGGTGGCGTCGACGGCGGTGATGTCCGCCTTGCCCTGCACCACCGGCAGATCGCTTCCTTGGCCGGCCGCGGTCAACGCCTTGGCCAGCGCGCTCGAATCCACGATCCGGACCGAACCGCCCTCGCCGTCGGGGCCGTCGAGCAGGGCCTCCACCCGGCCCAAGACCGGCGCGCCCGACGCGCGTCCCAGCAGGTCCTTGGCGGCGGGCTTGGCGGTACCCACCCGCACGACGAAGCACTGGGCGCCGCCGTTGCGGAAGAACCCGTCCACCGCGAGCGGGAGGTGGTAGGGCACGTCGCCGCCGTCCACCGGCGGCCCGAACAGCGCGGTGAACGCGTCCGCGCTGGTCACCAGGATGGGTTCGGCGATCGGCCCGTGCGCGCTGATGCCGATGAACGCCGCGACGCTGGTCGACACACCCTGGATGGGTGCGGCGGGCTCGGTCTCTTCGATGTAGACGCCGGGATACGAGACCTGCACGGCCATGGCGGGTGTCCTCTCAGGTGAAGCGGAGTTCGATCAGCGCGTCGGGGGATCCGGGGACCCGGACCGTCTGCGGGGCCGGCGGCGGCAATCCGGCGGCGGTGACCCGCGCCCGGTACTCCCCCGGCGGGATGCCGACGAGCACGAACCGCCCGTCGTCGTCGCTGCGGACCCGGGCCACCACGCGCCCCGCCGGGTGGTACAGCACGATGTCCGCGTCCGGCACCGGCACCGGCGGCGCCGCCGGCCCCGCGGTGGCGTCGAGCACGAGGCCACCCACGTCGGCGAGTTGTTCTGCGGAGCCGTCACCGGCCCGGGGTGTTACGCCGTCGTAGGAGGTCAGCACCGTGTGCACGACGCCGTCGATCCGCCGGTCCGGTTCCGGGACCGGCATGGTGACGATCAGGTAGACGGCGGGCCGCCAGGACGTGGCCCGTCCGACGGTTCCCCAGAACTCGGCGAGCTTGCCGAACCCCTCCGGCGGCACCACCTCCACCGGCAGCTCCGCCTCGCGCAACGTGGCGGGGACCTTGGCCAGTTGCTCGGGTGTCAGAATCGCCGAGGCGACCATCGGGTCGGCGTCCAGGAACACGGCCAGGACCGCGCCGAGCACGGTGTGCTCCTGCTCGGTGGCGGGCATCTGGGCGCTGTCCTTGGCCGCGTTCCACGCGGTGATCAGGTAGTGGCAGCGGATCCGCGCGGGTTCGCGGCGCTCCACGGTCACTGAACCGGTGGTGATCCGTCGCCGGATGTTCTGCCGCAGCGTCCGGTCCTCGCGCAGGTCCACCAGTGCGCAGTTGACCCAGACGCCGGTGCTCGCACCGACCCGCTGCCGCCAGTCGTCGTCCGGCGGCTGGAACCCGATCCGCGCACTCGTCAGCCCGGGCAGGCCCGCGACCAGGGTCTCCCGGATGATCAGGTCGAGGATGTCGATCATGGCTTGTCGCCCTGCCGGCGCGGGGTGGGAGTGAAGGTGATACCGCCCGCCGGCCCGCCCTGCCACTGATAGTTGATCCGAGCTCCGGTGCGGTCCGCAGCCGCCTGCATCGTGCTTCGACAGGGGCCGCACGGGTCGTACTGGCCGCTGATGTACATCGTTTGCCCGGCCTTGAGCGGGATGTTCCGCACGGCCTTGGCCTCGGTGTGGACCTCTTGGTTGGCCTTGATCAGGCCCACCTCTCGGCGCCGCTCCTTGGTGGAGCCGCCGCTGTGCACCGGCTTGTGGCTGACGACGTGGCCGTCCTTGTCCACGACCTTGGCGATCGCGTCGTGCGGAGGGCGGAACCCGCTCGCCTCGAGGCGCTTCAGCTCGGCCTGTTGAGCCTGCGCGCGCCGTTGTTCCAAGACCTTGCCCGCCACCGGATCGCCCTTCTCCAAGGCGCGGAGCACACGGTCCGACTGTCCCCGGTACAGGGCTTCCAGTCGGTCCAACGCGGACCCGTCCTTGTCGCGACGGAGTTCCTCGTGCAACTCCTTGGCCCGAGCCCGAGTCTCCTTGAGCTGCTGCCGGTGGGCCTGTTCGGTCGCCTTGGTGGAAGCGGCCCCGCGCGGAGCCTTCTCCGCCTGAGCTTTGTCGATCGGAGCCTTCTCGGCCTGAACCTTCCCGGCCGAAGACTTCGGCGTCGAAGCCTTCCCGGTGGAGGGCTTGGTTGTCGAAGCCTTCTTCGCCGGCCTCGCCCGCACCGATGTGGCCTTCACCGGGCCTGCGGCCCCCGCACCGGCGGTCTCCGGCGTACCGGCCGCAGGTACCGCCGCAGCACTCGTCGTCTCGCGCGGGGTTCGCTTGGCTACCGCCTTCCTACCGGGGGCGGGCTTGGCAGCGGGCTTCGCGGCACCGGCCTTCGGCGCGCCGGCGGGCACGGCGGGTGTCGCGGGCGCGGCGACATGCGCGACCGAGACCGGCGCCGGCGCCGGCGCCGGCGTCGCCAACGGAGCGTGCACGGCCTGTGGCGGCGTGGCCGCATGTGGCTCGCCGTGCGAGGCGGGCTGCTTCCCAGTCCTCGGGCCCGTCTTGGCCGCGCCCGATGCGGCGCCCGCCGCCGGTGGCGCGCCGCCCGCCTTCGCGCGTCGGCTCGCGGCGGCCTGGAGCAGGATCTGGTGCAGCAGCGCCAGCAGCGCCTTCGCCAAGTCCTTGGCGCCCCGCTCGAGCGCCGCGTCCCGATCCGCGCCGGCCGGCCGCCGCCAGTCCGTCACCAGCCGCTTCACCACCGGCGCGAGCGTCAATCCGGCCAACGCGGCGTCGATCAGCAACATCGCGATCTTCTTGTTGGCGCTGCCCGCGCGCATCCCGGCCACGGTGAGCACCGCGGCCACCACCTGGGTCCAGAAGTGCACGTCGGACGGCCAGCCGTCCGGATCGGCGTTGACCGCGTCGAGGATCGACCTGACGGCGCCGATGACGTTCACCGCGGCGAGTGCGACCGCGACTTCCTCGACGTCGATCGCCGTGAGCACGGTCTTCGCGGTGAGTTGACCGATGATCTGGCCCAACTCGCGGTCCGTGAACAGGTCGTCGTTCCTCGGCGCCCTGGTTCCCATGTTCTCGTCGTACTTCGCCTCCAGCCAGTCGCCGGCCGCGGTGACCCGGGACGAGACGGCGGGCGAACCGGTGACCGGGTCGACCAGACCGGCGGCCTTCGCCTCGTCCCGCACCGCCCGCAGCACTGCGCCACCGGTCAGCAGATCGGAGGCGACCTGGAGTCGTGCCTTGCCCTCGGCCCCCAGGCCCAGGGCCGAGGCCAGGTTGTCGACGCCGCGCTGCTCCAGGTCCTGCACGCTGTAGCGGAAGCCGACCACCGTGTCGACGATGGCTGCGCCCTCCAGGACGATGCCCTCCGCCACGCCCAGGTTCCTCAGGTCGGCCGCGCGGTTCTCCGCCTTGAGCGCGGCGACCTCCGGATCCTCCTCGCCCTTCGGCGCGCGGGACACGCCGGGTGCGGTGCCGCCCGCGACGGGGGCGGACAACCCGGCGGCGGCCCGGGCGCCCGCACGGTGCGCGGCGCCCTCGGCGGCGGTTCCGGACGGGTGCACACCGCCGGGTCCCGGTGCCACACCGCCGCGCCGTTGCTGCACCACGTGCGCGAGTTCGTGCCCGATCAGCGCGCGACCCGCGTCCGAGTGCGGGTCGTAGCGCCCCGGGCCGAACACGACATGCCGACCGACCGCGTACGCCTTCGCGTCGAGCCGATCGGCGGATGCCGCGGCGTCGGCGTCGGTGTGCACGACCACATCGCCCAGCGACGCCCCGAACGAACGCTCCATCGGACCGCGCACCGACGCGTCCAGCGGCCGCGCGCGCTCGGCGCGGGACTCCAACTCGGCGGGCAGGTGCGATCCGCCGTCGCCACCGGCCTTCGGACTCGACGCCATCACACCACCCCGACCGGGACCGCGGCCTGCGGGGAGGGTCCGATCTTGTCGTACTCGCGCGCCATCGCCCGCAACACCGACGCCCGGTCCACGACCCGGCCCTCGGCCGCCGCCAAGTGGGCTGCCGCGACCGCGACGTTGTGGATGTGGCCCCCGGACAGCGGGTAGTCGTCGGCGAGTTCACCCAGGTCGAGGTCGACGTGTCGGGGCAGTGCCGGCGGCCACACGCGCTGCCAGATCCGCCTGCGTTCGGGGGCCTCCGGGAACGGGAAGTGTACGCAGTAGGTCAGTCGCCGGATGAACCCGTCGTCCATGTGGTGCAGCAGGTTCGTGGCCAGTACCGCGAGCCCGTCGTGGTCCTCCAACCGCTGCAGCAGGTAGGCGACTTCGAGGTTCGCATAACGATCCCGCGCGTCGTGCACCTCGCTGCGTTTGCCGAACAACGCGTCGCACTCGTCGAACAGGAGTACCGCGTCGGTGCGCGCGGCGGCGGTGAACACCGCGTCCAGGTTCTGTTCGGTCTCGCCGATGTACTTCGACACCACCGACGCGAGGTCCACCCGATAGAGCGGCAGTCCGAGCCGGCCCGCGACCAGTCGCGCGGCGAGCGTCTTGCCGGTGCCGCTGGGTCCGGCGAACAGCACCGACACACCTCGTCCCTGGCCCGGTCGCCCGGCGAACCCGTGCCCGTCGAGCACCGTGCGATGGGCGCTCAGATGCGCGCAGACGTCGTCCAGCCGCTCGCCGACGCCGTCCGGGACGATCAGCGCGGACCAGTCGTCCGAGGTGGTCAACCGGGACGCGAGTCGGCCCAGTTCGCCGCCGGTGACCTGGGCCGCGACGTCGGCCACCTCGGCCGGCGTGGTGTGCGGTTCGACACCGGCCTCGGCCCGGCCGCGGGCCCGGGCGGCGACCGCGTCCAGGGTGTGCCGCAGTTCGGCGCCGGCCAGGTGGGTCCAGCCGGCGAGCGGGTCGGGCCCGGTGCCGCCCGCGACGCGCACCCCCCGCTCGGCCAGCGCGGTGGTGAGCCCGCCGGAACCACCCACTGCCGGCATCCGCCGCACGGGCAGCGACACCACACGCCCGGCGGACGGTTCGGGTCCGGTGGGCGCGAGCGAGTCGGGACCGCCGATCACGATCGTGTGGGTGAACCGCTCCCACACCGGCGCGGGTGGCGTCACGGCGTGGGCGTCCACCACGAGCACGGCCTCGCGCAGCAGCGCCTCGGCGGCCAGCCCGCGCACGACGGCGGGCTCGGCCAACGCCTCGGGCCGCGCGGTCAGCACCCGGCGCCCGGCCCGTGCCGCGCTCCACCACGCCAGATCCAGGCAGTTCGCCGGCTCGGCACCGTGCAGGTGGGTCAGCGTCGGATCCTCGCCGGTCAGCCGGGCGACCAGCACCTCGGCCGCCTCGGGGTCGACCACACCGACCGGCGCGTACCCGTCCAGGGTGGCGAACGGCGCCAGTTCGTCGGCGATTGGGGCCACCGCGAACAGCCGGCGCAGCAACACCACCGAGGGCCGCACCGCGCTCGCGAAGGAGGGCCCGGACCCGGCTCCGACCGGCTCGACCAGCCCGCGGCGCACCAGCGGTCCGGCCGAGGACAGCCGGACCGCCACCGCCGTGCGATCCGCACCGGTCGCGCAACACAGCCGGGCGAGCAGGTCGAGGGTCGGGTACGGCTGTCCGGGGTCGCGCTGCAACCAGCCGATCGCCCGACCGAACGCGGGATCGAGATCGGGCGCGAACGCCAGTGCGAGGACGGTCAGTTCGAACGCGTCGAAGCCGGCACGGGTCAACGGCAGTGTCACGTGCGCGGGCAGCGGCGGGGTGGTGATCGGCTCGGGCGCGGGGCGCGGATCGCCCGACAGCGCGCGGTGCACCTCGTCGTACGAGGGATAGAGGCGTTCCAGCGAACTCTCCTCGTCCTGCCGGTCGATCGCCGCCACGGCCCGCGCGAGCACGTCCGCGATCCACCGCTCCAGATCGGAGAGGTCGGGAAAGACGGATGCGCTCGAATCGATCGAGGAGGTGGCGGCCATGTCGTGATCCTTGATCACCGGCCGCCGACGCGTCATCCACCCGACAGGACGATCTTTGCGCGTGGCGGGAGTAGATCCCCGATGGACCGCCGATGCGTCCTCCTCCACCCGGGGTGGAGATCGGCATCCACCCGCGGAGCCCACGCCGGACCGCGCCCCGGGGGAGCGGAAACGGGCGTACGCCCACCGAGCGAATCGGCGTCAGGCGCGCGCCGGCCCACCGTTGGTGGGCTGCCCGAGATCCGGCGCACGCCGGGTACGCGGAGCCCGCGTCGGCCCGCCGACGATCGGCCGATCCGGTCCCGCGTCCGATCCCGCGTCCGCGGGGCCCGACGGTCGGTCGGCCGGCATCGAGCGCAGCAGCGTCGCCGCGGCCTCGCGATGTGGAACGTCCAACTTCCGCAGCACCGCGTGCACATGGGTCTTGACCGTGGACAGGCCGATGGACAGTTGCCGGGCGATCGCGTGGTTGCTCATCCCCTCGGCCATCAGGAAGAGGATCTCCCGCTCGCGCGCGGTCAGCGTCTCCGACAGTGCGGACCCTCCACGCTGCGCGCCGGCGGCCGGCGACTGTACACGTTGCAGCAGCAGCGCGGCGATCCGCGGACTGCACGACGCCTCGCCGCGCACCGCGCCGACGATCGCGGCTGCGGTTTGCAACACGGAGTACTCCCGGCCGATGAACCCCGCCACGCCGGCCTCGGCCGCGGTGATCACGTCGTCCCGGGACTCGTCCACGCCGAGCGCGATCAACCGGGTCTCCGGCGAGCCGCACCGGATCGCACGGATCGCCGGAATGCTGTCGGGCGTGGCGAGATCGAGCAGCAGGACCGAGGGCCGCAGGCGCAGCGCCCCCGAGACCGCCTCGGCGGCGGACCCACCCGACCCGACCAGGCGCAACGCGGGTTCATCGGCGAGCGCCCGCACGGTGGCCTCGCGATAGATCCGAACCGGGGTGATCACGAGTACCTCGATGGCCGCACTCATCGGCTTCTCTCTGCCCCCCGCCGTCGAAGGCCCGCCGGGCGATCCGCACCACCGTCCCGCGAAACCCTCGCGCGGCGTGCCGAATCGGGCGACTGCGTCACATCGACTGTTGACAACTCACAGTAATCGTCCGGTCGCGCTAAGAGTACCGCCGCTGTCGTTGCCTCGCTACAAACCCGGGTTCACAGCAGCCGAACCGGCGCACCTCTCGACGAAACCGCACCCATTCCGAGCCGCGGCGGCGCCCGCGGACGGCATCTCCCCGACGCGGCACGCGCCGACTCGACCGAACCGCTCGATTCGAATCGCTCGATAGGAACCGCTGGATACGAACCCACTCGATCGAAAGCTCCGGGGACGACCGGACCGACATCGGCGTGGGCGAACCACCGCTCACCCACGCCGATTCGGTACGGCCCGGGCCTCCTCAGACCAGCGTCGTCACCGGCCGCCGCGTCGTGGTCTCGATCTCGCCCGCCGCCTTGTCCAGCAACTGCCGGGTCAGATCCGTCAGCGCCCGCGCCGCGGCGATCTCCTCGCCCACCTGCGGTTGATCGGGATCATCCGGGTAACGACTGGCGTGCGCGTGCGAACGCAACTCCGTTCCGTCTCGCAACCGGAGGAGCGCGGCGGCCTCGGTCCGCTTCCCGTCCTCCTTGAACTCCATCTCGATGTGCCATCCGACGATCTGCATGACTACCCCTTCCGAGCCCCCCGTCCGGTCGGCACCCGCCGAGCCCCTCCGCACCGACCCGATTCGACCTGCCGCGCCTACGTCCGCCACTCCCTTCCGTGAGATCCGCCGCTCCTTCCGTCACCCGTGCTCGCGTCCCGCCCCCGCTACCCCCCGGCTGTCCGCCGTCGGCCCCGACCCGGTCACCGTCACCCTGGCCGGGCGCAACAACCGCTCCCCCACGCGGTAGCCCGGCGTGTGCACCACCGAACAGATCGGCGGATCCGCCCCTCGACAGGGCCGATGGGCCAACGCGTCGTGGACGTGCGGGTCGAACGTGTCCCCGACCGCGCCGAACCCCCGCAACCCCAGCGTCGCGAGCGCGTCCTCGAGTTGACCGACGACTTTGGCGACCCCGGAGGTCAACTCGTCAGCGGCTCGGGCCCGATCGAAGCCGTCGACCACCGGCAGCAACGGGGTCAGCACATTGGCCAGCGCCGCCTCCCGTACCGCGAGCCGATCCCGCCGCACGTGTGCTCGATAGGCGTTGTAGTCGGCCTGAAGGCGCCGCAATTCGTCCACCCGCTCGGTGAGTTGCCCGCGCAGCGCGGCGATCTCGGTCAACAGCGTGGCCAGGATCGGCGACTGCGGCTGCCCGGCGGGCACCGGCAACAGCCCCGGGCCGGGAGAGGTCCGGTTCACGCGGCCCCACCTCCCCGCTTGTCCTCGTCGACGATCTCCGCGTCGACGACATCGTCGTCCTCGACGGTGTCACCGCCGGCTCCGGCTCCGGCCGCATCGTCGGTGCCCGGCTGCGCGTTCGCGTACATCGCGCTGCCCATCCGCTGACTGATCGTGCCGACCTTCTCCGCGGCGTCGCGGATGGCGGCCAGGTCCTCGCCCTTGAGCGCGTCCTTGAGCCCGGTCAGCGACGTCTCGACCTCGCCCCGCACGTCCGCCGGCACCTTGTCGCCGTTGTCCTTGATGAACTTCTCGGTGGTGTACACCAGTTGCTCGGCCTGGTTGCGGGTCTCCGCGGCCTCGCGACGCTGGTGGTCCTCGTCCGCGTGCGCCTCCGCCTCGCGCATCATCCGGTCGATGTCGTCCTTCGGCAGGCCCGAGCCGCCGGTGATGGTCATCGACTGCTCCTTGCCCGT
>NZ_JBIWJT010000019.1:0-221567 GCF_044765325.1 Embleya sp. NPDC127516 | reverse complement strand
TTGGAAGTGACTACGTCACTTCCAACCAACACCCAATCGCTACGCGATTGCCCACCACACCGGGCATGTTCGGCTCGTGACCGCATTGCTCGTCGAGAACTGCGCCGGTAGCAGCGGGGTTTGCATTCGGTGCCGCATCCGCCCGAGGTCGGCGGGCCGGCACGTGGAGCAGACCAATACCCCGCAACACCAAAGGACTTGGAATCGTCGCCGCCAACCATCATTGGAAACAGGCGACTTCACGACCGGGAGGCCACTTCCAATATAGGTGGGTATTGCGTCACGGGACAAGGTGGTGCATCAAAACTCTACCTGGGTACGATTCGGGAGTAGGGGCAGGTCCCGCCAAGACGCCCGACAGGTCCGCTCCGCGGCCCACCGCCACATCCGGCGAGCGAACCGCCGCCGGCTCGCGGGCACCGAACCGTCCCACAGCTACCACAAGCGCGCTCCGACAACCCACCAGGACCCCTCGACAAGCGCCCTGGACGCCCTCCTGCTGCCCTCGCACCCCGATCCGCCACTACCCCGCCACCGAGGCCCGGACAACGCCACACAGCACCATCGACAAATCCGACCCGAAAGTCGTGAGGAAAACCGGAGAGGAAAACTCGACAGGAAGGACCTCACCCACTGACGCCCCCCCGGGGGCGAGGGTGCCACCCCGGGCGGATCACCGGATCCGAACACCACCCGATCAAAACCACGACCCACCCCGACGGGAAACCGCAGGACGACATGAGGTTTCCCCCGGATCATGGACACGGGGTTTCATGCGGCCAGTGACACCATATCCGTCTTGACTGTTTGTTCCTCGAAGGCGGCTGACGTAGCCCAGGGTGCTGTGTCGTCTGCGGTGGTTGTAGAACGCGATCCAGCGAAACACGTCCAGCCGGGCCTGCTGCTCAATCAACCACCGTTTGTCGTAGAGGACTTCGCGTTTGCACGTCGCGAAGAAGCTCTCCGCGGCGGCGTTGTCGTAGCTCGATCCGCCCTTCCCCGTCGACCGGCGGATCCCGTGCCGCCCGCAGGCCTTCGCGAAGTCCGCAGACGTGTATTGCTTGGGTTCAACCAGTCGTCGCAACACCGGCTCTGACCGGCGACTTTAGCTGATCATCGAGGGCTTCGGCGGGCGTCCGCCAATCGAGGGTCTTGCGAGGCCTGTCGTTGAGGGTGGCGGCGACCGCGTTGATCTCGTCGGCGGTCCATCGGGACAGATCCGTTCCTTTCGGGAAGTACTGTCGTAGCAGCCCGTTCGTGTTCTCGTTGGTGCCGCGCTGCCAGGGGCTGTGCGGGTCGGCGAAGAACACCTTCATCCCCGTGGCCGCACTCAGTTGCACATGCTGGGCCAGTTCCTTGCCGCGGTCCCAGGTCAGCGAGCGACGCATGTGCTCCGGCACAGCCGCGAACGCGGAGGCGATGGCGTTGCGGACGGCTTCGGCACCGTGTCCCGCCAGGGCCGGGCCGTTCTTGACGCGTTGCTCGACGCCATAGCCCTCAAGTCGAGGCAGATGCAGAAGTACGGTGAGCCGCGTGGTGCGTTCCACGAGGGTGCCGATCGCGGACTGGTTGGTCCCGATGATCAGGTCACCCTCCCAGTGGCCGGCAACAGCTCGGTCGTCGGCCTCGGCCGGCCTCAGGCCGATCACGGTCTCGGGGGTGACGTGGCCGACGGCACGCTGCCGGGAGCGTGCCCGGGGAGCCCGCAGCGCCCGCCCGGTCCGCAGGCAGGCGACCAACTCGCGATCGAGCGCTCCGCGTCCTCGGATGTAGAGCGCCTGATATATCGCCTCGTGGGAGATCCGCATGGAGCCGTCGTCCCGAAAGTCGACCGGGAGCCGGTTGGCAATCTGCTCGGGGCTCCAGGCCGTCGCCCACCGCCGGTCCTCGCGGCGCGGCTTGTTGCGTCCCCTCCACTCCGGGGTCCGCGGACCGAACACGGGTGACCCGTCCGGGAGTTGGACCTCACCCGACAACCGGGCCTGAACGTAGCCGCGCAGGCGCTCGTCGGCCACGAGCTTCGGGGTCTTGGGGCGCCGAGCCGCCAACTCGGCCTTCCACTGGGCGATCGAGGCCCGGTAGTCCAGCCGGGCACCGCGGGTGGCCGCGTTGCGCCGCAACTCCCTCGAGATCGTCGAGGGCGACCGGCCCAGTTGACGCGCGATCTCCCGGACCCCGGCGTCCTGAGCCCGCAGCAGCGCGATCTCCTCGCGTTCAACGAAGGACAGGTACCGGCCCGAGTCAGGGCCCAGCCGCAGCGTGGGCATGCCGCCGCCCTCGCGGAACCACCGCGAGCCGACCACGCCCGAGACACCGCACGCGATCCCCGCCTCCTCGCTGGACATCCCCTCCGCGATCCGCACCCAGAACTCCCGCTCCACCCCGCGCCGGATCGGGGGCCTCCCCGGCGAACGCATCGCCGGACGCCCCGTCAACGTCGTAATCCAACCTGCTGGCCGCCCCATACAACACCACCTCGATCAAGGTGTTGCGACGACCGATTGAATACGCCTTGCGAGCCTCGGTCCGAGTGGAAGACCACCCCGGCCACGCTCCCGCCCCGGGTTCGCACCGCCGCCTCGATCGCGTCGACGACCAACGAGGCTCGCATGTGGTCGGCGATCGACCAGCCGATCAGCCGCCGCGAGTGCAGGTCGATCACCGTCGCGAGGTAGACCCACCCGTCGCCGACCGGGAGATACGTGATGTCGCCCACCCACTTCACGTCCCGGGCGGACGCGGTGAAGTCCCGCTCCACCAGGTCCGGCGCCGGCACGGCGGCACGGTCACCCACGGTCGTGCGCACGCGTTGCCGCAGGTGGCGGCCCACGATGCCCGCCCCACGCATCAACCGGGCGGTGCGCTTGTGATTCACCCCGTGCCCGTCCGCCCGCAGTTCCACGGTGATCCGGGGAACCCCGTAGGTTTCGTGCGACGCGGCGTGCACGACCCGGATGCGTTCGGTGAGTTCGGCGTCCGCCGCCGCGCGGGCCCGCCGGGCCGGCGCGGCCGCCGCGTGGGCGTAGAAGGAGGACCTGGACAGGCCCAGGACCCGACACAGCCGCTTCACGCCGAACTCGGCGCGATGGGGGGAGACGAAGTCCCAGCGGAGGGTCCTCACTTCATCTCCCGTGCGAAATACGCGGCTGCCCGGCGCAGGATCTCGCGTTCCCGGTGCCACTCGCGTTCGGCCTTGCGCAGGCGGGCGAGTTCCTCGCGTTCGACGGTGCTCAGCCGGTCGTCGCGCTCGCCCGCGTCCGCCTCGGCCCGGCGCACCCAGGCCCGCAACGTCTCCGCGTTGACCCCCAACTCCGTCGCCACCGAGCTGAATGTTCGACTTCCACCCGAAAGGCGATACAACGCGACCGCGTCGCGCTTGAACTCATCCGTGAACTGCGACGGACGTCCCACGTGGACTTCCCTTCCTGGACCCAACGATCCAAGTGTCAGGGTGTCCACGACCAAGAGGAAACCTCAAGGGCATCTATCACCCCATAGCCCGTACTCTCCTGGCCGCGGTGCCCACTCCACGCCAAGCGGCCAAGCTCACCCGGACGCAGTTGCGGGCCCTGCTGAAGAAGGCCAGCCGCAAGAACACCATCAACAGAGAGGTCGAGCGCCTGCACGGCGCGCTCCGCGCTCCGCAGATGCGCCATCTCCCCCTGGTCGAGGAGACCATGGGACGGCAGGCACTCGCACTGCTTCGGCAACTGGAGGCCGCGTGCGCAAGTGCCGAGGACCTCGCCGAAGCCGCAGTAGAGGCGTTCAAGACACATGTCGATGCCGAGATCATCGCCAGTTTTCCCGGGCTGGGGCCACTCAGCGGGGCTCGCGTTCTGGCCGAGATCGGCGACGATCGTGCCCGATTCGCCGACGCCATAGGTCTGAGGGCGTACGCGGGCTCCGCCCCCGTCACCAGAGCCTCCGGCAAGAGCGTTTCCGTCGTGGCCCGGAGGGTCAAGAACCAGAGGCTAGCCGGCGTCGGCTACATGTGGGCCTTCTCAGCGATGGCCCATTCGGACGGAGCGCGGGCCCACTACGACCGCGGACGTGAGGCAGGAGAACGTCACACGGCAGCTCAGAGAACCTCTGCAACCGCATGCTCGGCTGCCTTCACCACTGCCTGTTGCACCGCGTCCCGTTCGACGAGGCCGTGGCCTTCCCTGCCCCACGAGAACCCCATCTTTCCCTTGTCGCTTGACGTGTTCTTCGCATCGGATGTCTTCTTTGCGGCGTCCGTTCCTTGGCTGCTCAGGGGCACGTTGGTGGAGGTCTTCACGCTCTGGGTGACGATGACGGAGCCCGTGGGTTCGGGCTTGCGGCCGTCCTTCACGCGG
Organism: Embleya sp. NPDC127516; assembly: GCF_044765325.1. Classification (NCBI taxonomy): domain Bacteria; kingdom Bacillati; phylum Actinomycetota; class Actinomycetes; order Kitasatosporales; family Streptomycetaceae; genus Embleya; species Embleya sp. NPDC127516. The sequence goes on along the minus strand of NZ_JBIWJT010000019.1, from coordinate 217,230 downwards.
GCCAGTGCGGTCAGGTCGTAGTTGAGTCGGGCGAAGATTCCCTCGTCGCGCCAGGCCGCGTAGTAGGCGTAGACCGTTGCGTGGGTCGGAAAGTCGTGCGGGAGGTATTTCCAGGGAATTCCGGTGCGGTTCACGTAGAGAATCGCGTTGAACACGTCGCGGAGGTCGACTCTGGCCGGCCGGTGGGTCTGCGGTCGAGCCGGGCTTTTCTCCATGCCGTCATTGTCGGCTCGATCAGGGCCCATCGGGCGTCGGACAGGTCGCTCGGGTACGGCTTCCGTTGGCTCACGGAAGAGCTCCTACACGAACAGCGGTGCCGGGGACCGTACTTGAAGTGCTCGAGTGGTCCACGTGATTGGGTCGGTGCACGTCTTCTGCAACGGGTGCGGCTTGAGGTGATTCGCGCCTGCCCGTTTCGCCACGTTCACTCCTGTCTGTTCCCGGGACGCGCCCGTCCGCCCCCATTCACGCCTTGGATGAACGGGACGCCCGGCGCTACCAACGAAACATGACCGGACATCGGCGCCATCCCAGTGATCCGTCCGACGTCCGCTGGGAAATACTCGAACCCACATTGACGGCCTGGCGAGCCGAACGCCGGGGAAACGGCCGGTGGCGCGACATCCAACCTCAGGACCGGAAGCAAACACCTTTCCAGGCGTAAAACGCTCTTTAACGAGCAACTATCGACACAGGAACACTAGCTTGACTCTGTCAGTGATCTTGGATGGTCGAGGTCAGCTGCCATGGAGCTACCAGGCTCCTGCCTCTGCTCGCCAAAGCCCCCCACGCCGGGGACGCGGAAGGCGTCCCCGACATCGACCCGACCTCCTTTACAAGCTCTTATCTCCGCCCGACTCCGCGCGCCAAACAATAATCTCCGCTTGGGGTTGAATCAGAGAAATTAGCTCTTCAACTACCTCTTCGAAATCCAGCCCAACATTCCCGCGGATAGAGATAGCGGAAATATTTCCTCCAGATCTTTGACTAACCACGTAAAGATTCCCTCTCCATTCGAACAATGCAAGTTTGACATCAGCCAATGAATCCCAACTCGTCTCAAGGGTCAAAACGAGTCGACTGGCGATCAGACCGATATCACATTCCAGGGCAAGGACTTCTTCGAACATCGAGGCAACACCCCACCAGATTCCGTGCTGTCGCACTGGATTCACATGGCGAAGTTCAGGAATCGCCGCCGACACAGCCGATCGCCACTCGGGTTCAGGGCCTGGGACGGGAGGAATTTCAGACATCGAGAGCCCTAATCTTCGAGGTTCGCATGAATTATTCTACTGATGATAAGCCTTCGAAAAAGGAACGAACTGATTCTGTGGGCCCGTGAACATCGAGTCAGGAATCTGAGTATTCCTTGTAATCATAATCGGAATTTTTGCGAAATCATCCTGCCTGGTACCGATTACTCCGGCGCTTTTCTCCACTTCCCATTCGGCTCCATATCGACCAGGCCCGGTCGGCCTGATTGGAGTCGTAAACTCAACCCCCCGAGCTCCTGCCGGAAGGGGCCCACCGTGCGCCTCTGCAGCAGGCCACATTCCGTGTTGAGGCTCTCGTCCCCAAAGCTGCCTATTTCCCTGCTGCGTCAGGGCGAGCTCATCAGTTTGCGTTCTCGAAGACGAGCGATGATACGGGCCATAGAGCTCCTTCCATCCGCCATCCAAGCCCTTGATGTTCCTTTCGGCGAGCATTGCAGCGTCATCAGCATAGGCGCCTGCGCTCACAACCGCATCCCTGCTCGCAATGCGAGCTGCGGCAGTCTTGGAAACGGTTTCGAGTGAGGCCTTCGCTGCGGCACCCGAGCCACCTGTCAGGAGAAAGCCTCCCACCGTGACACCGGCTTCCAGGCACGTCCCATTGAGTCCGGGGTCCTTCCCACACTCCACGACGGATTTTACACCCGAGTATTCATAGGCAGCTTTCACAACGAAACCAAGCCCGGAGGTCAGCCAGTTACCTCCACCGCTCTTCGGTTTATTCACCGTAGGCTTCTTGTACCCATACCTAGCGATCAACCCAGGATCCACACCCGTCCCCGAACCGCTATTTCCGCTGGACGTGGTTCCACCAGTACTGACCGGTTGCTCGGCGGGTGGGGGCGGATTCGAAGGCCTCGGGTTTGTTACACCCGCGCCACCGCTTCCCCCCTTGTAGGGGGTGTAGGGGTCGTACTCGGCAAGGCCGGTCGGGTCACTGACCGTGGTGGGATTGTTACTGCTGTAGGTATAGCCATGCATCTGTTGGGCGTCGGTCAGGTCCATGACGGAGTCGACACTGATGAAGCGGCCGAGGCTCGGGTCGTATTCGCGGGCGCCGACGTGGGTGAGGCCGGTGGCGTCCATGGGCTTGCCGAGGAAGCCCTTGTCGTCGGGCCATTGGCCGTTCGCTTGGGTGGGCTGGGTGCCGCGGGGTTCGCCGAAGGGCTTGGACTGGCGGCGGGTGGCGGTGAGGCCGGCGGCGTCGAGGATGCTGTTGGGGGTGCCGTGATGGTCGGTCGCCATGAAGGTGATCGCACCGGAGCCGTTGCGGACGACGGTGGCACCACCGGCGGTGGGGTAGTAGCGGGTGCCGACGACGGGGCCGGATCCGTTGGTGTTGGTGGTGAGTTCGTCGGTTCCGAGGTAGAGGGTGCTCTTGCCGTTCTCGCGGCGGATGATGCGGTTGCCGTCGGCGTCGTAGACGTACTCGCTGGTGCCGGTTGCGGAGGCAACGGTGGTGAGCTTGTCTTCTTCGTTCCAGGTGAGGGTCTGGGGGTTGGTGCCGGTGCCGGGTCGGGCTTTGGTATTGCCGGCCTGGTCGTAGGTCACGTTGGTGGTGACCGGGGCGGCGGTGCCGTTTTTGACGGTGACGGTGTCCAGGCGGTGGGTGCGGTCGCCGGCCTGGGCGCCGGGGCGGTAGCCGTATTCGGTCGTGGCGTTCTTGGTCGGATCGTCGGTCACGTCGTGGTCGACGAGTTTGGTGCGGTTGCCGACCACGTCGTAGTCGAAGGACTGCCAGTACGGGTCCGGGCCGCCGACGGTGTTTTTGGTCGGGGTCTGGGTGACGCAGCCGCCGACGCCGGGGACGCTGGGCGCCGGGAGGGTGGTGGTGCCGGCGGTGTCGGTCCAGGCCTCCTTGAGGCGGCGGTTGCCGTCGTAGGCGAAGCACTGGGTGTCGGTGGTGTTGTTGTCGCGGACGGTCTTGATCGAGGTGACGTCGCCGGACGGCTTGTAGGTGTATGTGGTGGCGTCCACGCTGGTGGTGGTTGCCGTCTGCTTGTCCCAGTCGGTGGACAGCAGGCGCCCGGTCGCCTGGTCGTAGGTGCTGGTGAACGCCGCCTGGCTGGGCTCGGCGCCCAGGATCGCGCGGGTGTTGCGGCCGAACGGGTCGTAGTCCGCCCAGTTCAGGTAGCCGCGGGCGCCCCCGCGTTCGGTCAGCAGGCCGCCGTCGTTGTAGCCGAACGTCAGGGCCTCGGCGGGCAAACCACCGTACGCGCCGACGTCGGTACGCACCGGTAGGCCCAGCTTCGGTTCGTACTCGGTGCTCGTCTGGTATACGCCGGCAAGCTTGCCCTCGATCGCCGGGATGGTCGTGCGGGTGCCGGTGGGGCGGTAGGTGCCGGGTTCGAAGCCCGTGATCTCGTTGGTGTACTTGGCGCCCGACTTGCCGCCGACGTAGCGGGACGAGCCGTCCGCCTGGCCCTTGGCGAAGCGGTCGTAGGTCCACTCCGCCAAGAGGTTCGCGTCGGCGACCGAGTCCTTGTAGGAGGCGGTCTTTCGGCCGAGGGCGTCGTAGGTGTAGGCGAGTTTCTGGCCACGAGCGTCGGTAGTGCCGGTGATGCGGCCGACCAGGTCGTAGCGGGTGTCGGACGGGCCCTTGTCCGGGTCCTCGACGTGGGTTTTGCGGCCCAGGAAGTCGTGGGTGTACGTCCAGGTGTTGCCGCCCGCGTCGGTGACGGTCTTCAGTTCCTCGCGCGGGGTGTACGTGTAGGTGATCTTCGAGAAGTCGGTACCGGTGGGAGATCCGCCGCGATACTCCCGCAGTTCCTTCGGCTTGCCCCGGGCATCGGAGATGGACAGCGTCGCGACGCCGCCGGTGGGCGGGGTGACCCTCGTCTCGTCGGCGCCGGCGTAGGTGGTCGTCGCGCGCCACTGCTCGATCGCCTTGGAGGAGAACACCTGCGCGGTGGTGCGGCCCATCCCGTCGTAGACGACCGAGTTCTGCCCGGAGACTTCGTTGTCGTTGCCGACGAACACTGCCGTATCCGGGCCGGAAGTCTTGTTGTAGTAGGGCTGGTTCGTCTTGACCGGCCTACCGAGACTGTCGTGGAAGGTGTCGGTGATCACTCGACCCGGACCACCGGGCGCGGGGTTCGACTGGGTCTGCCGCTCCTGGAGGAAACTGTTCAGGATCTGATACGAGGTGGTGTAGGTGTCGTTGAGGCGCAGGGTCCTGGTGGTGACGACGGAGGGCCCGGTCTTGCTGGGCGCGTACGCGAACTGCAGATCTGCGTTGTCCGTCTTGGTGTGACCCGGTTTCCACACCGCAATCAGCCGCCCGAGGGCGTCGTACTCCTGCTCGACGACCAGGCCGTTCGCGTCGATCGCCGTCACGGGCAGGTTGCGTGCTCCGGCGTAGACAGTGGAGGAGGTCCAATTGGTCGGGCCGGTGACGGCCACCGTGGTGGGCAGGGTGCCTGCGGCGGGGGTGTACGTGGTGGAGGTGGTCTTGTTCTCGGCGTCGGTGGCCTTGGTCACGCGGCCGTAGGCGTCGTACTCGGACTTGGCGGTGGTGACCCAGTTGGGGGTGCCGTCCGCCTTGTAGTCGATCACCGCGTCGGTCGAGGTGACGTCCCCGACCGCGCCGACCTCGCCGAAGGGCTTGTTGTCGTAGAGGGTGTGCGACCACGCGTAGACGGTGTCTTTGGCTGCGGGCGTCGTGCAGGCACCGACGAGCGACAGACTCTCCGTGGGTTTACCGATGATCCACGCGGTGGTGTTGTGTGCGTAGGTGGTCTTCGTGCAGTACTCGAGCAGGCCGTCGGCCTTGTCCGAGACGGTTTCCGGAAGGCCGTGGACGGCGTCGAACGTCGTGGTCTTGGACGTCTCGCGCCAGGTGTTGTCCGCGAGGAGGCTGCGAGAGCGGCTCTTCTCCATCGCGGTGCGACGCGCGGTCAGCGGCGGAAGGCCGCGGGCGCGGGTGTGGGTCGCGGTAACGGCGGAGGAGTACGGGGTGTTCAGTGACTTGGCCGCGACGGTGCCGCCGTCACCGGTGAACGTCTGTGTCTCGTAGGCGAAACCGGCGTGCTGGTTCGCGTCGACGATGGACTGGCCGGTGGAGTCGGTGAGGGTGACGGCGCGCTTGGTGCCGTCCTTCTTCACGTCGCCGTCCATGCCGCGCAGGTAGAACGCCGTGGACTGGGTGACCGCGTCGGCGGGGGCCACACCCGAGCGGGTGATCACCTGGCCGTAGCCGCGGAACTGGTTCCAGGTCCGGCGATCCTTGCTCTTGGGCCGGGACGCTTCCTTGTCCTCGGTCAGCTCCGTGTCGTCGCGGTGCCAGGCGGTACCGCCGACGTACTCGTAGCGCGTCGAGCGGTTCGGGGCCGTGGTGGCGATGTCGTGTTCGGTGACCTCGGCGACGGTGTACTTGTGGAACCAGTGCAGGACCGGCTCGGCGTCCTCGTCGTAGTTCCACCAACTCGGGTAGCACGCCTTGGTGTTGGCGTCCGGAGTGGGGAGGGTGGCCGGGGTGCACTCGGGGGCGTTGTACGTGACCGTGGTCTGGCCGCCGGTCTCGTTCGTGATCCCCGTCAGGCGGCGGCGGTTCATCGGCGGCGCCAGGTCACCACCGGCGTCGACGCGGTTGTGCATGAACTGACCCACGAAGTCCACGGAGGGAACGTCGATCTTCTTCGTGCCGTCCCAGGCGGTGCGGGTGATCGACTTCAGCCACAGCGTCGGGGAGGAGCCGTCCTGCGGGTCCGGGTAGTCCTGGTCGAAGGCGAACTCGTCGACGGTCTGATAGGCCGAGCCGACCAGGGACTGGGTGACGATCTTCGTCAGGCGGCGGGTCGAGAAGAATGTCTGGCCGTACTCCTCGCACTTGCCCGACGTGGCGCACTGCTTGTCCACGGGGACATCCGGCCACTTCGACGCGTTGGCCTTGGTCATCTTCGCCGGATCGCAGTCGAAGCCGTCCTTCTTCAGGCAACGTTCGGCGGTGTCGAAGAGGACTTGGGCGGTGGGCTGGGTGGTGTCGGACTTCTTCGAGCCGTAGGTGATCTTGGCGAGCGTGCCGCCGCGGGTGTACTCGGTCAAGGTGCCGGAGCCCACCAGGACCGCGCCGCGCGTGTATCGGTTGGTCTCCGCGTTGTACCAGTAGGTGACCATGCCGCCACGGGCGTCCACGACGTAGTCGAGGTTCCAGCGCCACGCCTGCTGACACCACGACGCGTCGAAACCGGACGATTTGTTGCACGGCTCCCCGGCGTTGTTGCCGTAGACGGGCGCGGACCAGGTCGAGTTCGTGCCCGGGTCGGAGTTGTCGCCGCCGGGCTTGTGGCCCACACCGAAGTAGTACTGGACGCCGTCGCCGGTGGTCAGGCGCCAGTACTCGCCGTTGTCGTCGCCGTTGACCGCGCCGGTGAACGGCTCGATGCGGGAGTCGTCGTCACCCTCCAGGCGCCACTTGGACTTGTCGGTGTCGTCCTGGACCAGGGTCGAGGACTTGCCGTTCAGGGACAGTGTCAGGGAGTTCTGGTTGGACCAGCACTTCTCCCCCGACTTGTCCTGGCCGTCGCGTGAGCAGGCCTGGTACGAGCGCTCGACGAAGCCGGGCGAGTACTCCCAGCCCTCGCCGATCCACGACGCCTGATTGTTTGTGGAGGTCGTACGACCGTCGACACTGCCCGAGTTGTACGACAGGTTCACCGTCGGCGCGGTACCGCCGACCGCGGGCGGAACGCCGATGCCGTACGACCAGTTCATCGAGCCGGAGTTGCCACCCGCCGACCACTCGCCGGACGGGGACAGGGAAGTCGCCTTGTAGTCGCCGGACGGTCCGGACGCCTCCGCAGTCGCCGCGAAGACCAAAGCGCCGCTCGGGGTGGGCGCGTTCGCCGACCGTGCGGTGGCCGGCGGGGCTGCGGGCAGGTCGACGTCGGCGAGGACGCGGTTCTTCACACGGTCGTTGCGCGCACCGGCTACCGGGGTCTTGACCCGGCAGGCCGCGACGTCGGGCGTCGTCAGCACGCACTCCGGCATCGCGACCAGACGCAGGCGCGAGGACCAGTCGGCGCCGAACGCGTCCTTGAACGCGCCGTAATCGACGCCGACCGTGACCTTGCCGGCCGCGGCGTCGGCGTCCGTGCGACGGACGGTGACCAGGACGCCGTCGACGCCCGCGCGTTCGGCGGCGGCGTGATCGGCGACCGTGACCTTGACCCGACTCGGGGCCTTGGGAACGGCAGTTGCGGGGGTGCCGGCGCGCAGCGGGCCGGGACCGTTCGTGTCGGGGGTGGTGATCCAGACCGGGGTTCCGGGGGCGTTGCCGCCGGAGGGGGCGGCCAGCAAGGAAGATCCGCCGCGGGCAACGAAGTCGGAGGCGGGCGCCGGGGCGGTCTCTGCCTCGGCCGCCTTCGGCCAGGTGGTAGCGGTGGGTTTCCACGAGCCGCGGCCGTCGCCATTGAGCGTTGTCGGCTTGGCGACGTCGGCCTTCTTCCCGTTCACCGACGGGGTCTTCGGCAGGTCGCGCGGCGACCAGGCACCCGGATCCGGCTCGTTCTTGATCCAACTCGCGGCCTGGGCCGGGCCCACGCTCGCGGTCAACGCCAGGACGGTCACACCCGCAACCAGGAACCGGGCCGAACGACCCCGCCCCCGACGGGAATCGCCCGTCCACCACGACCGAACACGCATCAGCACGACCCCCATCGGGACAGGACGGATCCCGCCCCCGAACAGGCGAAAGACCACAGACGGAGCGCACCGTACGAGCCCAAGTCCCTAGCCGGCAAAGGGGATTCCCGAAGCGAATGTGGGGTTCGTCACTACAACTCCCACGGCCTGTCGATAGTCCCCCGTGGGACCAGATCACCCGTTGGGATCCATAGGCGACAATCCACCGGCAGGACATCGCGGCGTAAGTACTTGTCGACACCATGACTTCCGGAAAGTGATCTGCGTCACCTGGTCGCACGCTTGGCCAACCGGTAGGTTTCGCGCACTCATGCGCGTTCGCGTCACCCCGAACACCACACCCCGGGAGTACCCCTCATGAGGCATTCGCCTCCTGTCGCACGTCCCTATCCGCGACTATCCGCGGCCGTCTGCGGGTTCGTCGCCCTGTCGCTGTCCTGTGGCATCGTCGGTACCGCCGGCGCGTCAGTCGTCACCCGCACCGACTCCGCCCCCGTCCCGAGCGGTACACCGGCCGGCTCGACGACACCGACCACCGCCGCCACGGTGAAGGCGCAGACCCCGGCCCAGGCCGAGGCCAACGCCATCGAGCAGGCCAAGCGCACCGGAGTCCCGGTCCCCGTACCGGAGTTGACCACAGAGACCGACACCGTCACCGCCCTGCCCAACGGTAACCTCGCGCTCAAGCGCACCGTCGAACCCGCCCGGACCAAGAAGACCGGCACCTGGCGCGAACTCGACCCCACCCTGACCAAGTCACCCGACGGAACCGTCCGACCGTCGAGCACGACCGGCGACCTCGTCCTGGGCGCCGGCGGCGGCAAGCTCCTGGCATCGATGACCAACAACGGCCGCAAGCTCGCCTTCACTTGGCCCACCGCATTGCCCACACCCATGCTCGCCGGCAACACCGCGCTCTACCCGGGCGTCCTGCCGGACGTAGACCTCAAGGTCGTCACCGGCGAGCAGGGCGGGTTCACCCACACCCTCATCGTCAAGACCGCCCGGGCCGCCAAGAACCCCCAACTCGCCACCCTCAAACTGGGGATGACCACCGACGGCATCACCGTCGGCGAGAACAACGACGGATCACTCACCGCCAAGTCCACAGACGGCAAGGTCGCATTCTCCGCGCCCACACCCACGATGTGGGACTCACGCACGACGCCCAAGACCTCCGCCACCGGGAAGAGCGTGCAAACCGCCCTTGTCGGTGAGGTTCCGGCAGCCGAACTGGCCTCCACCGCGGAGCGGCCCGGAGCGCTCGCGTCCCGGGCTTCCCTCGATGCCACCGTCGGCGCGGGAACACTCACGTTGGCCCCGGACGCGAGCCTGCTCGGCGCGCCGGACACCGTCTTCCCGCTCTACATCGACCCCGCCTGGGTTCCCATGCTCGACCGGGCCAGCATGTACGGCTGGGCCCAGGAGGCGTACCCCGACACCCCGGGGTACGGCCGGACCGACTTCCAGCCCGGTGCCGGATATCAGCACTACCGGGTCAAGACGGGTCTGGAGCGCACCTACTACCGCGTCGACTACAACTGGCAGGGCCGGCTCAACGGCAAAGCGATCAAACGGGTCACCTTCAACACCACCCAGGTCGACTCCGCCATCTTCAGCTGCGAGCAGCAATACGCCCAGCCCGTCGAGCTCCACCTGACCAACGACACCCTGACCACCGGCACCAACTGGGACAACAAGCCCACCGAGTTGGGCCTGTGGGGCACCGCGTCGGTACCCAGCTCCAGCACCCAGTCGAACTGCGGCAACCGCCTCGTCGACTTCGACATCACCTCGAACGTCCTCCCACACCAGAACTGGGAGTTCCTCACCCTCAGCGTCCACGGCAAGGAATCGCCGAAGACCACGAGCAACGACGGCTTCAAGCGGTTCTCCCGCACCGCCGCCGACAACTACATCTACATCGAGTACAACACCCCGCCCAACGCACCCACCAACCCGCGCATGACCCCCGTACCCGTCAACGGCGGCGCATCCGGGAACGCCGGCTACATCGGCGCCGTCAACCCCGCGGTGGGCGGTGTCAGCCTCTTCGCCACCGTCACCGATCCCGACCCGGGCCAGACCCTCGATGCCAACTTCGTCGTCACCGAGGTCGGCAACGGCGACCCCGTCGTCTACACCAGCGGATTCATCTCCAAGGGCTCCAACGGCCACGAGGCCCGCGCCGACATCCCCGCCGGAAAGCTTCTCGACGGCCGCACCTACCGCTGGACCGCGCAAACCGGCGACGGCGACCTCGCCTCCGCTCTCACCAACGGCCAAACCTTCACGATAGACGCCACACCGCCGTCGGTGCCCACTGTCGACAGCGTCGACTATCCGCAAAACGGCGGCGGCAAGAGCGCAGGCAACAAGGGCACCTTCACCCTCACCGCCACCGACAACGCCTCCGGCGTCGACACCGTCGAATACGCGCTCAACGCCACCATCCCCGTCGGCGGCGCAGCCCGTGCCACCTGGGACGACACCGACAAGACCTGGAAGATCAAGGATCTCCCCGTCGGCCTGTGGGGCACCAACCACCTCTTCGCGCAGACCGTCGACAAGGCCGGGAACCGCTCCCAGCCCACCGACTACAAGTTCTACGCACCCAGCGACCCCAAGGCCACCACCACCCTCGGCGACATCACCGGCGACCAACGCATCGACCTGCTCGCGGTCGACGACACGGGCGCGCTGCGCATGTACGCCGCCGACACCGACCCCGCCGCCGGCGGCACCACCGCCTCCACGTCCCTCCACGGTCCCGCACTGACGGCCGGCCAATCGACTTGGACCGGGACGCTCCTCACCCACCGAGGCGGCGCAGGCATCACCCGCGACAACCTCTACGCCCATGCCGACGGCCGGCTGTATCTCTACCGCAACAGCGGCGCCGACGGCGACGGCAACTACTTCGCCACCGGCGGCCGCCGCAGCACCGTCGCCCGACCCTCGGCCACCCGCTGCGTCGACCCCACCAACCTCCCGAGCAGGACCTGCACCGGCTACAAGAGCGACTGGTCGCAGGTCCTCGGCGTCCTCGCGGCCGGCAACGTCGACGCCGACCTCGACGAGGCCGGCGGCGCACGCCTGGATCTGATCACCCTCGAACAGGACGCCTCCGGTGTCCGCCGGCTGTGGCTCTTCCACGGCACCAGCAGCGCGTCCTCCTTCGACCACGCCACCCTCATCGGCAGCGGCAACGCCTGGAACAACCTCGACCTCCTCGCCCCCGGCGACACCACCGGCGACCAACTGCCGGACCTGTGGGCACGCGACCGCACCACCGGCCAGGTGTACCAATACCCGTCCAAGAAAAACGCCGACGGCACCGTCGACGTCACCGCACTCGGCAACACCGCCACACGCACCCTCATCGGCACCGGCCTCGACGCCGCCGCCTACCCCAAACTCAACTCCGACGGCGACCTCGACGGCGACGGCAAGGGCGACCTGTGGGCCCAGGCCACCGACGGACGGCTCTATGTCGCACTCGGCATCACCCCCGGGGCCGACGGAAACGCCTTCGGACCCATGCGGCTGATCGCGGACAACCAACTGCCGTGGAGCACGTGCGAGAAGTTCCCGTCCGCGCAGGACGCCAACGTCAAACTCGACCTGTGTGGCCCGATCCTGGCCAAGTACAAGGCGACCGGGGGACCCACCGGACCGTTGAGGCTGCCCACCGTCGGAACCACGATCGATCCCGACGGCGTCGGCAAGTACGCCGACTTCCAGGCCGTCGGCGGCGGCACCAATACGAACGCGTCGATCAACTGGTCGCCCACCACCGGCGCCTGGTTCGCGCAGGGCAACATCCGCAACGCGTGGTTGGCCGGCGGTGGCACCCGAGGCCCGCTGGGCTATCCCGTCAGCGACGAGAACGCCGTACAGGACGGCGCCGGGACCACCATCGGCTGGATCTCCCGCTTCGCCGGAACCATCTCCACCGGACCGGGCGCCGTCACCTGGACCGGCTATACCGGCGCAGCGCATCCCATCAACGGCGAGACCTACAACCGCTGGCAGGTCACCGGCGGCCCACGCGGGAAGCTGGGCTTCCCCGCGACCGACATCGCGAACACCCCGGCCAAGCCCGGGACCTACACCCACTTCCGCACCCCCGGCGCGGGCGCCGACAACGGCTCCATCTACACCAGCCCCAACAACGGTGCCCACGCCGTCTACGGCAACATCCGCACTCGATGGTCCGCACTCGGCTGGGAGAACGGCTGGCTCGGATTCCCCACCAGCGATGAATACGACGTCGCGGGTGGGCGCCGCAGCGACTTCCAGGGCGGCTACGTCCGCTGGAACGCCACCACCGGCGCCACCGTCGACCACCGGCCCAGCGACAGCACCCAAGCCCAACGCAACGAGTACTCGGGCGACTTCGACGGCGACCACCGGGCCGACGTGCTGACCGTGTACGGCTACGGCCAGTCCACCACCGCGTTGTTCATCTCCTTCGGCAACGCCGAGGGTGCCTTCGGGGCACCCCGTCAGGCGTGGGTCAGCCTCGCCGGCCACTTCGACGCGACCCGCGTCAAGTTCAGCGTCGGGGACTTCGACGGCGACGGACGCGACGACCTCGCCGCCCTGCACGTGTGGAACGACGGCAGCACCTCGCTGCTCAAGTTCATGGCCCAGCCCGGCGGGGTCTTCTCCGACCCGGTCTCCGGTTACGTCACGCCCGCAGGCAATTGGGACTGGAACCGCGCCACCATCATGGCCGGCGACTTCAACGGCGACGGCAAGGACGACGTCGCCATGGTCTACGCCCAGGTTGTCGATCCCGCGCTCAGCACCACGTCGCTGCACACGTGGGTCGTCCGCAGCGACGGTGCCTTCGATACTCCCGTCCCCGGCTGGCAGTCCGCACCCGGCAGTTGGAACGCCGCCTCCGCCAAATACACCTACGGCGACTACAACAGCGACGGACGCACCGACATCGCCGCCCTGTACGGCTGGTCCGACGGCAGCGTTACCCTGCACACGCTCCTCGCCGGACCCGACGGGAAACTCGCCCAACCCGTGGAATCCTGGCGCGCCGCACCCGGGGCGTGGGACTGGAACCGAGTGCAACTGGTCACAGGCGACCACAACGGCGACCACCGCGTCGAGGTCGGCGCCATGTACGACCTCGGGGGCGGCGTCACGGAATACCGCGTCTTCCCCACGACACCCGGAGGACTGTTCACCGCTCCCACCGTCGTCTGGCGCTCCGCGCCCGGCTCTTGGACCATCACCGCCGCCTGGCCCGTGACCGGCGACTACAACGGCGACGGACGCGACGACCTCACCGCCATGTACGAATGGACGGACGGGAGCACCACCCTCGACGCCCTCCTCGCCAACCCCGACGGCACTCTCACCCGAGCCTCCCAGGGATGGCGAGCTGCCCCCGGAACCTGGTGACCGAACAAAGGGGTAACGACAACCCGTAACCGTCGGCCCGTCCCACTCTCCATCGGAAGGTGGGACGGGCCGATCTCGATCCGAGGCGCAGCACAGCTCCACGGCTCGAGCCGCCCACACCTCACGCGCGGTATCCGCGAGCCACGCCACGCGCCGACTGCGCCACCGGCACACGTGCATCGATACGACGGATCTCCGGCTCCGCTCCTGCGGAAAGAGGCGTTCGGCGCCGGGAACCGCGAATGTCCCGCTACACCGACACATGAACATTGCCGGCGATGTCACGAGCGCTCAGGAGCCGTGGACAGGTGGTGCCCAACGGGACATCGCTTCGTGGCAGACCCAAAAGCGACCCGCCACACCGCCTCGCGAGGCGCATAACTCGCGGATCACCCACCCTCGACGGCCCCCCGACCCCGGCATCCAACCACCGCGCCGGACGTGGAATGCTTCGATGTCCCGTGAGGGCACTCCACCGCTGGATCAACGGGAGCGATGAACATGCTCGACCGCGCCGCAACGGCGTCGACCCCCGCGCCGCAGGCCGCCGAGGCCTCCCGTGCGGCCCGCCACCGCTCCGCCCCGGGTGGTAGGACTCAGCACGGTGGCGGCCAACGCCTGGCTGTCCTCGACGGTCTGCGCTTCGTCGCGGCACTCGCTGTTGTGCTGTTCCACTTGGGCGGAGACATCCCCGGGATCTACGCCGACGTGTGGGGAAAGCCCTACCAGAAGCTGATGCCCACCGGACATGCGGTGCTGGCATTCGGCCGGCTGGGCGTTCAACTGTTCTTCGTCATAAGCGGGTTCGTCATATGCATGAGCGCCTGGGGGCGCTCACCGCGCGAGTTCTTCGTATCCCGGGTCAGTCGGCTCTACCCGATGTACGTCGTCGCCGTGCTCGGTTCCACCGCAGCCTTGTACTCCCTTCCCCTGCCTCAGTCGCCTCTGGTCAAGCCCAGCGCGGAAACCGTCCTCGCCAACCTGACGATGCTTCAGAAACCGCTCGGTGTCGAGAACATCGACCCCGTCTACTGGACGCTCTGGGTGGAACTCACCTTCTATCTCATGTTCGCCGTCGTCGTTTGGCGTGGCGTCACCTACCGGCGGGTCGTCCTGTTCTGTGGCCTTTGGACCATTGCCTCGGTCATCGCGTACGGCATCGACGACGCCACCCTCACCCTCGTCGTCAACCCCATCTACTCGCCGTTCTTCATCGCGGGCATGGCCTACTACCTGATGTATCGATTCCGGCCCACCCCGCTTCTGTGGAGCATCGTGGCCATGTCCTGGATATTGAGCGCCCACTACGCCCTCGCCAAGACCTCGGGGGCGATCCCGTGGAGCCAGTGGGAGCCCAGGAAAATCTGGATCCTGGTCGTCCTGACCGGGATCTACGCCGCCGTGGCCATCGTCGCCCTCGGCTGGACATCCCGTATTCGCTGGCGCTGGCTCAGCACTGCCGGAGCCATGACGTTTCCTCTCTACCTCACGCACTTCGTCCTGGGCCTGATCGTCGTCCACCACTTCCGCGGCCGCCTCTCGCCCCCGGTCCTCATCGCTTGCGTCACCATCGGCGCCGTCGTTCTCGCCTACCTTCTGCAGCGATTTGTCGAGCGCCCCCTCGGTCGGAGCCTGCGCACAGCGCTCGGCAGGGAGCATCTTTTGGCCGCACCGGCCGCGCCCGGGGTCGCCCAGCCTGCCCAGCCGCATTCGAAGCAGGCTCACGAGGACATCGACCACCAGCGCACCCCGACGGGTCCCTGGATGCCCTGACGGGCTCTTCTCGGTTCGATGCCGGAAGTTGGCCGGCCACAGGACGGCGAGGCAGATCTGGACGGGGCGACGGCGCACGGTCGGCGCCCCGGCGGTGCGGAGCACCTGGTGCCCGCAGTGGTGAATGCACCCCGAGGCACTGGTCCGCCTGCGCCTCGTCCGGCGGTCATTCGAAGTCCACCGCACACAGCCTGAGTTGCCCTCACGGCGGCTGCTGTACTGCACCGACAGAGAGGCATCACGGGCTCAGCGGCCACATGTCCACGGTAGGCCCCACACCCGGCAGGTCGACACACAACCTGCGAACCTCCTGTCATGAAGGTATTTGCCGTCTGAGGAGGGCCGGTGGTTCGCCATGTGCCGGTCGGTTCGGGTCGCGCGCCGTTCTGGCGAGCGGACGACAGCCGCATGCTCGGCAAGTGTGTGGTCACCCTTGGCAGTGACGATGCAGTCCCCGCGCGCCATTACTGATTCGGCGATTGTTGCGCGTCGACCGCAGCGCGGCCCGGGAGCAGCTTCGACGTCGCCCCAGGCGTCGACTTCTTCCTGACCATCGTCACCTCGACCCGCTCGCGCTTGACGTCAGCCCGACCCGTTACCGCCCGATCCAAGCCGCCGTGCCCACCGTCCACGCGGCGACGACCGGGAGCAGTTGTTCTGGAGTGAGCCGGTTGCGGCCGACCATTGGGGTCAGGCACACGGTTGTCGCAATCACCGCCGCCGAGAGCAGATGGAGCCGGAGGCTGCGGCCCCGGCGCAGGAAGCGCACATTGCCTACGAGGTAGAGCGCGACGCCGGACGTAGGCAGCCGGCCAGGCCTCGGTCGGGTTCCGGTGACCGTGTGCGTGGTCGACCGGGGAGACGTCCAGGCCGCCGGACGCGACCAAGAGCAGCCTGCGGCGCCGATGCCTCGACCGGCCGATCGGGCGGCATCGAGTACCGGCGGGGCCGCCGTCGAGGCGGCTGCCCTCTCGGAGCGCTCCCGGACGTGCGCGGCCGTCGGTCCGCCCCTCGCGCAGCCGCCGTACGCCGGACTCTTCCCAGGCGTCGACCCGGGACCGGACGGGCACCCCACCCCACACGGGTGGCTTCGCCGGCAAACAGGCCCGCTGGACAACCACCGAACGATCTTCTTAGACTGATTGTCTAATCATAGATAACAAGTATAAATGGCCGGGAGGACCTCATGGAACGCATCGACGGCCCGGAAGCGGACGACCGCACGGGCACGGCTGCCGCGGCCTCCACCGAGGCGGACGAGCATCTCATCCGTGAGGTCGAAAGGATCGCCGTCGCGCTGGGCCGCATGTTTCCCGGTCTGTGCGAAGTGGTTCTGCACGATCTGCGGAATCCGCAGCACGCGATCCGGGCAATCGAGAACAACCTTTCCGGCCGCCAGGTCGGGGATTCGGTCACAGAGCTGGGCCTGGCCCGGATCGAGGACCCGAGCTACCCCAGTGTCATCCAGAACTATCCCAACCAATTCCCCGACGGCCGCCCCGTCAAGAGCACGTCCATCGGGATCAGGAACGCCGCCGGCGAGTACGTCGCCGCCCTCTGCCTGAACGGACGTGTCGGTTGAGTTGGCCTCCGAGGCGCGCGGTCGGTGTCGCCGTGTTGCGGCCGGACGTGCGGGCACGATTCGACCGGGAGGTCACCGGGATCGCGGTCGACCGTACGGCCACGGCTCGACGGCGATCCGCGAGCGCGACTACCGCCAGGCCGTCGACGGAACTACTCGCCCGGGTTTCGCCCGGGTCGCATTTTTTCCATCTGGCTGTGCGTCAGTTGTGGGTTTTTATTGGTGTTCGCGGCTCCGCCAGTGGGGAGCTTGGGCCCCTGAGAGCCCGGCAGTTGCTTGAATCCCATCCCCACCAGGCGATTACCGGGTATGGAACGGCCCGTTTTGCGGGACGCGGGGACCGGGCCCGCCTTCTCGTTGGAAATCCCCCGGGAACCGGTCTGCGCGAGGGCGCCGGCCCCTTTGCCAAGGGCCTGCGGTCGTGCCGACTCGGCTGCGAGATTGTCCGCCAGTTTATCCAGAAAAATTCCCGGGGCTCTCTGCGCGATCTCCTCGCACATTCCCGTGGCGACCATTCCGGCAATATTCCTTCCCACTTTTCTAAAAAAGGGCTTCTGTTCGGCGGATGGATCCGAGCCAACCGCATTCAGCAGCCACGCCGCAGTGGTGCGCAGTTGCGGGTCGGCAAAAACCGATTCGACGGCCTTGCCTCCGGCCACGGCCACCGTCTCGGGGATCAAGTGCACGGTTGCCGGGTCCCGCCGAAGCACATCGTCGTCACCCCGGCCGAGGGCGCCATGGATGATTTGCACGGTACCGGCGAGCCGATCTTTTATTTTGGACTCGTCCGGGTTCGGGGGGAGAAGAAGCCCCGAATCAGATTGTCCGTACGGTTCGGGTGGGGGAAACAAACGATTGACGATGGTCGAAGGAGTGGCCTCCTCAGCAGCGCGGTCACCCGCGCGTTCCTCTATATATGCCTGGGTGACATCCCGGACTTTTCTCCCTTTCGCATCCCTGGTCCGCCCGTATTCTTTGGCCTCCTCCGCCCATTTGCGTCTGGCGCCGTCAGCAAATATCGAGCGAGCGCCTGGCCGGGCCCCTGTTCGAATGTCGAGGGTGATGAAACCGGACAGAAAATGGGCTTGCACGTGCGCACCCATGGATTCGACGAGGGCGCCGAAGAACTCGTCCACCACTGCCACGTCTTCCGGTCTCATCACACCTCGTGTCCTCGTGCCCGGAAAGGCTTCGATAGGGGCGGTAACCGAATTACTCCGGCGGACATCCTTCGGCCAAGCCGTGCCGTGCGGGATTTTTGGGCACCCCGAGGATTCCGCATGCCGACTGATGGGGCAACCCCACGGCGCCGACCACGCCCCGGCCCGAAGGGCCTCAATCGGTGGGCTGCCGGCCTGTGCGCGGATCCTACGGGGCACGCGCCATCGGTCTCGAACCTCCGGATCGAATCCCTGATCGCTATCGCTCATCGATGGCACACGCACGAGGGTTCGATGACAGAGGACTGTGACGCATCGTGGACGCGGTCTGCGGTGGAACGGTGCGGGAGCGAGGCGGCTGCGGGGACGCGGGCATGGGGGCGGAGTCGCGTGCAAGAGGGGGATCGCGCTGTCGGCCTGTCCGCAGGGCACGACTTCGTCGTCATCGCCGTCCTCCGCGGGGTCGAGCGTCACGACGTGGGTGCGGGTGGCCGAGGCGGCGGGCAGCAGCGTGACGCCCGTCGCGGGCACCTCGACCGGCCGCAGTTCCTCCCGGGGAAACAGATGGACCCGGTTCCCGCCGGACGTCGCGTCCCAGAACTCGCACGCGCCGGGATCGTTCTGGCACACGAACACCGACAGGACGCCGTACGAAGAACTGCAGCGGCCCGCCCAGGGGCAGGGGCAGTCGTGTGGGGGTGGGGACGGCTACACCCGGGTCGGCCCAAACACTGCCGGGCTGCTGCCGCTTGCGCGCAGCCTCGCGCAAGCAATGCCTCCGCCCCAGGCAATCAAGGGGACCGCTGAGCGGGGCTACTCCCGGGACCGCGCCCCGAGCGGGCGCCGGGACCCGCCGCGTCCGCACCGGCACCCCTTCTCCGAGCCGCCATCCGGGTCGTCGCCGGGGACGACGCCGGAGTGGCTGTCCCAGGACTCGGCGACGTCGGTCGAGCACACGCCCCTCGGGATGCGGCGGCCGGAGTTGCCCCTTGCCTCCATCCCGCCGCCCCCGGGCCGCCTGATCTTCGGGCCGGGTGTACCGGAGGAGGCGACATGGTGCTGCCGGCTCTGCGGGAAGAACACCCCCGTCGCCGCCGGCTCCTGCACCGACTGAGGTTCACCGGCACCCCCCGAGCGTTCACCGGGCGCACCCTTGCCGGGCCGGTGAACCTCGCTACGCGAGTGGGGGGCACAACTCGCCGGACGGGCCTCACTCGTCGACTGCGGGGCGTTCCCCGCACGCCTGGGCACGCGCGAACCGTTCTCAACAAATCCGCGACACCCCCAGGCCAGACCCCACAGCCCTCACCCAAACGGCGCCGAAAGGTTCTCACCCCACCTGCCTGTAACACCCCAACCCACAACACCCCATCACACCCCCGGAATCACATTGGTGGAGTTGTGCGGGGTGCCCCGGCCGAGGACCGCACGAGGGGCTCAGCGGCTGTCGGTTTCCGGGGTCTTTCGGGATGCCGCGGTGCGTGAGCGGCCGGTCGCGCCCTTGAGTGGGATCAATACCAGCCAGAGCCACATGGCGTCCCCGCCGAGGGGCCATGCGAGCGGGATCGTCACCAGGAAGACCACGACCGTGGTGGCGAGGTCGATGATCCAGGCCCTGGCGAGGGCGGGGGGAAGCGGTGTGCGGTCGCGTTCGGGATGGCGGGCCCGGAGCAGGACCAGGGCGATCTGGGTGAGGTCCATGGCCGCGATGGTGGCGGCGTAGATGGCGATCGACGCCGGCATGGAGCCGTATTCGGACAGCAGTGAGGTCGGGAAGGGCACGAACGCGGTCACACCGAGCCCGGCCAGGGTGACCGCGGTGAACGGGAGGTCGACCGAGCGCATGCCCAGCAGGGCGCGCCGGTGGTCGAGCCAGAAGGCCCCGATGATGAGGAAGCTGAGGGCGTACGCGGCGATCTTGGGTGGTAGTTCGCCCAACGCGTGGCGGAACCCCGCGGCCCCCAGGTCCGGTGGGACCGAGATATCGAGGACGAGCAGCGTCATCGCGATCGCGAAGACGCCGTCGGACAACGCGACAAGCCGTTCGGGACCGTGCTCGTCGCCGAATCCACCGGTTGGCGCCATGCGCCCGACCCTACGGCTCCCGGTCGGCGGTCCCCGGCGCACGCGCCGCGCGGTCGCCTGGTTGGCGCAGGGCGCGGTGGAGGGCGGCGCCGAGCCGGGTGTGGTGGCCTTGGTGGCCCGGACGCGTCCTCGCACCGGGCCGGGCTGCTCCTGCTCGAGGCACTCGGTTTCGCCGACGGTCTCGTCGACGACGCGTCGGGCGCGGATGCGGACCCGGTGGGCGGGGCCGTGTTCGGCGAGGTCCGGGGTGGTTGCGTACACGGGCGGCGCGGTGCGGTTCAAGGCGCGCATCGCGTGCGGGGCGGGTCGCCATCGGTCGATGTCAACGGCCTGGGGCAACAGGGATGCGATCGTTGTCACCGAACAGGTATGTGATCACCTGGGCTATGTAGAGGGCGAGTTGATCGTCGGTGTCGAACGGGATGTACGTCAGGTCGTACCACTGCCGGACCGAGAGCGGGCGTTCGCGGAAGACGTGCCGGAGGCCGGTGTCGATGACGTTTCGGTAGTCGGGCCACGCCGTGGGGAATGTCTGCCGCAGCATGGCGATGTCATCCGCGGCTTCGACACCGAGAGGGCCTGCGCAGAAGTGGACGAAGCGGCGGTCGATACCTGTGATGTCGAGTCCCAACTCGGACAGCGGGACCGTGGTCGGATCCACCCTGACGAACGGGTACGGGTACAGGGTCGTGTTCGCGAGTTCTTGCCCGTTTCCGGGCCCGGTGCCCTCGGCCGCGAGCCCCTGCACGGGACGGTAGATGCCGTAGACCAGACCGCCGTCGGTGAAGTTCGCGTCGATGTAGTTGGCCGAACCATCGGCGGCGTAGGGGTTTTCGGGGTCGATGCCGAACCCTCTGGCGTGCGTGGCCGCGTCCGGACCCGAGCCGTAGACGGACGCGAAGCGCACTATCGGAGCGAGATCGCGCCGCTCGACGGCCTGCCGGCGCAGGGCTTCCTCCGCCTGGACCAGTGCCCTCGACGAGCCGAACGCCGTGGCCCATGGCCCGCATCGACGTTGGGGAGCGGGTGTGGGGTGGTTCAAGAGACTTCCCTGATGTGTGACAACGCGCCGTCGTCCGACGGGCGCGTGAGTGGCGACGGGGCAACCGTCCGGGACGGCCGATGGCCATCGCTCGAAACGTGAGGGCCTGTTGCCGTGGCCGCCCGGCGTACTTCCTCGTCCGGTGGCTCTTCCTTGGAAGGGGCCGACCGCTGAGCGCGGGCACTCGCCACGTCATCGTTCGATGTCGTTCGATCGGAGCCGTACTCTACTGAGATCGCTCCAGGACTGCACGCTGAAAGTCCGTTCCTCGGCCCATTCGCAAAGGCCGCGCGAGAACTCGATGTGCTCCCGGAGACCCTCCGACCCGGGTCCGGGAGCGCGAGCACGAGAGCACGAGAGCACGAGAGCACGAGAGCATCGACGAGGCGTCCTGCGTGGACGAGCACGCCAGGCTGAAGGAACTCGGACACCGCGTCCGCGAACCGGAGATGGTGAAATCCTTCCCGAAATAGGCGGCGGTGAGTTCGACCGGTCGCCGCAATCGGCCAATCGACGGTGTCGGCGGGCGTTGCGTACTCGAGTTTCTTGCGTGGCCGGATATCGGGTCGCAGGGCGGTGCTGTCGGGTTGGACCTGTGTGTGACCCGAGAGACTGGTCGGTGTCTTGGGGAAGTATTGGCGGAGCAGGCCGTTCGTGTTCTCGTCGAACGGCGCTGCCATGGCTCTTGGGGTCGCAGAAGTACACGGGGACGCCGGTGGCGGCGGTGAACCCGGCGTGGTCGGCCGGTTCCGTGGCTCGGTCCCGGGTCGGCGATGCCATCGCTTTTGGGGCGCGGCTTTCACACGTCGGCCCCGGCGTGTGAAAGCCGCGCCGCCGGTGGACCTGATCGAGGCGCGGCTGCGCACCGGCGAGAGCGGCACCGAGGTGGCCGGCGGCGGGGTGGGGCCCTCGTCGGGCGACCGCGAATCCCACCCCGAGCGGTGGGCGGCGTTCGATCGGCGGTCCGCCTCCGCCGGTCAACGGCCCCGCAGACCGGGTATTCCTTTCGCCGGGGCCGTCATGATCGCCACCGAACGGCTGTGCAACCGTTGCTCCCGGCGCGGGCGCCGTAACCACGAGAGCACGACGGCTTCTCGCTCCCACCCGTATACGAGGATCTCCCAGTCGACTTCGTGAGACACGGACGCCATGGCCGAGTCGTCCTTCGCGACTCGGAAGAAGGGATGGCTCCGCCGCTATGTCGTCCGCTCTGCGGGGAGTCGGGCGCGCCTCGTCTCATCCGGTTGCGTCGGGCGTGCCGGGCGGAAGAGTGTGAGTGCCGTGGCGGCGGCGAGTCCGGCGCTGATCGCGGCGGCGGCGAACGCGGTCGCGACACCGTATGTGAGGACGTGTTCGGCGCTCTGCGTGGGGGGCGCCCCGCGCGTCGCGGTGCCGAACACGGTTACCCACACCGCCAGGCCCAGGGTGCCGCCCATCCACTGCGTGGTCTGCAACAGCCCCGACGCCGCGCCCGATTCGTGCGCGGCGACGCCCGACAGGCCGTAGATGTTCAGCGGCGTCATGGCGATTCCGGCACCTGCTCCGATGAGTATCACCGGTCCGAGGACGCCCGTCGGGTACTCGGTGGCGTCCCCGAGGTGGGCAAGCCACGCAAGCCCGGTGGTGCAGGCGAGCGCGCCGACCACCACCGGCAACGCGGTGCCCACGCGCCGGGCGAGCGCGGGCGCGAGCCTGGCCATCGTGAACTGGGCGGCCATCAGGGGCAGGAAGGCCAGGCCGCTCTCGACGGGGCTGAAGCCCCGCCCTTCCTGGAAGTACCGGCCGAGCATGAAGAGCACGCTGAACATCGCGGCCGAATAGAACGCGACGATGGGCAGTACCCGGGCCAGGGTGCCGGACACGGCCAGGCGCAGCGGTAGGACGGGCTCGGCGGCGCGCCGCTCGACCAGCCCGAACGCGGGCAGGAGCACGACTGCGGCGACGAGGCCCGCGATGGTACGGCCGTCGCGCCAGCCGTCGGACGCCGCGCGGATGAAGGCGTACACCAGGGCGGTGATTCCGGCGGTGCCGATCAGCGCGCCGGCGAGGTCGAAGCGTGGGCGGACGGCCGGGGCGGGCCGCTCCGGCTCGCGGACGACGCGCATGGCGAGCGCGACGAGGATCGCGCCGAGCGGCACGTTGACGAGGAAGACCCAACGCCACGAGGCGAGTTGGGTGAGCACGCCGCCGAGGATGAGGCCGACGGACGCGCCGCCGCCGAGGACCGCCGAGTACCACGACAGGGCGCGCGCCCGTGCGGGTCCGTCGAACGTGCTGACGATGAGGGCCATCGTGCTGGGTCCGACGAGCGCGCCGCCGACGCCTTGCAGGACACGGGCGCCGACCAGCCACCAGGCCCACGGTGCGAGGCCCGCGAGCAGCGAGGCCACGGTGAACAGCAGAACGCCGGCGAGGAACGTCCGGCGGCGCCCGAATGCGTCCCCGAGCCGCCCGCCGAGCAGGAGCAGGCCGCCGAAGGCGAGCGTGTACGCGTTGAGTACCCACGATGACGCGGTCGGCGAGAGGTCGAGGGCGGAGCCCATGTCGGGCAGTGCGAGGTTGACCACGGTGACGTCGATGCCGATGAGCAGCATCGAGCCGGTGACGACCGCGAGTACGAGGCCGACCCCGCGGGCTCCGGGCCCGGGTGGGCCGCCCGGAGTCCCGGGTGAAGTCCCGGGTGAAGACCCGGCCCGCGCATCGGATGGCGCCTCGGATGCGCGGGATGCGCTGGACCCGTCGGACGCGGTGGTAGAGGGCATGGCTGAGCTCCGCAGTTCGGGACAGGTGAATTTAAGAGACTATCCAGTCTCCTGTGAGGACTATAGGAGACCAGATAGTCTCTTACAAGGGATTGGGGATACTGGAGTCCGCAGACGAGAAAGGTGACCGCGTTGGAATCCCCCACCGGAGAACCCCGCCACGCCGCGGCGTCACCCACCCGACGGCGCGGCCGCGAGCTCCAACAGGCCATCTACCAGGCGACCTTCGAGCAACTGCGCGAGGTCGGCTACGCGGGCCTGACGATGGACGGCGTCGCCGCCGCCGCGCGAACCGGCAAGGCCCCGCTGTACCGGCGCTGGCCCGACAAGGACGCCCTGCTCGTCGACGCGCTGCGCGACCGGCTGCCCTCGGCCGACGACATCCCGCTCGCCGGCGACCTGCGATCCGACCTGATCGCGATCCTGCGGTTCCTGCACAGCGCGTGCACGATCAGCGCCGACACGGCGCTACAGACGGTCAAGCAGCAGTCCGAGGCCACACACGCGATGGTGCGCGAACGCATCTCCGAGCCGACCCGGCGCCTGATGCTGCAGACCCTGCGCGCGGCGGAAGAACGCGGCGACACCCGCCCCGGTTCCGCGACCCCCCTCGCCGCCCGCGTCGGCCCGGCCATGATCACCTACCAAAACCTGAGCGCACCTGCGGAACTCACCGACGAATTCGTGGTGTCCGTCGTCGACGACGTCCTGCTCCCCATGCTGCGCGGCCCGGCTTGACCTCGGCGGTCTCCGCGTCGCCCACGCTCGCACTCGCGCTCGGCACTCGCGTCGGGCAACCCCGTCGGGCAACCCCGGGCGGCCACGACGGCAGCACCCGCCACCTGCGGGCCCACACCGCCCGCTCGGGCCCCAAAGCCGGTCGTGGCGTAGCGGTGGACGCTAATGGGTCCCCAACACGCGGTCGACCGCGATCTCGAGGACCACGCGGCCCGGCGGATCGGGCGGCGGAGAGCCGTACCGGACGGTGTAGCGGCGGACGCCTTCGTCGACTCGCCGCGGATCGGCGGACAGCGTCGCGGGGCCTTCCAAGGTGATCCACCGGAAGCCTGCCGGCCGGCAGATCGCGGCCCGGCTTCCCGGGGCGGCCGACACGTTCCGTGCCTTGCGTGTCGTGCCGATCGTCAGGACTCGGACCAGTCCCGACGTGCCGTCCCAGGTGAAGCGGACGACCACCACGTGCGGCGAGCCGTCGGGACGAAGTGTCGTCAGCGTCCCGACACTCGGCGACGCCAACAGGGCCTCGGCGGACGGGTTCACTTCCCCGCCTTCTGCGGTGCGTTGGCGTTCTTGCGCGTGTCGGCCTTCGTCTGTGCCTTGGCCTTCGCCTCTGCCTTGGCCTTCGCCTCTGCCTTGGCCTTCTTCTCCGCCTTGACCTGGCGCAGGATCAACCTGGGGATGCTCATCGGGACGTCCCGGGTCGCCACTCCCATGGCCTTCCCGATGAACCGATCATCCTCCAGTTGGCTCAGCATGGCGGCGGCGAGATCGGTCCGTGCGGTGTAGAGCCCGTCGACGCTGTCCTCGCCGACTTCGAAGTTCGTCACCTCGTGGTGCTCGAAGAGCCCGCCCGGACGCACGATCGTCCAGTCCAGATCGCTTGTCCTCATCAGCGCCTCCATGCGGCGCATGTCGTCGTGCGCCGTCTTCGCGATCCTGCGATTGACCAGAGGGTCCATGACGAGGTTGAAGAAGTGCTCGCCGGTGGGCCGCCAGGCGGGGTCCGTCACGCTGGAGCTGACCGCCAAGAGGCGCTTGACGCCGTGCTGTTCCATGCCCGCGAAGATGTTCCGTACGCCGTCCGAGTAGACCGTGACCGACTCCCGGGTCGGTGGCACTCCCAGCGCCGACACCACCGCGTCGCTGCCCGCGACCGCCGCGGCGACGGCGTGCGCGTCGGCCACGTCCACGCCGGCGACGGTGAGGCCCGTGCGAGGGGCCAGGGCGTCGGCTCGCCGGGAGACGGCGGTGACGAGGTGGCCGGCGGCGAGGGCCTGGTCGGTGAGTTGACGGCCGGTCGGGCCGGTGGCGCCGAAGACGGTGATGCGCATGTGTTCGCTCCTTGTTCCCGCCCCGGACGTCCCCGGGGCTCGACAGACGCCGACTCTGCCGGGGCGAAGGCGTGGTATTCAAAGACGATGAATAAATCTCGGGGCCGTCCGCGGGGCAACCCGCCGACCAGAGCGCTCATCGCCGAAGCCGCGCGCGGCCTGTTCCTCGAGCACGGATACCGCCGTACGACCCTG
This sequence comes from Embleya sp. NPDC127516, assembly GCF_044765325.1. Taxonomy (NCBI): domain Bacteria; kingdom Bacillati; phylum Actinomycetota; class Actinomycetes; order Kitasatosporales; family Streptomycetaceae; genus Embleya; species Embleya sp. NPDC127516. Next base: position 191,222 of record NZ_JBIWJT010000019.1, on the reverse strand, counting down.
CGAGCCATCGCCGCGGCGGCCGGCGTGGACCAGGCGCTCATCAAGTACCACTTCGGGTCGAAACAACGGCTGTTCGGCGAGGTCACGGAGTTGCAATGCGCCCAGTCGTTGGGTCTCACCGAAGCGCTGCACGGTGACCCGGCGGGCGTCGCCGACAGGATCCTGGAGGCCGTCACGGACCTGTGGGACGCCACGGTGGTCAACCGCGACGCACTGCGGGACGAGGACGTGATGGCAGTCCTGCGGGAGTACCTCGATGGCGAGGTACTCCCCCAGATTGCTGAATATCTCGGCGGGACGGACGCGACCGAGCGCGCGACCGCCGTCGTCACGGTGATCGGCGGACTGATCTTCACGCGGTACCTGCAACCGCTGCCGGCTGCGAAACGGCTGTCCCCGGCCGACGTGCGACGCGTGCTGGGACCGACACTTCGGGCGGCACTTCAGGGCGGACGGGTACGGAGCGGGACGCGCCGCGCCGCGGCCTGACCACGCGGGCCGGGGAGGCGCTGTGCCGCGCTCTTGGGTCGGGGGCTTTCCGGCTGGTGTATTGCGGTTGGTGGCACGGGTTGGATCTTGACGATCGTTGGTATCGACTGCGAGCATCGGCGGCATGCAGACGCGATTGGTGCTCACGCGGCGACGCCATGTCGACCTCTCGCGTGTCTCCAGTGCCTTCTGTTGCGCCGAGGCCTGATTCCGGGTTCGACCCCGTAGGCCCGCCTCCCGTGCTCACGTCCACCGGTGGACGGCGGTTGTCGGGCAATCACCGCAGCCGCAGCGCCTGAACCCGGCGTCTGGCGTGCCCGGCCGGTCCGGTGTGTCCGGTGCATTCGTCGTTTTCGGTGCGTTCGTCGCGTTCGATGACATCGGCGTGCCGAAGATTTCGGGAGCACCCGCAATCGGCGGTATCCGCAACGGGAGTTCCGCGGGTCCGCGCCTGCCGACGGCCGCAGCTTCGCGAGCGCGGGCTTCGACTCCGCGGGCCTGAGCTTTCACGACGACCGGGACGATCTCGGCCGGCGCCTCACCGGGAGCGGGAGCGTCGCCTCGACGGGGTGTGGACGCTGTGGTCCTCGGCGGTCGGCCGCGTCGACAAGGTGTCCCGGCGCCGCACGTACAACGCCCTCAATGTGCCGACGATCCAAGCGGAGTCTTCCCGTGTCCCTCACCTTTCACTGGTTCCTGCCCACCAACGGCGACAGCCGGCATGTCGTCGGCGGCGGCCACGGAGCCCCGGTCACCACCTCCGGGCGGGATCGGCCGCCGACGGTCGCATACCTGAGTCAGATTGCCCGTGCCGCCGAGGATCTCGGCTTCGTCGGTGCGCTCACGCCCACCGGCGCCTGGTGCGAGGACGCCTGGTTGACCACCGCGATGGTCGCCCAGCACAGTGAACGGCTGAAGTTCCTGGTCGCGTTCCGGCCCGGCTTCGTTTCGCCGACACTGGCCGCGCAGATGGCCTCCACCTTCCAACGCCACACCCGTGGACGGCTGTTGCTCAACGTCGTCACCGGAGGCGAGAGCCAAGAGCAGCGCGCCTACGGCGACTTCCTCGACAAGGACGCCCGCTACCGGCGCACCGGTGAGTTCCTGGAGATCGTGCGCGGCCTGTGGGAGGGCAAGACCGTGGACGTGCGTGGCGACCACCTCCGGGTCGAGGCCGCGACGCTGGCCCGGGTCCCCGATCCGGTGCCAGAGGTGTACTTCGGCGGTTCCTCGGCCGTCGCCGGAGAGGTCGCGGCACGACACGTGGACGTGTACCTCACCTGGGGCGAGCCGCCGGCCCGGGTCGCGGAGAAGATCGCGTGGATCCGCGGGCTGGCGGCGGAACACGGCCGCGTGCTGCGCTTCGGCATCCGCCTGCACGTGATCACCCGCGACACCTCGGCCCAGGCGTGGGCGGAGGCGGAGCGGCTGTTGGCCGGCTTCGATCCCGAAACGGTGAGATCCGTACAGGCGGGGCTGGCCCGCAGCGAGTCGGAGGGGCAGCGACGGATGCTGGCATTGCACGGGGGCGGCAGTCGGGACGGCTTGGAGATCCATCCCCATCTGTGGGCCGGGATCGGGCTGGTGCGCGGGGGCGCGGGCACGGCGCTGGTCGGCAGCCACGCCGAGGTCGTCGAACTGATCAAGGAGTACGCGGCGTTGGGGATCGAGGAGTTCGTGCTCTCCGGCTATCCGCACCTGGAGGAGGCGTACTGGTTCGGGGAGGGGGTGCTGCCGAGGCTGGCCGCGGAGGGCCTGTGGCGGCACCCGGACGAGGAACGCGCGGTCGGGGCCGGGGGCGGGTCGTGAGCGGTGGGGCAAAACGCGCGATCTGCTCTCGGTTGGTCTCATCGCTGCAGCCGGGCCGTCGCACCACCGCCGATGTCGATGCCGATGTCAACGCCGATACCGATGCCGACGCTGGTGTCCGCAGCATGGCCGGTCGGCGTCTCGGGTTCGGCCTGCATCCCGGCCTGCCGGGCGCCTCGGCTGGGCCCTGGGCGTCCTGCGGGCCGCCGATGAGCTGCAACTCGCTCTGACTGTCGGCTCGTCCGTCCTCCTCCGCTTCGTGTTGAAGCGATTCCCTTGCGTAATAAGAGAGTTGAGCCACGCCGCCGCCCGGATCCCCCGGGGCTGGGCACGGCGAACGGCCCGGCCGTCCGCTTCACCTGCGGATGGCCGGGCCGTTCGGGGTTCAGAGCGGACGGCTCATCAATCCTCGTGCGTGTGCACGGTGTTGGTCTCCTGGATCTTCTTCCAGGACTTCGGCTCCGGCAGTACGTCCGCCGTGACACTCGACTTCGCCGGGCTCGGCGCCGCCGCCGCACCGGCCGAGCCCGCCGCGGGCTTCGCCGGCGTGAACAGCCAGGTGTTCAACAGCTCGCCCAGCGGCTTGCCGGAGATCCGCTCCGCGTACGCCTGGAACTGCTGGATGGTGGCGTTGCCGTACTTGCGCTCGGTCGGCCACCCCTTGAGGATCCGGAAGAACTTCTCGTCACCGACGGCGTTGCGCAGCGCCTGCACCGCCACCGCGCCCCGGTCGTAGACCGCGATGTCGAACTGATGGTCCGCACCCGGGTCACCGGGCTTGACGGTCCAGAACGCGTGGTTGGCCGGGTAGAGGTTGTAGACGTAGTCGGCCAACTCCTGGGCCGTACCCTCGTTCTCGTGCTCGGACCACAACCACTGCGAATACCGGGCGAAGCCCTCGTTGAGCCAGATGTCGCTCCAGCGCTGCACGGACACGCTGTCCCCGTACCACTGGTGGGCCAACTCGTGTACCACGACGGAGGTGTTGGCGCCCCGGGCGAACTGCGCGGGGCTGTAGAAGATCTGCCCCTGGGTCTCCAGCGCGTACCCGGTGGGCACGTTGGGCACGTAGCCGCCGACCGTGCCGAACGGGTACGCGCCGAAGTAGCCGCTCAGCCAGTCGACCAACTCACCGGTGCGCTCGACACTGGCCTGTGCCGCACCGGCGTTGTCGCCGAGGTCCTTGCTGTACGCGGTGATCACGGGCAGGCCGCCCGGGGTGGTGTCGGTGCGGATGTCGAACCTGCCGATCGCCAGCGTGGCCAGGTAGGTGGCCTGCGGCTTGTTCTGCCGGTAGTTGTAGCGGGTCCAGCCGGCCCGCGAGCTCTGGGTCGAGGTGCCGTTGCTGACCACCTGGGTGCCGTCGGGCACCAGTACGGAGACGTCGAAGGTGGCCTTGTCGGTCGGGTGGTCGTTGCTCGGGTACCACCAGGCCGCGCTCTCCGGCTCGTTGGCGGCGACGCCGCCGTCGGGAGTGCGCAGCCACGCCGACTGGCCTCCGCGCTCGACCTCACCGGGCTTGTCGGCGTAGCGGACGACGACGGTGATCGGGCTGCCCTTGGTGATCACCCGGGCGGGGGTGACCTCCAGTTCATGCTCACCGGTGCCTGCGAACTTGGCGACGCGGCCGTTGACCAGCACCTCCTTCACCTTGAGCACGAAGTCGAGGTTGAAGCGGGTGAGGTCCTGGGTGGCGGTGGCCAGGATGGTGGTGGTGCCCTCTAACTCGTCGGTGGCGGGCTGGTACTTGAGCCGGATGTCGTAGTGCGAGACGTCATAGCCGCCGTTGCCGGCGTACGGGTAATAGGGGTCGCCGATGCCCGCCGCTCCCGCGCCGACGTTGGCGGCGGAGGCGGGGACGGACAGGAGCATGGCGAGCGCGCCGGCGGCGGCAGAGACGATCAGCCTCTTGCGCACAGTGGTCCTCCACAGGGTCACTGGGAAAACGGGTCGGATCGATCCTTGTCCCTACGGGCCCTGTCCCACGCCCGAACGAACGGATGTTCGCGAGACGAAAGCGAGCCGAAATGAGGGCGCTGCGATCTTGTTGCGACACCGCCCCGGCCGATGGCTCCTCGGGGCCCATCGCCAACGGCGTTGATCCCGGCGCCGGCGCCGGGATCGGCGAGCCGTGCTCTGGCCGCGGGCCGTCGTATTTCTCGACGTGCAGATGCCCGAGCAGCTCGGTCGGCGCGCGCCGGGTGTGCGCCGAAAGCTCCCCGATCCGGCAGGCATGGGGCGGTCATCTCGCGCTCGAACTCGACGCTCTGCCCGTTCGTAACAGCGTGCGCTGCTCCTGCGCCGGGTGGAAGGTTCCGTCGTCGTTGGCGGCCTGCGACCAGGGGACGTTCGCCACGGCGGGGATGTGGCCGGTCACCCGCGCCTGCCATCGCCCGCACACGGCTGACCGCGCCCCTCCCGCCGTGGCCGGCGGACCACGTCCCACGACACGGCTGCTCGTCCCGGCAGTTTGGGCGGGACTTGCGGACGGCGTCGCGCAGGGCGTTGGCGACCGGTTCGGTGCGCAGCTGGTCGGCGGTCGCCCAGCCGACGACTTCGCGGGTGGCGATGTCGATCACGGTCGCGAGGATCAGCCGACCCTGCTCCACGGCGCGGCGCCGGGGCCACGCTGCGGCGGCGGAAGTGGGCGGCTCGGGAGACCTTCAGCGGTTCACCGACACGTTGGACGCTGTGACCTGCGCTTTTCTCCGTCTCGATGAGCGGGTGCACCGGCACCGGGTCTCTCTCACGATGAAGGTCGTGGCCCGCTTCAGGACCTCCATTTCCTGGCGCACCCGGGTGTGCTCCCGCCGCAGCCGGGCGAGTTCCTCAATCCGCCGCCGCCGGGCATGACCGGCGAAACCCGCTTGACCCTCGGCGCGGACCGTTCGAGGGTTCACGCATGACGACTACGCTCCGTCTGGAGAAGATCACCCCTGCCAACTTCGACGACGCCGTCGCCCTGCGGGTACGCCCGGACCAGGCGCATCTGGTCGCCCCGGTGGTGAAGTCGCTCGCCCAGGCGTATGTGCATCCGGATACGGCCTGGCCTCGTCTGATCCTCGACGGGGACCGGCCCGTCGGGTTCCTCATGGCGTTCTTCGACATCGATATGGCGTTCTTCGACGACGACCCGACCGAAGCCGGGGCGGCTCGGGACGAGGACGGGGGCGGGAAGGTCGCCGACCTGCGTTCGGGGCTGTGGCGCCTGAACATCGCGGCCGGGGAACAACGCCGCGGATATGGCCGGTTCGCGGTCGCGTCCGTGGCCGACGAGATCCGGCGCCGCGGCGGTACCCGCCTGACGACCAGCTGGCACCCCGGCGACGACGGACCGGAGGGCTTCTACCTGAGGTTGGGCTTCCGACCGACGGGAGAGAACAGCGGAGACGAACGGATAGGCGAACTCGACCTGTCCTGACTCCCACCCTTCACCGGGCCTCGAACCCCCACCCGGCAGGGGTTCGAAACCTCGACTCCCGCACCTCGGATGCCGATCCTCGCCGAGGTTCGGAACCCCGACCTCGCGGATGGGTCGCGGCGACTCGGCGACTACGAGGCCGACACGAAGCGGCCCTGTTACGGACGAGGCCGTCCATCCCTTGGCGAAGACGGCCCGACGAGGTGAATCCGCCGGACGACCCCGGTGCCGGCGACACCGACACGCAGCGGCCTCCACACGAACGGGGCCGCTCCCCTCGTCGAAACGGCCTCGACGTCGTGAGCCGTACGGCAACGTGCCCGGGGGCGTGGGGCGTGGAAGCCCGTCGCCCGGGAACGTCGCCGACGACAACGCCGCAGCCCGACACGACCACCTCACCCCTGGCAGTGGATGACCGGCGAGAGCGAGGCCCACGAGCCGGCTCGCACGCCGACAAGGGCCCGTTACTACTACCGAGCCTGGCCCCGGACGCGAAGGGGTCGGCGGCACCGGGCAGCCGGGCGCATGGCCGCCGACAGGGCCCGCGCAGCCCGCAAGAGCGGGGTCCTCGACGCGGTGGTGGTGCCCGTTCCCCCGGAGGCGGCGCTTCTTCGCTCGATGTGGTCCCCGGAGTCTGCGGGTGGGGTTGGCCGCGAAATCCGTGCTCGGCAGGGCGGTGTGTTCGGCCGTGGGTTCACGGGAAATCGGTGATGTCGGCCTTGTGGTCGGGGTGTTCGGTGGTGTCGATGTCCGGCGGTCGGGACCGGTTGGTCTTTTGGTGTGAGCCGCTGCAAAGCGTTTGAAGTCGGGCATCTATCATGATCGTCCGTTTCCGGTTCCCCGGAACGTCGAGCCGGGGAAGGCGGCGATTACGCACGGCGTCATCGGCCCCAACCGCTCGGACATCCGAGTCGGTACAGGGCGGTGGAGCGTGGTGGGTCGGCAGCCGGAAGCAAGAGCCACACCTCCCGAGGTGGACAGCGAGAGGCTTTCGCTGGTGCTTCGCGACACCTATGCCAAGCCGGGTACGTCGACGTGGAGAGGCAACGGCAAGGCGTCGGCGGCCCTCGCCCACGAACTCGGCACGGGGGAACGCACCGGAAACGACCGCTTCCACGCGGTCGACGTCGCCGACCTCCTCGGCCGGTATCACAAGTTGCTGCGCCACGACCGTACGCTCACCGAACGCGACCGTCGGGTCACCGTCACCGAGTCCACCGAGTTGTGGAGCGCGCTGCAGGCGCCCGACGAAGCCGGCGCGATCACCCGGTGGTTGCTCGGGAATCCCGCACGAGTGCGTACCGTCCTGGACGTCGCCGACCGGGTCCGGCGCGACCCCGACCTGGCTCCGGCCACCGGATCCCGGTTCGAGACGTCCCCGTACGGCAGACGCACCCTGATCGCCGCCGCACCGCTGCGGGGGCTGCTCCGAGACCTGGGGGCCGCGAGGAAAGGTCGCGGCGCGGCGCCACCGGCCACTCCCGGTCTCGATCCCACCCGGATCACGGCCGCCGGCCTGCCGACGTCGAGTCGCCCCGCCGTCGAACCCGGCGACGGTCGCCGGGGCCCGGCTGCGGCCCCGACGGAACCACACCGGAGGCGAGAGCGCCCCGGGCCGGAACCCGGCTCCTGACCCGAACCCGGCTTCCGACCCGAACCGGCGATCGAAACCCACCGGACACGGGAACGCACAGGGATCCGGCCCCGGCTCCCGAGCCGACCCGATGAGCCGACCAAACCCGACCCGACGATCGGAACCGAACCGGAGACGGAAGCACCCTGGGTCCGACTCCGGCTCCCGACTCGGGGATCGGACCCGCACCGGAAGCGGGAACGCCGCGGACCCAACCGGCATCGGATCCAATCCGCGATCGGAACCGCGCTGGGCAGGAACACCCGGACCCGAACCCGAACCGACTCCCGAGCCGAACCCGGCTCCACCGTCCCACGAGCACCACGAGCGCGAGGCCGCAGGATGACACGACCCCGATACGACACCGGACGAACCCGGCCCGCATCCGGTCGGCTGTTCAACCGGCTCTGGCGCGCGTGCCCCGCGGCGCGGCCCCACCTGGACCGACTGGCACACGAGGCCGGGCTCGACGCCACGGCGGCGGAGCGTGCGATCCCCGGTTCGGTCGCGCGTGCGCTCAACCCGTACAGCGTGTTGTCGGAGGCGTTCTTCTGGCCCGTCCTGGCTCCGGCCGCCCGCACCGGTGACGTCGGGCGACTACCCGCGCTCGCCGCGATCGTGGAAGCACTGCTCGCGTCCTCGGACGAGGACGTCCGGGACGCGACCCACATCCGCGTCCTCACCCCGCTCTCGCAGGACCCCGAACTGTGGCCCCGTTTCCGCCCGTTCGCCGGCCCACGCCTCCTCGCCGCCGTCCACACCGCGGAACCGAACCCACACCGCGCCGAACCCGAGTGAGCCGGAACCAGGCACCCGTAAGGGGGCATCCGCCGGCGAGCCGCGCGACCGTGCCCCCGGCCGGTTCCGCGGCCGAGCGAGCGTCGAGATCCGCCTTCCAGCCGCCGGCGGGGCCGGCCGCCGCGTTCGTCGTCACTGCCGGACGCCGAGGTGATCCACCGCGGTTCGCGGACGACACGGCCGCGATCCGGACCTCGCGCGCGATCGGCCGAACGCGTGGCGGGCCGAGGGCGGTTCCGGCCGATCGGTCCACCTCTCGAAGGCGATCCGCGTACACCCGTGCAGGCGCAGCATCCGTGCGGTCGGCCTGCTGGTCGGTGGGCCCGGTGGCCGCGCGGATCCTCCTCGGCGGGTCATGTCCCGTGGAGTGGTGTAGCCGGGTCGAGTTGGTCGATGTCCTGGGGGTAGACCTTGTCCATGCTGCCTTCGGGGAGGTAGCGGCGGGGGAAGGCGATCCATCCGTCGTGCATCTCGACGAGGACGCGACCGCCCGCCTCGGGGATGCCGGTCGCGATGACCGCGGCCTGGGGGACGATCCGGCGCTGGACGCGGGCGTGCAGTAGGTCGCGTCCAGATCGATGTAGGGAAAGCGGATATGATCCAGTGCCGCGTGCGGAACACCGTTGGTTAGGTGTCGAGGTTGCCGCAGATGCGGGGCACTCGGACTCGAGATCCCGATGTCCCCACCAAGTGCTTTGACCAGGTCGTCCACGCTGCGGGTGGAGACACGTGGACGTATGCCTCCATGATGACCGCGTAGAGGGCCTGGTCGCTGCGGCGCCGGCGTTCCGGCAGCGAGGGGAAGAAGCTGCCGGTGTCGACCTTGGGGATCGCCGGGTCCAGGTCCCCGGCCTGCGTGGTCGGCACCCTCTCCCGGTGCCCGTTACACCGGGTCGCCCGGGTCTCGGCGTGCTCGCCGGGCTCGCCGGGCTCCGCACCGATGTGGGCGGCGGCCTCGGCTTCGATGAGTTCCTGCAGGATCCGCCGGGCCGGGACCGCACCGACTCGATTCCGTCCGCCGTACGCGGTGACTCCCATCAACCGGAGTAGGTCACGCCGAGACGAGGCCATCGCGTCACCTCTCAACGAGCGTCACTACTCTCAGAGTTGCGCGATGGCCGCCCCATGACCAGGGGCTATACCGAGATCACCGGAACACCACTCGGCAGGACACCATCCGGTGGTTCGTAGGTCGTCCGGGCCGAGCCGCGCGTCGTCGACGCACCAGCCGGAGCCATGCACGGAGGCCACGGTCGGAGCACCCGGCGCAGCCGGGTCGGCGAGCTGCGAGTGGGGCGGCTGCGGGTGGGCGAAACCGTCCGGCACTTCCGCCCGAACGGCTGCCCGGCCCGGCCCGGCTCAGCTCTTCCGTTCACCCAGGACACAGAATTCGTTGCCCTCCGGGTCGAGGAGAGTCACCCAGTGCTGCTCGTCCTGCACGGTGTCGGCGCGCCGGGCACCGAGGGAGAGCAGCCGGGCGACCTCGGCCGCCTGGTCGTCGGGGCGGAAGTCGGGGTGGAGCCGGTTCTTCGACGTCTTGCCCTCGGGGACGGGCACGAAGAGCAGCCCCGGCATCCGGTCCGGCTCGGGCCGGATCTCGATGATCTCCTCGGATTCGTCGACCACTACCCAGCCGAGAGCCTCGGCCCACCAGCGCCCGAGGGCGATGGGATCGGAGGAGTCTACGATGATCTGTTCCCATTCGAGTGCCATGGGCGTGAGCATAAACAGGGTCGGCCGGCTGCCGGGGCTGGGGGTAAGTACCGTCGACCGCCGGTCCGGTGCGCGGGTCGTATCCCGCAGAGCGGTGTGGGGAGCTGGGAGGTGGGGGCCAACATCGGTGCCCCACCTGCGAGTTCACTCGGCGAGGTGGTGCAGAACCGAGCGCATCGCACCCTGCATGGCGGCGCGTGCCTCCTCCGTGTGGTCGATCGTGTCGAAGCCGTGGTGACCGAGCGGTACGTCGATCACCTCGATGTCGGCTCCCGCCGCCTCCGCCGCCGACAGGAACCGCGCCACGGTCGCGGCGATCGCCTCGTGCTCCAACTCCACGCGGGTGAGCACGATCGGCAGCCGACCCGCCGCACCCACCGCGTCCGCCGGACGGAACCGCGAGTCCCCCAACCCCCAGTTCGGCAGCGGCGCCAACACCGGGTAACTCGCCGCCAGGCAGCGCAACCACTCGGGCGGAGCCGCGAGCCAGTCCGTCGTCAGCAGGCCGCCACCCGAGAAGAACCACAGGGCGACGCGCTCGCCGTCGACGCGCGGATGCGCGCGTACCCGCTCGACCGCCGCCACGACGTCGGCGGCGGCCCGCTCGAAGTCCTCGAGACCGTGCAGCCGGTGATCCACCGTCACACCGACCGCCCCCAGACTCGCCGCGAGTCGGGCGTGGCCCACCAGACCCGGCCAGTCGCGCGGCGTCGGCCGTGCGTCCGGGGGCACCGGGCCGCCGTGCAGGAACACGACCGCGGGACGCGGGGAATCGTCGTCCGGCAGATGCAGATCGACGGCACCGATCCGCTCGCGCGGGCACGGCGGAACGTCGAGCAGGAACGGCCGCCGATGCGCCGGTTCCTCGCGCGTCGCGGTCGCTGCACCCATCACGTGCCCCTCACCCGAGGCCGCTCCCATGAGCACCGTCGCGAGTTCGTCGGGGGCGGACACCATCGGCCAATGTCCGGTGGTCAGTTCGAAGAGCGTCACGCGGCGTTCGACGAGAGCGCCGAGACGGGCGTCACCGAGACTCGCGAGCGATTCGAGCAGGGCGATGTCCGTACCGCTGGAGGTGCACAACACGCCGGTTGCCGGGAGTTCGTCGACCGCGCCGGAGAGCACGAGGGGTTGTCCGAACGTCCCCTCCGGATGCGGCGCCGCCGACCGGGTCATCGCCGCCAACGCCTCCGGCGCGAGACCGTCCGTACTGCCCCACAGATGCCACTCGTCGGGCGACGGTGCGGGCAACCGCGTGTCGACCTCTCCGGGAGCCCTCTCCTTGTGCCGCTCCGACAGCCCGTCGCGGACGCCCTGGAGCGGCACGAGCGCGAGAGCCGCATCGCCGTTGCTCGGCATGCCCGCGTCCAGGTACACCACCCGCGCGATCCGGTCCGGCCGTCGATCGGCCGCGCCCAGCACCGGATGGATGCCGTAGTCGTGCCCCACAAGAACCACCTCGCGCGCGTCGGCGTGCTCGATCACCTGCAGCACGTCCTCGATATGCGTCTCCAGATCCGTGCCCGGACCCGCGAGGTGGCGGCGGTCGCCGAGACCGGTCAGCGTCACGGCGTGCACCTCCGCCCCCTCCCGCCGCAGCCGGGCGGCCGTCCGCCGCCATATCCAGCCGCCCGTGAAAGGACCCGACACCAGGACGAATGCCGTCATGACCTTCTCCTTCCGTACCGTCGCAACGCTGCGTCGCCGCGCTGCCGCGCCCCCGGCCAGATCGGCCGTCCGCGCTCGTGGGTACGGTAGGAACTCCCCTTGAGGGAGGTTCAAGTGTCGTCTCCGCCACGGCCCCGGATCACGCCGTCGCCACCGTCCGCGCGCTCGCCATTGCCCTTGCCCCTGCCCTCGTCTTCGTCTTCGTCTTCGTCTTCGTCGGCCGATGGTCTGCGCAGCATCGGGGAACTCGCGGAACAGGCCGGCGTCACCGTCAAGACCGTGCGCTACTACTCCGACCAAGGCCTGCTGCCCGAGGCATGCCGCAGCGCCGGCGGTCATCGCCGCTACGCGCCCCAGGCATCCGAACGCCTCCGCCTCATCCGTTCGCTCCGCGGCCTGGACCTCCCCCTCCCCGCGATCCGTCGCATCCTCGACCGCGACGGCGCGCCCGGCAGCGTCGACCAGGACGCCCTCGACGACGCCGTAGCCCGTCACCTGCGCGAACTCGGCTCGCAGATGTCTGCGCTCCGCTGGCGCGAGGCCGCCCTCCTGCCGCTCCGCGATGCCGCACCCGACGAGCGCGCGGATCGGCTCCGCCTCGTCGGTGCCATCGCCACGCCACCCGACACCACCGCGATGGCCCGCTTCTGGCGCCGCTGGCTCCCCGCGCGGCTCCCGGCCCGCGTCACGGCGATGATCATCGACCACGCGGTGCCGCAACCCCCCGACGACCCGACGCCGGAACAGGTCCTGGCGTTCGCCCGACTGCACGCGTTCGTCACCGGCAACTGCCCCGGGGACAACCTCGACGAGTGCCAACCCGCCGTGCACCGGCCCGAGGAGGGCTACCGGCCCGCCGTGCTCTACGACGGCCTTGTCGACGCGTACGCGCTGGCATCGACACAACTGCGGGCGCGGCGGACACCGGAGCCGGGAGAGGCCCTGGACTGCTTCGTCGACGCTTACGCCACGTCACGCCGCACCGGCGACACGGCGCCCTTCCGCCGCGCCCTGCACGGCCAACTCGCCTCGGACCCGCGCGTCGACCACTACTGGCAGCAGGTGGCCGCAATCCGTACGCCCGGCTCCGGCGCGTCGGAACCCACGCCCGGTGCCGCACACGACTGGCTCACCGAGGCCCTCGCCGCCGACATCGGCCTCTCGGCAGCCTGAGGCCCACGCGGGGGGCGGGTCGGGCAGGGCCAGGCCGGGAAAATCCCGCGCCTGGGGTGCCGAGTTGGGCCGTGTGGGGCAGCCGGGCCGTGGGGCCGGCCGCATGCCGACGACCTACGCCTTCGGGAGGGGTTCCGTGATGGCCGGCCCCGGGCGAGGACGCGCGCCCCGCACTCCCCCTGGCGCCGTCCGGCGTCGACGAGGTCATACGCCGCAAGGAACGTTGCCCCATGAACACGACCGTCCACAGCTGCGTCGAGGCCGCGCGCACTCCGACTCGACCCCGGAGGCGGAACCGACGGACGTCGGGTTCGAGTCGCAACAGACGTCGAGTTGTGTACTGCGGCCGTTACGCGGCCCGCACGGTCCCCGTCCGACGACAACGGGCGACTGTTCAACCACCGGTCGGCCTCGTCCGTCGATCGCCGGTCCGGGTTTCGGCTGTTTCACGCGAGCGGGGGCGCCTTGAGGGCCCACGACCACCGCGTGTGGCGGACGGACTTGTGGCGCCCGGATCACGTGATGTTATGGGCAGATGTGATTACCCCGGGCACCGTGCCACCGGCTACTTTGGTGCCGCCCGATCGGAGCTGTACGGGAACGTCCCGCTCGACGGTGGTCGGTTCGGACTCCGCGGCGGCGCTCGTCTCCCGGTTTCATGCCACTTCCGCCCCCGTCGAGGAGACGCATGTCCCGCCGCGCCCGTCCACGTCCTCGCTCGTTACCCATGGCCCTGGCAACCGCCGTGGTCACCACGCTCGTTGCGCTCGTCGCGCTGGGCCCGGCCGGACCCGCCGGTGCGGCCGGCTCGCCGCCGTCCGGCGCCGTTCCCTCGCCCACCGCGCCGCATCGGGGAGTCGTCGCGCAGACCGGGTCCGACGCGCCGACTCCCGGGCGGGACGCGGCCGTTCGGGCCTTCGTCGAGCAGCGCGCCGAGCTGCGCGCGGCGCTCGCCGGCGACTCCGCGGACACGCCGGACCACGCCGCGAAGGGCGGTGCGGGCGCGAGCCTCGCACCGACGCACAACTTCTGGGGTGTCTTCCCGCAGCCGGGCACGCACGACGGGATCACCGCCACGCACAGCGTGGATCCCTCGTACAAGGTCACCAACTCGCAGAACTTCGCCTACGCCCCGACCACCAAGGCGCAGAACTCGTGCATGGAGGTGGTCACCGCCTACTGGAGCCAGGGCGCCGAGATATGGGCGTGGGACTGGTGCGGCACGAGCGGCCCCGCCAAGACCCTGAAGGTGAATGCCGACTTCCTGGCGAAGTACACCACCACCACCGGTGGAATCACGTCCTACAGCGTGCAGTTGACCAAGGACGCCACCTCGGGCAACGCATGGTCGTCGTATCTGTACAACCACCGCACCCAGGCCTGGGAACTGCTGTTCCGCTCCTCCGGCACCGACCAGAGCCGGCTCGCCTACGGCTGGGACATCTTCGAGATCTACGCCACGGTCAACCCCGCCACCGGCAAGGGCTACTTCTGCACCGAAGCCCGCAGCACAGCATTCGACAGCGCCGACATCAAACTCCGCAGGGCCGGCGCATGGCAACTGGCCACCCCCACCGACTCCCCCTGGACCAGCACCAACCCACGCGGTAGCGACTTCCTGTGCCCGACGCTCACCTTCACCCGCGCCGCAGCCAACCACCACTGGACCGTCCACCCCTGACCATCACAAGTACCGCGCCACGACCGGACTTCGCACGGGCCGGACCACAACGCACGCCGGACCCGCACCCGCCGCAAGTCGGCCTTTGCCGCGTCCGCTTCCGCGACCTTCACCACTCGACCGCAACACCTCGCCCGGAGGGCCTCGCAAGGCCCTCCGAGGCGCTGCCGACCCGCCGGCACACCACCGGGCAGCGAGCCGAGTTGTAGTCGATCGCGATGATCAACTGGGCAAGGGCCGGCAGGGCCAGGGTCAATCCGAGACGGCGGCGCGGCGGTGTGGCGGTGCACTCGCCGAGATGATCACCTAGGGCGTCGACCCGCTCGCCCGCTACGCCACCACCACACACTGACCCCTCACCTCACCCCACACCGCAACCGCGCACCGACCGGCCCGGGCCCGGTGTCGCTCGGGCCCGGGTCGGCGGCTCGACCCGGGCGCCGGCGTCTTCGCCCGAAGGCCGGCCGCTACTCGAACCGCGCGGTGTCGCCCGCGCCTCGGCGTACGATCTCGGCCTCGTCGCTGGAGTAGTCGACGACCGTGGTCGGCTGGGTGCCGCAGTCGCCCGAGTCCACCACGGCGTCCACCACGTGGTCGAGCCGCTCCTTGATCTCCCAGCCCTGTGTCAGCGGTTCGTCCTCGCCGGGCAGGAGCAGCGTGCTGGAGAGAATCGGCTCACCGAGTTCGGCGAGCAGGGCTCGGGTGACGACGTGATCGGGAATGCGGACGCCGACCGTCTTCTTCTTCGGGTGCAACAGTTGCTTCGGTACCTCGGACGTGGCGCGGAGGATGAAGGTGTAGGGACCGGGCGTCGATGCCTTGATGGCACGGAACGCGTCGTTGTCCAGGTGTACGAACCGGCCCAGTTGGGCGAAGCTCTCGCATACCAGGGTGAAGTGGTGCCGGTCGTCGAGGTTGCGGATCGTCCGGATCCGGCTGATGCCGTCACGGTTGCCCAACTGGCATCCCAGTGCGAAACAGGAATCCGTCGGGTACGCGATGAGCGATCCGGCGCGGATCAGGTCGACCACGCTGGTGATGGTGCGCGGCTGGGGGTTATCGGGGTGCACATCGAAATACTTCGCCATCCGCCGACCCTAAGGGGAAGAGCGCCCGCCGCCGGCCAACGGATGCGACTCCGAACCTGATCGCCGGCCCCGGCCCGCAGAGGCGTCGCGGCCGGCGCCGGTGTCAGGTGTGCTCGGTGAGGTGGGCCGGGAGCCGGCCGACGAGGGCGCGGACGGCTCCGGAACGGCTCCGCCGAGGACGATCTCGGTGCAGGTCCGCCGTCGCGATCCGGAGGCAGAGTCGGTGATGGGATGGGGGTGGCGGGAATCGTGGTCATGGTGGCGGGCCCCGAAACGGTGGTGGGTAGCGCTGCCTGAGCGGGCACACCCATCGCCGCCCCCTACAACGGCGAAGCGGCGGGATCGGGCGGGGGCGCCCAACTGGTTCGGGAGGTGCGGTGTACGTTCGGGTCGGGGCGGGGAACGAAGGGGCCGACGGCCCCGCCGTTGTCCGTGGTCGGGCCCTGGTGGCGTCCCGCGGTGTTGGTGGCGTTCCCGGGCCCTGGCAGTCCCGATCGTCGTCCCGACACGGCAGGCGGCTCGCGCGCGCCCACGCTCGGCGTGAACGCGGTTCCATGGGACGCGCGTCGTCAGCCTTTTTCCAGGCTTTTGTGCACACCGGCACCGGTTGCCATGAATGCGCTGTGGATGGGATTCTGCAGAATGCGATCGGCCGAGGCTCGCTGATTCGTCATCACGCGGGACGCCGGCACGAAGCCCAGGCTGCCGGTCACCGGGTCCTGGGCGCGGATCGGGTTCGACTTTTCGGGCTTCAGCCCCGCGACCGTGGTCGGAGCGGCCCAGCGAATAATATCGGGCAAGGGCATACGGGAGTCGTTGAGGTAGGCGTTGGAAACGGCGGGACGGGGCTTGAAAACCCGGGTCAGGTTGCGGAACCTGTGGACGAGACCCGCAGTGGCCCTACTCGCTCCTCGCAACGAATCCATGACGCGGGCCCCGACGCGTCCGGCGCCCGTTCGATCGGCGATTCGCCCTCCCCATTCCCGAGCGAAGTCGCCGGCCCGTTCTCGGAGGTTCGAGCGGCGGCCGGTCCCGCTACCGTGCCACGGGCGATCGAGATCGTTCATGAGTTCGCCATAGGCATCAAGGGCAACCTCGTGCGGCCGCCCAGTGCTCAGGCGCACGACCTCGAAGGCTCGGGCACCCAACTCGTACTCCTCTCCCTCGAGAAATTTGAGCGCGTACTTTCCGAGGACGCGCCCGACCTCGATGGTCGACGTATTGTTTCTCGTGCGCCGGGCATTCCTTCCGATCTTGGAAATGAGGTCGCTTCCCTTGACGCCGCGGCCGCCGTTCTTCCTCGCCTCGGCGTCGGCTTGAAGAATGTGCCCGAACTCGTGGGTCGCGATGGCGATCGGATTCGCCGGGACATCCTGACTTTCCCATCCATTCTCGACATCATGGCGCAGAGTGCCCAGGAGGATGTCCCGATTATCGACTCCCGCCCAATTCGAATCGAATGTGATCTTCTCGTCGTCGGCGATTGCATAGGCATTGCCAAACGATTCCGAGATATCCTCTATCGCAACCACGCGCAATCCGGAGTCGGGAAAGTCCTCGATACACCGCAGGAGGCCCTCGACGTACTCGCGAGCCGTCTCCGGATGTGTGGCCTCACCACCCAGGCTGGCGGTGAGGTCAACGCCGGCCACCCAGGCCTCGTCGACGAGGACCATCTCGATGTCGTCCACGGTTCTCGCGTTTCGCAGGCTCTCCCGAATCTCGGTGGAAGTTTCGGGGAAACGAAACGGGACGGACCTGGCCCATGGATTCTCGATCTCCGTCCCCTTCCGACACCGATGATCCGACGGCCCATCGAAGCGCCAGGATCCCAGGCCCCCGCCCCCACCGCCATCGACCCCACCCATGGCACAGCCGTCTCGTCCGCACACTCCATTCCGGTACGAGGCGACTGCGGCGCACGCGCGCACCGTACGGGATCGAGGGGCGGGTCGTGGTGGGCGGCGCGTCTCGCAGCCGACGCAGGCGGTCCCGCTTCGCCGTGGTACTACGCACGAAGCGCCGGGCGGGCAGGACGGAGCCGTCGGCGCGTCCGGCTTGTCGGGTCGACCGGCACGCGCCGATCGCCGAACCCCCGCCGCAGGTTCGTACATTCCCGGTGGCGGCCCGGTCGCAACCGGTAGCTCCGGGAGCTACGCGACGGCTTCTCCTACGTGGAAACACGGGAGGGCGCCTCGCCGACGCCGGTGGGCGTCTGCCCGAACGGCGCTATCGGGGGACGGAGCCGTAGCCCGGGGGGCGGTCGAGCGGGAGTTCCGTGATGCCCAAGTCTCGTCGCATCACCTGGCGCACTTCGTACAACATCTCGGCGGCCTTGTCGATGTGCGCCTTCAACGCGTCGAGGTTCTCATCCGGCGTTTCGCCCCTGTCGTGTTGCCGCACGACTCGGTGCACGAGGTACAGGCGCTGGACGAGTGGCCCGACCAGTTCGATGACGTTGTCCGCGGCGATCATCTGTGCCTTCGCGTAGGCGGCTCTCAGTTCGCCTTCGGATTCGTCCTCGACCTGGACCTGTGATGGCTCGATCGTTTGGTTTGCCTTCAAGGTCCGCCAATGGTGCAGCAGGTGCGTGTACTTGTCGCGTAGGGCCTGGTTCAGGTCGCCGTACGACTGCCGCCGTGCCTCGAGGTGGGCGCGGCGCGCGTTCTCCGCCTCGGTGTCGATGTGCATCCGTTCCGCGTGGCGAAGTTCGATGATCTTGGATTTCATCGCTCCGCGTTGCGCGAAGACACCGGCGGCGAGCGTACCGACCACCCCGACGATCGCCACGATGAGTGAGTCGTTCACAGACGGTCCGAATCGGTGGGCCGCACCCGCGTGGACGCCAGGAATCCCTGCCACGCCGGTCGGCCGAACAGGATGCTCTCGGGCCGGGGCCAACCGGAATCCCGAACGCCGACGCGAACCGACACCGGGGCGACCTCGACGCAACATCCCTCGGCACCGCTGTGGGTGCTCTTGCGCCAGCATGGCCGCTCCGGGTTGCCGCAACTCGGGTCGGCCTTACTGTTCTTCGTCGACTTCCGGCGCCCGCCCATGAGCGTCCCCTCGTTCGCTGGTCACTCCATCATGTCGAACCGTGACCAGGCGCGGGACTTCGTGTGGACCGGATGGAATACACCTGGTCACGTACCGGGAGGAACGACAAGAGGAGGGCTGCGACCCTGCACAACAAGAACGGCAACGTCGAACGCCTGCGCGTCATGTGACGCGCTGACGGAAACACGAACACACGAACACACGGACGCGCAAGAGCCCGTCACGACGGTCCTCGACGTCTCGTGACGGGCGTCGACCCGTCACACGCTTCGGGGGATTCACTCATCGTCCGCCGCCTTTCCCGCGCACGGCGCACGTGGCACGTGGCACGGAGGTTGTACCCGGGGCGGCCTCGGTGTCGGGAGACGCCGGTCGGGCGCGGTGTGGGAACTCCGGCCCGTACGAGGGAAACGAAGGTGAGCACGACTATGAGGGGTCGGAGGTTCCCGGCTCCGCTGGGCCAGGTGGTGCCTATCACTGGGGTGATCCTTCCGAACATCCGATGCACGCGACCCGCGGATGTCCGGGAGGTACGCCCGGAGCGCGTGGGCGGCGTGAAATGCCCTTCGCTGTTTTCCCGTTCGCGAGGCCCGTTCCGTCCGGTCCGGGTTCCAGGATCTTTCGTACGGTGCTCGAAGGGTGCTCGAACGCCGGCCGATCGGCGCACCGTCCCTCGTTGGGCTCGGCCACCGTTTCACGGCCGGCGGACGGCTCGGGAAGGGGTCGTCGGGGTCGGGTCGAGGTGTGCGCCGGGATAAACAAGAGCGACATCGTCAGGTTCGTCGGTGGGCGTGCGTCTGCGGCCGCTCGACCGATTCCGGAACGGTGCGGTGGTGGTGGGGAGTACATCCCTCGCCGGGCGGACGGGTCGCGACTGGGGCCGTGGTCTTGCGGGGTTGTCGGCCGGGATTCGGTCCGCGCAGGTGTGCGGGCGGGTTCTTTGGGGGTTCGCCGGGTCGCCGGGTGTGGCGAGGGCGGGGTTGTGGGGTGACCAGGGCCTGGGTTCGGCGGCGCTTCCGTGTGCGTTGCCGTTGCGGTCAGGAGGTTGTGGGTGTGTCGGCGGCGGTCATCGAGGTGACCGCGTCTGTGACCGTGCTGCGGTAGAGGCCCAGTTTGGGCTTGAGGACGGGGGTGGCGGAGCCGAGGGGGAAGTTGAGGGTGTCCGCGTTGGCCATGTGCTCGGGGTCCGCGAGGACGTTGAGTTCGTCGACGCGGGTGGCGGAGGTGCTCGCACCTTCGGGGTTGAGGTCGATCACCGCGTAGGCCGTTTGGCCGACCGACAGGGGGTACGCCGGCGCGCCACCCAGGCCGCCGGGGATCAGCGGCTTGACGCTCGCGGTGCGATCGGATGACTTCGCGGTGTCCAGGTAGACCAGTGGATAGTGGCTCAGACCGCACGCGGTGGTACCGGTATTGCGGACCTCGATCACCCGTTGACCGGTCGCGCCGGGGCGCGGGGTCACGCGTATCGACAACTTCTGCTTGTCGCACGGGTGGGTGTAGGCGTAGGCGTCGTCCGCTCCACCGCCGGGCTTGTTGTTCGCGCCGGATGTGGCCCCGGCGGGCGCACTCGGACGCGAGGACGCCGAAGTGGACGACGTGGGCGCGGCGGCGGGCTGCCCCGAGGTGAGCGAATCGGGCTGTGCGGCCGGTGCCCCGGTCGGCGGGGACGACACCGAACCACCCGCCGCGGGTGAGGACGCGCCGTCGGACCCACATGCCGCCAGGCTCAGGACGGCACCGGCAACGAGAGCGGTCGACAGGATCAAGGGACGGCGACGCACAGACATGGGGGCTCTTCTCGAACGCGCATGAACAACGGGACGGTTCCAAGGACGGAACCAAGATCCGTTCGAGTTCCGCGCCGCACGTCACAATCGACGGGACAACACACCCACGAAACCGTGACATACGAACCCCTTGAACCCCGCGTGGCGATCCGATATCCGCGATCCGATATCCGGCGATGCGTCGACTGCGGCGCTCGGTGACCGCCGCCTCGATCCGCGGCCTCGATCCGCCGCCTCGCCCCGCGGCCTCGCCCCGGATGGTGGCGTGCTCGCGGGGCGGTTCCAGGTGCTGTTCCTGTTGGAACGACGTCGAGTCGGAGCTCGGTGGGGCGGCGGTGTTGGAAGCCGTGTGGCGTCCGGCGGTGCGTCCACGCAGGGCACCGCCCCTGGGCCCGCCCGGAGTTCGGTGGCGGGGACGGGTCCAGGGGCGAGAGGAAGGCGCAGCGAGGTTGGGAACGACGAGTCGGTCAGACGCCCGCGATGGACTGGATCCACGAGCGGTACGCGGTCACGTTCGTGTAGGCGGTAGTGGTTTGACGGTCACTGGTGGATGCAACGCCGACCTGGATGCCGTTCGCGTTCATCGGACCGCCCGAGTCGCCGCCCGCGGTGATGCCGTTGCCGTAACGGGCGCAGATCGCCGAGCCGTTGTACGCGTCGCGGCAGCCGCCGGTGACCGTCACATTGGCGACTTTCAGGAACTGCGACTGGCAGTTGATCTCCTGGCCGCACCGGGACGTCGCGCCCCAGCCGTAGACCTGGACGCTCTGACCCACCGTCACCGATCCGGGCTGCCCGAGTCGGGCGTAGGTCGCCGAGACGGAGCGGTCCAGGCGCACCAGGGCCAGGTCCGCCGACGGGCTGGTGTAGGTCTGGGCGCCGTTGGCCACGGTGCCGCCGGAGCTCTGGTCGAGGCTGCCGATCCGGAAGGTCAACTGCCCGCCGCTTACGCAGTGTTTGGCGGTGAGGATCCAGGTGGGCGCGATGATGGTCGAGGTACAGGTCTGCCTGCCGGCGGAGAACAGGCGGGCTGCCCATGGGGCGTTCTGTGCGTATCCGCCACCGATGATCGGCTGGGGACCGTTGGCCGACGGGTTGTCGTTGGAAACGCCGGCTGGGGCGGGGGAAGCAGTGGCGGTGGCGCCGAGGGTGAGCACCATGAGCAATGCGGCCAAGAGGGCGGGGACGATCTTGGTTATTCGCAAAGTTCCTCGTTTCCGACGACACGCGATATCTCGCGTGTGGGGTGCAGGGGGTACCAGGATCCCCAACGCCGGATTCCACGGGTAATAGCAATCTCCCCTCTTGGCGATGTTATGGATCGGCGCGAACTGTGCCGGTTGTGGCGGGAGTTGAGTCGGTTTGGGGAGAAATCCGATCGACTTCGGCAGGTATCGGGCACGGATCGCGGAGGACCTGGGACGACGGATCCGGGTCGGGGTCGTCGGGAGGGCGCGTCGATGCCGGAGGGCGTGGGTGGGACCGAGGGGTTGGGAATTCCTTGATCGTTCAGGCGAGCGGCGCCTGCCGGACATGGTTCCTGCGCCATGGTCTTGGCGGCCGGACATGGTGGTGCGGCGTGGGCGCGACAAGGAGTTGGGTGGACGTGAAGCTGATCGTGCGGGGTCGGAAAGCGGTGCGGCGAGGACTGTCGGTGGGCGCGGCCTGCCTCGCACTGTGTGCGACGGTCGGGCTGACCGGTACGGCGCACGCGGAACAGGCGCCGGAGGGCACGAGCGCGGCGTTCCCGTCCGCGATCAAGGGGTGGAAGGCGATCGGGC
This sequence comes from Embleya sp. NPDC127516, assembly GCF_044765325.1. Classification (NCBI taxonomy): domain Bacteria; kingdom Bacillati; phylum Actinomycetota; class Actinomycetes; order Kitasatosporales; family Streptomycetaceae; genus Embleya; species Embleya sp. NPDC127516. The sequence goes on along the minus strand of NZ_JBIWJT010000019.1, from coordinate 169,118 downwards.
AGTACGAGATCGACGCGCAGTCCCAGGCTCAGGGGCTCGCCGGCGTACGGCCGCGCGGTGGCAAGCCGTACATGTACTACGCGGGGAACACCTCCATTCCCGCACCTGTGCGGGAGCGTGGGTGGTCGCACATCGGGGACCCGGACTCCTCTCGCGGGTATGTGTTCGACGCCTATCAGGGCGGCGGGGACGCGACGTCGAAGATGTTCAGGGTGACCACGCCCTCGGGTGTCGCGCACGAGTACGTACACGCGTTGGCGCCGGGCGAGGCGATGAACAACTCGTTCGCGGCGGTTGCCCCCGACGGCCGCTGGCTCGTCTCCGGCGAGTGGGACACGATGACCCGGCTGCTGGTCTTCCCGACACCGATCCTGAACGGGGCCACGCCGCGCAGCGGAGGTACGCTGCCGCTCGCCGCGACGATCGAGTTGGATCGTCCGGTCAAGGACATCCAGGGATGCACGTTCCTGGACGCCAAGCGGCTGCTGTGCGCCTCGGACGACTCCGACGCGAAGCTGTTTCCCGAGGCCAAGCCACTCCTGCAGATCGAGCTGAAGAAGGCGTTGAACGGGAAGACGGTGACCGGGCACGTGACTTCGCTCGGCGCGCTCCCCCTGCTCAGCGCGTGTCCCGGTGCGGCCGTCGACTTCGAGACCGAGGGCGACGACTACGACCGGCGCACGGGGGTTCTCCGCGTCGAGATGATTCCGCCGCGTGACTGTGCGGCGCGCGCCACGGTCTACGAGTTCGAGCGAAAGCGCTGACGGCCGGCCGCCGGCAAGGCGTAGGCGGCGGACAGCGACAGAAGCGGATCTCGGTCGGTGGCGGCGCTGCGACGCGATGGTGGCCGGGCGCGGTGACCTCGACGGCATCGTCGCACTGCGGCGATGGCGGTGGTCGGCGGCCGACTGCAGCCCGTCACCGATCAGGGCGGCATTCCTCCCCGCGCGGTCGCCTCGGACGGGCCGCGCGGGGGCGGGGCGTCGGGGTGGATAGGATGATTTGCGTTTCCTTCGCCTCCCGTGGCCCGTACGTCCGAGACAGGCAGATGATGATCGAACGAATTCTGCCGCCCGGAGTCGTCTTCTCGGAGGTGTTCGGTGATCCGCCGGGGCACGCGCTGTTTCCGGAGGAGGAGGCGATCATCGCCGGCGCTCCCAGCGCTGAACGGCGCAGGGAGTTCACGACCGGTCGACGATGCGCCCACCGTGCCCTGGCCGAACTCGGATGTCCGCCCGGACCAGTGCTCAAGGGTCCGGACAAGGCACCCGTGTGGCCGAACGAGGTCACCGGCACGATCACCCACGACCTGGGATACCGCTGCGCCGCGGTGGCCCGAGTCGCGGACATCCTCAGCATCGGGATCGACGCCAACGCCGGAAGCAGACCGGTCACCGTGGGGTGGGATCGCATGACGGGGCCGGCGGAACGGCGCCGACTGGCCGAACTCGCGGCGGAGCGACCCGACGTCCCGTGGGATCGCATCCTGTTCAGTGCCAAGGAGGCGGCCTTCAAGGCGTGGTATCCGCTGGCCCGGACCAAGGTAAGCATGCGGCAGGCGGAGGTGCTGATCGACCCGGACCGTGGGACGTTCCGGGCGAACGTGCTGCTAGCCCCCGGCCCCGAGGTGAACGGCCGTCCGCTGACCGGCGTTTCGGGGCAGTGGATGGTCGCGGAGGACGGCCTGGTCCTCACGGCGGCGAACGTGATCAACTCCGACCGGTATCGCCCCGGGGCAAGAGCCCAGGGTGTGTCCGCGGCCGTCGTCGCCGGCCGGGGCTGGTCACCGGCGAGGGCGACCTCGGGTCATGTGCGCCCCACTCGGGCGCCTCGGATCCCGTCGTCGCCCACCCCGCATACCCGGCACCCCGCGGTCGCTCCGGCGACAGTGCCTCGGACGGACGTCCAGCGCGGCGTACAGATGTAGGCGGAGTCGTCGAGAGCGCTGCGTGCCGATGTCGGCGAAGGTCGTCAAGACCGCTCGTAGTCTTCGAGGACCAGCGCCCGGACGGCAGCTTCGGATCGAGCGGCATCGTCTTGGCGGCGGCGCCGGCCGGGGCCTGCGCACGCGCGGTTTCGTCCCAGGGAGAGGGCGCGTTGCCCGACCCGACGCGGCACGGGCGTCACCAATCCGCCGCAGCGGTACGAACCTTCCCGGGGCGGCTCAGCGTTCCGGATCCCGTTGATCGCCGTCCCGAGCGGCCGTCCTCTCGGAACCCTGGAACCCAACCGGGTGTGCCCCGTGACCCGAGTGGGTCCGGCCGCTCCGACCGGCGTCCTTGGCGGGAGCGAAGCCCAGGCGCGGGCGCGCGGAGGCGCCCGGCGACCGGGGCGGTATCCCGGTGGGCGCGGGAGCCTCGAAGCCCGCCTTGATCCGCGTCGGCGCGTCGTTGGTCCGCATCGAGTTGTCGGCCATACCCGATGCCACGAAGCCGATCGGCGCCTCCGCCGAAAACTCCATCGCGGGCAGCGGCGGTATGCCAGGTGAATCGGGCCCCTGGAAGCCGAACTGTTGCTCCGTCTTCGTCCCGATGTCCTTGGGGACGGTATAGATCGGCTTCGGCGGCACGAACCCGACGGGTTGCATGGGGTATTTCTTCTGGCTGCGGATCGCCACGGCGAGTTTGGGGTCCGGAGCTCCCGGCGGAAGAGCCTTCGGTTGGTACTTGTCGGCCATCGTCCCTCCCGATTGTTCAGGCTTGGTATGGGCACGGAACGGGCACCGCGGTCAGCACCCGTCGGGCAGCGCGAACAAGCTTTATACACCGAAACGTTGGATGGGCAACGACTGCACACAGTGCCCGAGTCGGTCCGGTATCCCGTCGGGGTCATCCCCTGTCCGGCTCGCGATCGTATCGGGCGGGGATCTCGTGCCGGGGCTCGGCGCCATCGACCGTACGAGCGGCCTCCCCCGCACCCTCGTCGGCGGGGCCGCGAGCGGCGGCGATGTCGCCGGCCGGTGTGAAGCCGGCAGCGGCCACCCCTGCGCCCGCCTGGCGTCGTTGTTCGATGATCGCTCGGGCGCGTGCCGCCCGTGCCGATGCCTCCTCCAGACTCATCGGCTCCTCCGACGGCGGGGGATTGCTCGAACGTGGGGGCGGTGTGGACGCGTTGCCGGTCGGTTCGGGTCGCGGCGGACGCGAGGAGGCCGGGTCGGCGCCGGCGCCCTTGGCCTTGTGCCAGGTAGCCGCGGTTGCGCCATTCCCGCCGCTTGCGCCATTCCCGCCGTTCCCACCGCTTTCACGGCTTCCAACGCTTGCACCGCCTGCACCGCTTGCACCGCTTGCACCGTCGACGACACCCTCGGATCGACGTCGCGCCCCGGCCGACCCGGGCAAGGGCGGCTCGGGATCAGCTCGCATCGCGTCGGCGCGCATCCCGCCGGCTCGCATCGCATCGGCCCGGCGCTCGCGTCGGTTCAGTTCCGCGCGGGCCGTCCGAGCCTGCTCACGCGCCTCGGCCGTGTGCGCGTACCACGCGAGCCGGGCGGCGTGGATCGTCTCCAACGTCCGGGCCCGAGTCTCCGCCGACGCGGCGCGCCACGCCGCCAGTTCAGCGGATCGCTTGGCCGCCTCCGACTCCTGCGCGCTACCGGCGGTCCACGATGCCATCAACGCCCGGACCCGCTCCTGTTGCCAGTGTGCCTGCTCCTCCGCCGCCGCCTTGAGTCGATCCGCGACGTGCGGCGGGGCCCAGAGTTCCTCGCGCTCGTACCGCTCCAGGGAACGGCGCAGTTCGGCTTCCGAGGCGCCTTCGGCGCCGTGTGCGTCGGCCGCGACGCCGAGCGCCTCGGCGGCCCGGTCCCATGCGTACCGGGCGTCCACCGCATCCGTGGCCGGAGCCGGGCCGATCGCGTCGCCCGACCGGGTGTAGCCGTAAGCCTCCCGGTAGTTCGCCACCAGGCCGGCCCGGCGCGCCCACTCCTCACGGGCACCGGGATCACTCGGTACCGTGCCCAACCGCTCCAGTGCCCACTCGGGCGGGGACTGCGCGGCCGCGCGCCCCAGTTCCTCCACACGCTGGTCCATCACCTCCGCGAGCCGTCGCAGGTACACACCCACGGGATCGTTCGCCGCGGGCGTGCGAGCGAGATAGCCGGATCGTGGGCGTGGCACCTCGCGTTCGTCGCCGCCCCGCGCCGCCCGGTCGCCGTGACCCGCGGCGCCGGGCGTCGCGCCGGCGCCCGAGGACCGCGTGCCGTGGGCCGCGCCCTCCCCCGACAACCGCGTGCCGTGGGCCGCGCCCTCCCCGCGGGACCGCGCGCCGGGCATCCTCCCCGACCCCGATCGCCGCCCCTCGGCGGTCCGCGCCTCCCGCCCGGTGGGCATCGGGCGGGCCGCGCGGTCGAGTTCCCGCTCCAGCCGCCAGTGCAGCACTTCGGCGACGCTGTCCGCGTCCGCCAATCCCCTGGCCCGTATCGCGGTCCGCAACAACCCGTACGCGTCGTGGCCCGCCCCTTCGACGCGCCGCAACAATCGGGTCAGGGCACCGAACGCCGGGTCGTCCTGGACGCTCGCGCCGTCGCGCGCGCCGAGTTCGTCCATCAGCACGCCCAGACAGTCCGCCGCGGCGCGCTGCTCGACCAGGTCGCTCCACACCGGCGCCCACGTCCGCAGCGAGTCCGCCTCGGTGAACGCGTCGCGCATGGCCTCGGTCGCCGAACGCTGCGCCTCGGTGCGACTGAGCACCGCGGCGAACACCGACCGCGCCCCCGCGTCATCGGATTCCGCGGCCGCCAGGTAGACGTGGTTGGCCGCCCGGGCCCGGGTGAGCGCGACGTAGAGCTGCTCACGGCTCATGCCGGCGGCGACCAGCGCGTGCGCGGCCTCGACCGTGCGGCCCTGCACCGCGTGCACCGTTCCCGCGTAGCCCAGTTCGACGTGATCCCGGACGTACGCGGCCGGCACGCGCAGGGTCTCGCCGTCGTCGTAGGCCACCGTCAGCCCGCCGTCGGCATGCCGTTCCAGCACCCGCACGACGTCCCGGTTCGTGGCCCAGTGGCCCTGCCCCGAACTTGTCAGCGTGGGATCGTTGCGCCTGAGCTGCACACGGTCGCCGCGCCCCGCCACGTTGCCGTCCGCGAGCGGCACACCCGCCGCCTCCACCCGTCCCAGACTCACCAGTTGCGCACGGGCGCGGCCCGACAACTCGGCGGCCAGTTCCCGGGTGGGGACCACGAGCAGCGCGTCCAGGCCGGAGAGGTGATCCACCAGCCAGCCCCGGTAGGCCGCCTCCTTCATCTCCTCGGCGGTGCCACCGTGCGCCCGCCCACGCGCGTCGTACTCGGCGAAGACCTCGGCGTCGCCCTCGCGCACCCGCAGACTCGCCGCGCGTTCCCAGTCCGCCCGGAAACGGCGCACCTCCTCGAGGGTGTGCGTGTGCGGGAGATCGCGTGCGAGCAGGCCGAACATGCCGCCCGCGCCGATCTCCGCGGTCTGCCCGTGGTCGCCGGCCAGGACCACCTTTGCGCCCGCCTCGGCGGCCAGGGACAGAATCTTGTCCAGGTCCGCGGTCGCGCACGTGCCGGCCTCGTCGACGATGACCAACTCGCCCGCGTGGAAGGTGTAGAGGTCCCGGTCGGGCACCACCTCCCCCGCCGCGATCGCGGCGTTGGCGTTCAGGAACCTCCGGACGTTCGCGACCCGCGAGACGCCCTCGTCGGCCATCACCCGAGCCTGCCGCTGACCCACCGCCAGGCCCTTGACCGTTCCCCCGTTCGCCTCCCACAGCGCGCACAGGGCCGCGATGGTGTAGGACTTCCCGGTCCCGGCCGGGCCGACCAGCACGTCGACGAACCGACCGGCGGTCGCCAGGTCGTGGACCGCGGCGGCCTGGTCGGTGCCGAGGGTGGCACCGGCCAGGAATCGATCCACCATCGCCTGCGGCACGGCCCGCGCGCGTCCGTGCACGGCGTGCGCGATGATCCGCGCCTCGACGTCCAGATGCTCGACCGTGGTGTAGAGCACCGCCTCCGGCCGGGCGTAGCGCGAGGCGCCGTCGGACATCAGCAGCGCCGACGGCGCGGCCACCGGGTCCGGCGGGGTGAGCCGGATCAGGGCGGGCCCGCCCGGCGTTCGCGACTGCGGCGACAGCGCCCGGGCGGCCAACTCGGCCAGCAGGGAGCGGACCTCACCATGCGTCAGACCGCCGAGCCGGTCCGGGAGTTGCCGATTGAGCTCGGCGACGAGTTCGGCCTGCCGGAAGGTGGGTCGGTTCGCGGTCAGTTCGCGGATCGCCCTGGCGATCACCCGGTCCGGGTCGAACGGCTCGACCGTGGCGGCGGCACCGGCGTCGAACACCCGCCGGGCGATGCCCGCGAGCGACTCGCGCAGGTGCGTGGTGGCCGTCCGCTCCCAGCGCGCGAGCAGTTCCTCGCGCGACGCGGCATGCTTCTTCTTGGGCGCGCGGGTGTGCAGCGTCGCGGTCTGGGCCATGCAGGTGAGCTCGTACGCCGACGGCTTGCGTCCGTGCACGAGCCGGTACAGCTCCACCATGTCGGCGACCTTCGCCGAGATCACCCGGCGTCGGGAGGAGAACTGCTCGCGGACCTCCTCGCCGATGCCGAGGATCTCGCGGGCCTTTCCGTCCGGGCGCATGGCGAAGCGCACGTTCAGCGCTCTCGTCAGGGCCTCCTCGGCGACCCGCTCGGCGACGGCCGCGGCGGCGGGCCGCTCGGCGTACACGGCCCGCCCGTCCAGGGTTCGCCACCGCTCGATGCGTTCGCCGGTATAGGGGTGCACCTCGACCGAACGCACCCGGTTGAGCACGGCGCAGTGCACGTGCAACTGCGGGTCGTCGTCGCGCGAGGTGTGCTGGCGAAAGGCCGCCACGGTCCACTCGTGCGCGTCCACCCGGCGCACGCCGTTGTGTCCGGCCCGGGAGAAACCGGCGTGCTCCTGGAGGTGTTCGAGCCCGGCGCGTACGCCCTCCATCCACGCGTCCCAGACCGCCTGGGCCTCCTCGTGCCGGCCCTCGGCCTGTAACGCCGCGTGCAGGACGGACCAGCTCTTGGGCGCCGAGAAGGTCAGGTCGAGATACTTCACGGCCCGCACCTGGGTGCTCCGCACCCGATCGGCCACCGCGTCCCGCTCCTCGGGCGTGGCGGTGTCGGGCAGGGCCGCCAGGGCGTCCGCCAAGCGTTCCTGCACATCACGGTAGTTGCGCGGCGGCGCGCCCAACGGGGCACCGGTTCGCGGGTCGACCATGTCGCCGTAGAGCTTGCCCATGACCTCGGCGTCGACCTCGCCCCGGAGACCGAACGCGGCGGCGCCCGCGCCCAACCAGACGCCGGGAGGCTCCCCCGCGACCTCGATCGCCTTGAGGTAGTAGTGCTCGGCCCCGCGCCCGACCTGGTCGGTGAGATACCGGTGATCGCTCCCGGCGGAGATGGTCAGCACGGAACAGAGGGTAATCATGGGGCCACGGGTACGGAAGGGACTCGATGGATGCATAGGTGTGCGGGTTCTGTTGCTCTCACGCTCCGTGCGCGAATTACCTTGCCCTCGACCCCCGTTCCCCACGAGGGACGTGCGGCGGGACCCGGCGCCGCACCCACGAGCCGGGTTACGCTGGGGGTGGTTGCTCGTGGGAGCCGCCGGCAGGGGTCGGCGATTTTGCCCATCCGGGACCTCGGTCCCGGTACGGACTCCGGTCCGAGTCGCCGACCCCGTCCCGGCCGCCGGTCGGGACGGGGGCTCGCGACGGGGCACCGGGCCCCGCCGCGAACCCCCGACCCGGTGGGTCAGGCGGCGGCGCCGACGGTCTCGGGGCCGGTCGCCATCCGCGTCAGGTAGGCGGCGGCGACGGTGATCGCGCGCTCGTCGACGTCGAACCCTCCCTCGTGCAGGTGGGGGTAGTCGGCGGGGTCGACCCCGGGCGGCCGGACGCCCAGGCGCACCAGGTTGCCCGGCACGCCCGGCATGTCCGGGACCCCCGGAACGTCCTTGGTGCCCGCCAGATACCAGGCGAAGTCCTCACCGCCCTGGCTCTGTACGGTCGTCGCCACCGCCCCCGCGCCGAACAGGTCCACCACCGCCGCGCGCGACAGGTGGCCGAGGGTGTTCACCACGGGCGGCATCCGGTGGTGCTCGTGCTTCCACGTGAGGCCGGAGCCGCCGACGCGCATGGCGCCCTCGACGAGCTCGGTGATGAACTGCGGCATCCTGCGCCACGCGTCGGGGCTCGCGGTGCGCAGCGACCCGCCGAGGTCACCCTCGGTGGGGATCACGTTGAGCGCGGTTCCCCCGGCGTGCACCGTGGTCCAGGCGAACACCACGCCGTCGCTGGGGGCGAACCGCTGCACGAGTCCGGGCAGGGCGAGCATCATGTGCTGCAGGCCCGCGATCATGTTCGCGGTGAGGTGCGGTCGGGCGCTGTGCCCGCCCGTGCCCTCGACGTGGAAGCGGAACGTGTCCATGCCGGACGTGATCGGACCGTCGAGGATGGCGAGTCGGCCCACCTCGACCGTCGGGTCGCAGTGCACCATGTGGATCGACTCGACGTCGTCGAGCACTCCGGCCGTCATGGCCCGCAGCGCGCCGCCGGGCTGGATCTCCTCGGCGGGCTGGAACACCAGCCGCACGGGCCTGGGCAGCAGTCCCTGGTTGCGGAGTCCGACCAGGGCGAGCCCGGCGCCCAGAACCGCGCTGGTGTGCACGTCGTGGCCGCAGGCGTGGCATGCTCCGTCCACGGTCGAACGCCAGGGGACGTCCTTGAGGTCGGTGACCGGCAGCGCGTCCATGTCGCCGCGCAGGGCGATGAACGGGCGGTTCACCGCGCTGGGGTCGTTCGGGAAGATGTCGCAGACGACTCCGGTGCCGCCGGGGAGGACGCGGGGGCGGAGCCCGGCCTTCCGCAGGCGGGCGACCAGTCGCCGGGTGGTGCGGGTCTCCGCGAAGCCCAGCTCGGGGTGCTGGTGCAGGTCGCGGCGGAAGGCGATCAGCTCGGGGCCGAGCTCGTCGACCCCGGAGAGGATCCGGGTGGCCGTGGGCGTGGTCATGAGTGGTGCTCCTTGGTGTGGGATGTCCGGCGAGCTCCGGGCGGGTTTTGCCAACCCGTTCGGCGCTCGTGAGGCCTTGGGAGATCGACGGAGGGATCCGCCGCGCGCGGCGTGGGTCTCGGTGATCGACGAGCCGCGCGCCCGGCCGGTGACTCCCTGGGTGGGCCGGGCAGGCGCAGCCAGACCATGGCGCGGGTGTGGTGTCCAGGCATCTTTCCCGCCTGGACACCATGCCCGGGGTATGGTCTCCTCCGGTGCCCGGTCACACAGGGGGTCATCGGCTGGGTGTGGCTCGCCGATCACCGAGACCCGCGCCGCGTGTGGCACCCTGCGCCGCTCTCCCGAGGACTCGCGAGCGTCGGACGTGGGCAGGAGCCGCCCGGAGCTCGCCGGACATCCCACACCGGAGCACCCTCGTGACCGCGCCCGCGGCCGCCCGGATCCGGCCCGGGGGCGGCGGGCTCGGCCCCGAGCCGATCGCCTTTCGTCGCGGCGTGTACCGGCATCGCGAGGTGGGCGCCGCGTGGACCCGCACCACCCGGCGACTGGTCGCCCGCCTGCGGAAGGCCGGTCGAACCCCCGGGTCCTCCCCGGCGGTTGCGCCGGAGTCGGCTGCGACGTCTTTCCGAACGACGGCGCGGCGGACCGCGCGTTCATCGCCCTGCGCGGCGACATGGACGCGCTGCCGGTCACCGACCCCGGGGACGTCCCCTGGCGTTCGACCGTGGACGGGGCATGCCACGCCTGCGGCCACGACGTGCACACCAGCGCGGTTCCGGGTGTCGGGCTCGACCTGGTCGGACTGCGTGGCCCGGGGCTGCTGTTCGGGCCCGTGCGGCCGGTGTTCCGGCCCGTCGAGGCGATCCGGCCCGGTGGCGCGCTGCGGGTCGTGGTGGCCGGAGGGCTCGATGGCGTCGAGTCGAGCCGCACGGTGCGCGGGGATTCGACGGTCGAGGTGGGCCGGGTCGCCGTCCTCGGCGGTCCGATCATGTCCGGCATGGGCATGCTCCGCTTGCGTGTCGAGGGCGCGGGCGGGCGCGGCGCTCGACCGCACGTCGCCGTGAACGTGGTCGTGGGGCTGTGGCGGATGGTGTTCGCCCTGCGTGGGCTCGGGCGGAGTTCGTCCCCAGCGACGGCGTGGTGTTCGCCTGGACCCTGGTGCACGCCGGGGGAACCGCGCTCGACGTGATCCCCACCGAGGCACGACCTCGGCGGGGCGCCGCGCACCGCGAGCCCCGACGCGTGGCGCGGGATGCCGGAGATCGTCGCCGGGCTCGTCGGGGGTGTCATGCGTGTCGGTGGCGGCTTCGACGCGTGGACGGTCGGGCGCCGCCGGTTGTCGTCCGTGGGGAATGCCCTCGGACGCCGGTCGTGCGCGGCGGTGGTGGACCTGCTCGGCGCGGACACGGTGGCGGGGCCGTACGGAGTCGGGGCGGTGTGGACTTCGCCGCCCGGTGTCCGGTGGGCGCCGGGGACGTTCCGGGGGTTCCGGGCGTGCCGGGCGTGCCGGGTGCGGGTGGGTCTGGGCTTCCGGCCGCCCGGCCCCGACGTCTCCCCCGCCTGTGCGAGGGCGGTTCGGCGTCGGCGAGCGCGCGATCACCGTCGCCGCCGCCGGGCGTGCGCCGTGGCGACCGGCCCCGAGACCGTCCCACCGACGACCCACCGGGGCGGGGGTTTGCGGCGGCGCGCCGACCCGCCGCAAGACCCCGTCCCGACCGGCGGCCCCACGCCCGGGCGTTCCGGCCTCGGGGTCACCGACGAGCCGGGCCCGGGCTGGGCGGACGCCGGGCCGCCCGTACGCCCGCCGACCCGCACGCGGGCGGGGCGCACCTTCGCATCGTGATGCACGGGTGTGGGTACCGGCGCCGCCTCGCGGCGCCGGACCCGAAATGCGGCCCCCTGGGCCGCATTTCCCACCCGACGCACGGCGGTGACCCCTTCGGACGGATTTCTGCGGGGAGGTCGAGCGAAGATCAGGTAACTCTTTGCACTATCTTGCTTCGAAGTCTTCCCTGTCGCCCGGCTTCACGAGAGACTTCGACCGCGAAGGCCGCGCGGCGGGCGAACCGGCCACGGGAGAAAGGGAATACGCGGATGTCGACCGACGAGACGGCACAGTCGCGGACCGGGAGCGGTCCGGCTCGACTGCCCCGTCGCACGGGCGGGCGGCGCCGAGTCACCAAGGTGCTGATGAGCGAGGACGAGTACGCCCGCGTCTCGGCCAAGGCGGCGGACCTGGCGGTGAGCGTCCCGAGGCTGCTGGTGGAGTCGGCCTTCGACGACGCGCCGACGTCCACCGAACGCCGTGCCTTCTATGCCGAATTGCTGGCCGTAAGAAGGCAGTTGGCCCGTCTGTCGGAGCAGCTGTCCGAACTCGGCGCGGACCCGGCGGCGGTGGATGCGACAACGCCGGGATGGACGGATGTCATGGATCGACTGTCGGCTGTGCTGGACCGCCTCGACGCGGCCACCGGATACCCGTCCGCGTCGGCCGGCCCACGAACGCAGGCCCCGTGATCGCCAAGCTCTCCGCGGCGCACGAGCGCCATGACGACATGGCGCAGCTCGTGACGTACCTCTTCGGTCCCGGTCGCGCGAACGAGCACGAGGACGCGCACGCGATAGCCGCGTCCACGGGTCTCGACCTCACCGGGGATCCCGCCTCGCTCGCGGCTCAACTCGACGCGCCCAGGCAGCTTTTCGGCACCGAGGTCAAGCACGGATCGGTCTGGACGGCGAGCCTGTCGAACGCCCCGCGGGACCGCCGGCTCACCGACGCGGAATGGGCGACGGCCGCGCGCACCCTGATCGACCGGCTCGGCTTCGGTGAGGAGGAGGGCAAGGCGCCCTGTCGTTGGATCGCGGTCCGACACGGGTTCTCCAAGAACGGCAACGACCACATCCACGTGGCCGTGGGCCTGGTCCGCGAGGATGGCACCCGGGCGAGCCCCTGGCAGGATCGGGTCAAGGCGTCGGCGGTATGCGCCGAACTGGAGCGGCGATTCGAACTGATCGCGGTCGAGGGCCGGCGGCAGGGGCGGGGGTTGCCCGGATACTCCCGCGCGAACGCCGAGAGCGCGGCGCGCCGGGGCCGTCCGGAGGTCGAACGAGCCACCCTGGCACGGCATATGCGCGGCGCGGCGGTGGCCGCCGTCGACGAGGAGGATTTCCTCCGGCGACTGTCCTCGTCCGGGGTCGTGGTGCGTCCGCGTCTGGATCGACCGGACGGTGAGACCGTGCTCGGGCTGTCGGTCGCCCTGCCGCCGCCGGACGGTACGAGCCCGGTGCGCTACGGAGGCGGGCGGCTCGCCCCGGACCTGTCGTTGCCGCGGCTGCGGTACTGGTGGGGCACGTCCGCCGGTGGGACCGCCGGCGCGGCGGCGGTCGATCCGCTCGGCGCCCGCGCGACGGAGCCCGCTTCTTCGACGGAGCCGGCCTCCGCCGAGGACGGTCTCGCGCGGTGGGCCCGGGCGGCGACGGATGTGGCCCGACTGCGCTCGGCGGCCCGCGACCGGCCCTTGGACGACGTGGCCGGGTGGGCGGGCATCGCGCGGGAGGTCGCCGGAGTGTTCGCGGTGTGGTCGGCGCGCGCGGAACCGGCCCGTCCCGGGCCGCTGGCCCGGGCGGCCGACGTCCTGGCCCGAACGGCGGTACTCGACCGCCCGCTTCGGCGTGGCCCGAATCTGCGCTCGGCGGCCCGAACCGCCGCGAGCGCTCCCCCGTCGCCCTCGTCCGACCCGGCGCAGGCGGCGCTGTTGCGTGAACTGCGGCTCACCATAAGGGTGATCCACGACGCCGAGGCGGCGCAGCGGCGCACCGCACAGGCCGCTCGACTCGCGGCGTTGGACCTGGACCTCGCGCCGTTGGAAGAGCGGATGAGTGCCGGCCGAACCGCGCGCATGCCGTCCGCGCGGGGGATCGATACCCCGGCCGGCGGTTGAGCGCGCGGCCGGACTCAGGCACGGCAAGGGGGTTCCACGCTTCCACACGCACGTGCCGCCGTCGCCGGCCGGCAGCAGCCGTATGGGCCGGCCGGTGCACCCCGGCCCGGCGACCGGGCCCCGGGCTGCGCCGGCCCGGCCACCCCGGTCGCCGTCGGCCGGGCCGGCGTCGCTCTCGGCGTTTCGCGCTCGCGCCGCTCGACGCGTGGATGTTGGCGCCGCGCGGGCGGCTGCCCGGTGCGCGTGCCGGCGGCCGAACCGACGACGGGGTCACGGCCCGTAGGCCGTGACCCCGTCGGATCGGGTGGGTTCGCGGTATCAGGCGACCAGGGTCGGCGACTCCTCGACCAGGTCCGATTTCGCGATCCCGGCACGCTCTTTGACGAGGGCGGCCGGCAACTCGGAGAAGGTGATCGTCTGCTCGCGGAGCAGTTCGACGGCCGCCCGGGGGGACGGGTTCGCGACCCGGAGTTGCCGTGCGGCGCTGCTGCCGCCGTCCAGCATGCGCCGGGCGACGGTGCGCACGAACGCGAGGTCGCCGGCGGCGACCAGGTCGGGCCCCAGGTCCTCGATGAGCTGCCAGATGACGGTGCGCGCGGAGTCGGTGGCCATCGTCGTGGGGTCGATCAGGAGTCCTTCGAGGCCCGAGCGGGCGGCCCGCCAGGTCGCGGCTCGCAGCCACGCAGGTGAGTGCGCCGGCGGCCGTTCGCCGCTCTCGGCCGCCCGGACGCCGCGCTGGACGAGAGCGCGGAAGAGCACGGCGATGAGTACGGAGGTGTCCACGTCCGGACACGAGTCGCAGATGCGCATCTCGAGCGTGGGCACGTGCGAGGACAGGCGCAGGTCCTGGTAGTGCATGCCGACGTCGACGATCACACCCGAGCGGACCATGCCCTCGAGCATGTCGTCGTATTCCCGCGCCGAGGCGAAGTTGTCCGCCGGGCCCGCCGAGGGCCAGCGCTGCCAGAGCATGTTGCGCCAGCTCGCGTAGCCGGTGTTGTCACCGAGCCAGTAGGGGGAACTGGCGGACAGTGCGAGGAGTGTGGGCAGGTGCGGGGAGATCCAGGACATCGCCCGCGCGGCCACGTCGCGGTCCTCGACGCCGACGTGCACGTGCAGCCCGCAGACCACCTGTTCGTCCGCGACCAGCGCGTAGTCGCGCTTGATCGCGGCGTAGCGCTCGCCCGGGGCCTGGGGCGAGTCCGCGAGGTCCATCAACGGCGCGGTCCCGGAGGCGATCACCGCCACCCCGATCTTCTCGGCGGCTCGGGCCAGGAGCGTCCGGGAGCGGATCAGGTCGGCGCGCAGATCGGCGAGTTCGACGTGCGGTTCGCTGTTGGTCTCGATGGAGGCTTCCTTGGCCTCGCCCGTGAACCCGACCGTCGGCAGTTCGGCGAGCAGTTCCGTACCTGCCGGGCTCAACCGCCCGGTGCGTCGGTCGACGATGTGAAACTCTTCTTCGACACCCACAGTCCGAATCGACATGTGTCCCCTTGAGATGTGTGTTGCGTCAGTCGCTGTGCTGCGTGGCCGAACGGCCGCGCCGGATCGGGCACCCGTACAACGGGACGGATCGAATGGGTGCGGTGGCCGGCACCGGAACCGCGTGGCTCTTGCAACCACGCGTAACCGCGGAGTGGTTGCGCGTGAAGTCGGTAGTGCCCCGTGTTCTCGACGTCCGGGGTGCCCCGAGATCGAGAAAAGTCCGTGCAGGTCCGGGGCCGGCGAATGTGAGCGCCCGAAACCCATTGGCCTGCAAGGCCGTTGGACCAGACTGCGACCCCACGGCCCTGCTGCCAAGCCCCACTGGGTCCAGGAACTCTTGCGCTGAGCGATCTTGGTTCTTGGTCTGAATCATGCATGACGCGGAACCGAACGCGAATTCCCGTTGTACAAGCAAGGAATCGGCCTGCGGATGGTGTTTCCCGCGTTTGTTGTTCCTACCCCTGTCCGCCCCGCGTGTCTTCGACACGTGCGACTCGCGAGCCGATGGCTCGGCACCCGGGCCGAGGCGCGCGCGACATCATGGTCCGCATGGCGAATGCGCTGAGCGACCACCTTCGGGGTCGGAAGCTCGTCGGTCGAGCGTGGATCGAGAGCGACGAGCGATTTCGGATCGAGTATCGCCGGATGCGCCGCCGGGTGCCCATGTATCGGGTGGCCCTCGGGGCACTGCGGTTGCTGCACCGGCTCACCGCCGACGAGCGGCAGGGGCAGGCGGACCTGAGCGTGACCTGGTGGCCGCGGGTGGGTCCCGACGGTGAGATGTACGCCATGCCCAAGTTGTGGACCATCGACGAGCGGGAGCCGGCCGACAAGCAGACCCCTGGTCCGCCGCGCACCGAGGCCGAGTTGTACCGCCGATGGGAGGCCGGCGAGTGGTCGGAGCCGAAGAGCGGGGCCGAGGCGCGGTCCACCGGCGACCCGGCGGAGTTGCGACGCGTCGCGTCGTTCGCGGCGCGTTTGGCGCGGACCGTCTCGGGCGACGAGTGGCCGCAGGTCATCCACGAGTACGAGCGTCGCAAGGCGATCCTCGCGCAGCTTCGCGCGGGGATCGTGCCCGAGGGCAACCGGTACGTGGAGAGCGGAGCCGTTCCGCCGGGTGTCCGGCCTCCGCTGCACGGCTGGGCGCGCTATCACTGGGTCGGCGATCGTCCGTTGGACCTGGACTCCGACCGGCTGATGGATCGCGCGTGGGTGCTCGGTCGTACGCCGCCGCGAGAGTACCGGCCCTGGAGCGCGGGTCGGGTGAACTACGCGGGTGCGTACTTCGGTCCCATGTTCGGCGAGCTGGGCCGCACCGTGGCCGGCGGCGAGGCCAACCCGGAGTTCCTGAGCCTGCGGGTCGCCTACGGCGTGTGGTGGGGGTCGAACGCCTCGATGAAGGGGGAGTCCCGGATCCTGCGCGGGGCCCGGATGGTGCGGTTGCGCGACCTCGCGAGGTTCGCCCACGCCGAGGCCGCGCACCTGGGGCTCGCCCCCGCGCCCCGCAAGGCCCCTGGCGCGGCGCCGAGATGGGAGAACCCCGCCCCGGAGGAGGTCACCGACGAGGTCGTCACGGCGGTCGCCCGGTTCGCCAGGTCCGAGGTGCCGACCGACGCGGTCGCACCTGCCGAGCCGTCCACCGGCCGGCCCTCGACCAGGTCGGCCGCCGCCGAGGTCGCGGCGGAGGCCGGGCCGCAGGCCCCGACGCCCGCGCGGGTGTGGATGGACATGCCGCGTCCCTATGACCGGAGTCTGCGAGCGGGCGGCGCGCTCTCGGCGGCCACCATCGCCGCGATCGCCGCCGGTTGGGCGAAGCAGGTGCCCTCACGCGGACTTCCCGGGATGGACCCGGGGCCCGACGGCCGACCGCTCGGCGTCCACCCGTGGCGGCCGGCGCCGAGCCGCGACGCGCGGGAGACGGATCGCGGGCGCTCGGACGAGCGGGAACGTTAGCCGGGCGGGCGGCCGAAGCCCCGCCGAAGGCTCCCCGATCCACCCGAGCCCCGCCCAAGCGCAACCGAGGGCTCCCGCCCCGATCCGCCCGTGCACCGCCGAAGGCGTCGGCTCCGATCGACCGAACCGTCGCCGAGGGCTTCGACCCGGTCGCCCCCTCAGGGCTTCCGAGGGAACCGTGATGGACCCTCCCTCTTGGCATCGCACGTCGCAGATTCCATGATCGGCGTCGTGATCCCTTTCCTACGCACACGCTCGGCCGTGGCCCTGGGCGCGGTGTCCCTGGTGTTGTGCGGCCCTGCGTCCCTCGCAGCGGCCGACCCCGCCCCGCCCGCCGAAGCCGTCCCGGCCAAGGTCGAGCTGGTGCTCGACCTGTCCGGTTCGATGAAACAGAACGACGCAGGCGGGCAGACCCGCCTGGAGGCCGCCAAGCAGGCGGTGAACCGCATCATCGACGCGGCTCCCGCGACCGCCCAGGTCGGCATCCGCGTGTATGGTGCGGCCTATCCCGGTACGGACAAGACCCTCGGCTGTGCGGACACCCAGCTCCTGGTGCCGGTGGCGCTGATGAACGAGGGGGCCAAGGGCGCGGCGCGGCAACGGGTCGCGGCACTGAACGCCGTCGGGTTCACCCCCATCGGCAACGCGCTGCGAGCCGCCTCCGACGACCTCGGCACCCAGGGCGAGCGCCACGTGATCCTGGTCTCCGACGGCGAGGACACCTGCGCGCCGCCGCAACCGTGCGAGGTCGCCAAGGAGTTGAACGCGAAGGGCACCAAACTGACGGTCGACGCGGTCGGGTTCAACGTCTCCGGCGCCGCGCGCGATCAGCTCAAGTGCATCACCGCCGCCGGGAACGGTGTCTACGCCGACGCCAAGGACGCCGATTCGCTGGTCTCGAACATGTCCAGCCTGTTCCGCAGGGCGTGGACCCCCTACGACGCGTCCGGTCGACCCATCCAGGGCGCGACGACCGGTTGTGCCAACGCGCCGATCGTCGAGGACGGCCAGTACCTCGACGCGTTCGTCACCAGTCGCGACCTGTGGTACCGCATTCGCAAGAATCCGGGCGAGGATCTCGCCATCGGCGCCACCGCGATCTTCTCGGAGCGCATGCGGGTCGCCGACGACCGGGAGAACTCGGCGTTCCTGACCCACCTGTTCATCAGATCCGGCCCGCCGGATCAACCCCAGAGCTGGCTGCTGTCCGAGGGGGTGGCCCTGGAGGCGAACAACATCGTCACCACCGGCGCGTCCGACGGGGCGAAGAGTTCCGCCAAGGCACCGGACGGCATCGGCTGCCTGCGGATCTCGCACAACGCCGAGGTGGATCCGCAACGCAGGATCCTGCTCGAACTCCTGGTCAGCCACCCCAGGCGGCCGGGCACCACCGGTACGACGTCCGGCCCCGCGCCCGCGAGCGCCGACGCCGGCGCTCCGGCCGCCGCGCCCGGCGCCGGTGACGACCGCGCCTCGGTCGCCGCGTCGTCCGGCGACGACGACGGGCCCGGTACCGGGGTGACTCTCGCTTTGATCGCCGCCGCGGTGCTCGTCGGCGGCGCGCTGGGATCGTTCGTCGCCGGTGCCCGGCGCCGGCAGGGGAGGCAGGCGTGAACGCCGTCGTACGCGTACGCCGCATCGCGGCTTCGGCCGGGGCCGCGCTCGCCGCGGTCGTCGGCTCGGTGATGGCCGCGCCTCCCGCCGCGGCGGACACCACGAGCGGCTTCTCGTTCAACAGCGCGGGCGAACTCGGGCCCGGGGTGCATCGCGAGAGCATGGTGGTGGGCGATTTCCTGTTCTGGCGGGTGTACATGCAGCCGGGGCAGAAGCTCTCCATCAAGGGGTCCGTCGACATCCCGGCCGATTTCCCGTACAAGCAGGGCCCGAGGTTCGTGATGAACCTCTACAACCCGCTGCGCGAGGCCATTCCGCTCCTGGACAACCCGACGAACCAGCTCGTGCCGGGCACCACGCACCTGGAGGCGACCTCGGGGGCGTGGACCGTCGGGGACGGCAAGAAGTACGAGAACTTCGACGGGACCAAGGGCTCGTTCAAGGAGTTCAAGGACGACAAGTACGCGCTGCGCGGGTCGTACTACATCCAGATGTCCATCACCGGGGCCCAGGGGCCGCAGCGCGGCATCGTGGTGCCGATCCGGCTCGAGGTGTCGGTCGAGGGCACCGTGGTGCAGCGGCCGGATCAGCCGTTGGGACCCGAGGAGGAGCCGCGGCCGACGGCGGGCGCGGTGCCCGGTGCGCCGTCTCCGGCCCGGTCCGATTCCCCGGTACGGGCCGGCGCTCCGCCGGCGCCGGCGGGCCGCGCCGACAGCGGTGCGGGCTCGTCCGTGGCCTCGGATTGGGGCGTGCCGGCGGGCGGCGCGCTCGTCGCGCTGTTGGTCGCGGCCGGTCTCGGGTACGCGGTGCGCACGCGGTTCGCCGCCCGGGCGCCCGGACCCGTCTCCCCCTGGGCCGATCGCCTGCCGGGCCCTCCCCCACCGCCCGCGGCGCCGCCTGCCCCCGTCCGGGATCCGGCGTCGACCTGGCGGCCCGGTGTCGCCGATCGACTGCCGGGTACGGCGCCCGAGTCCGACGAGGTCACGCAGGCCTTCGAGGTTCCGCGCCGGCCGGAGCATCCGCCCGGCGCGGAGCCGCCCACGCAAGCCTGAGAAGTCCCGGGAGCGGCCCCGGCGGGGCGCGGGGCGGTGGTGGGCGGGTGCGCGGCGTCGGGATCGGTCGACGGGTGCGCCGCCCGCCGCCGCGCCGCGGCCGCCCGCCGGGGTCGCTTTCCACCGGTGTCGCTTTCCACCGGTGTCGCTTTCCACCGGTGTCGCTTCGCGACGGGGAACGCGCGTGTGGCGTGGCCGGGTCAGGTCGACCAGCGCAGCGCCGTGTCGGGATCGGCGCTGTCCAGGACGCGGCGGCGCAGGCGTTCGTGCAGGGCCTCGCGCAGCGCGAGCACGCGCGGGGCGGTGGAGCCGGGCAGGAGGTGGCCCCGGTAGTGGTCGAGCAGGGTGTCGATCGAGGTGGTGGGCACGGACAGGGCGCGATCGAGGTCGAGGAAGTCGGCCTCGCAGTCGCCGGTCAGGCGGTACGGGTCGGAGGCCAGTCGGTGGCCCAGGATCGCGCGTAGCCGGGCCAGTTCGGCGCGGACGGTGGCGGGGCGTCCGCCGGGGCCGTAGACCGCCTCGGTGATCGCCTTGGCCGTCATCCCGCCGGGCTCGCTCAGCAGGGTCGTGACGATCTCGGCGTGTCTGCGCGTGAGTTCGTGCGTGGTGCCGGCGATCTCGAGCCGGGCCCGGCGCAGGCCCAGCGCCTGCAGGCGCAGCGGCGCGGTGGTGACCGGCCCCGATGCGGAGTCCTCGGCGATCAGCAGGTACAGGCCGCCGGCGGCGAGGCGCTCGGCGAGCAGGACCTGACCGCCGGGCAGCAACATCGGGCCTTCGCGCGGCGGGCCGGGCAGGCGCTGCGGCAGCCAGCCGGGGGGATCCGCACGCAGGACGCGCCCCTTGGGGTCCACGATCGCGCTCTTGCTGCCGAGCCGGCGGGCGATCCGCTCCACGTAGCGGGTGCTCACCCGCGCCTCCTCGCGCAGCCGTACGCTCTCCAACTCGGCCTGGGCCAGTCGGCGCGCGGTGTCGAGCAGGGGTACCGCGAGCGGTTGCCAGTTGCGTTCGGGGCAGGTGAAGTCCAGGATGCCGAGCAGTTCGCCCCCGGCCGGATCGTGGATGGGGGTGGCCGTGCAGGTGTACGCGGTGGCCGCGGACAGGAAGTGCTCGGCACCGAACACCTGGAACGGGCGGCCCGTGGCCAGTGCGGTGCCCACTCCGCTGGTACCCGCCGCGCCCTCGCTCCACAGCGCCCCGGGCAACAGGTGCACGCGTTCGGCGGCGCGCAGTGTGGGGTGTTCGCCCTGCACCCACAGCAGGTGCCCGTGCGCGTCGCTGAGGAACAGGAGGCGGCCCGGGTCGGTGACCAGACCGCTGAGGGTGCGGCGCAGCAGGGGCCAGATCGTGGTGAGCGGATGTTCCTCGCGGTGTCGGGCCAGTTCGTCGTCGACGAGGGTGACCGGCGGGAGGTAGGCGTCGGGCGGCAGTCCCTGTCGCCGCGCGCGTGACCACGAGGCCCGGATCGGGTCCCGCACGCCCGTGGCCGACCCACCGCCCAGTGCTCGATCGCGTGCGTCCGGTCCGTCCGCCATGCGTCCATCATGCCGGCGCGCGGGCCCCGGACGTCGGGCCCGTGGTGTGGCGGGGGTGGGTGCCGTTCTGCAACGTTGCTGCAACCCCCCTTCGGTCTCTGGTGCGTGGGTCTCCCGCTCGCGCACACTGCCGCAGCGCGGGTCGGCGATCGGCCGGCCGGGACCCGAGGAGAGACGTGCCCTATCTGGAGTTGTCCGACGCCGTTCCGCTGTACTACGAGGAGCACGGCGCGGGTCGCCCGGTGCTGCTGTTGCACGGCTGGACGATGAACAGTTCGTTCTGGTCGGGCAACATCGCGGCGCTGGCGGCGGAGAATCGGGTGATCGTCGCCGACTTCCGGGGCCACGGGCGCTCGGGCAAGACCCCGGAGGGGCACAGTCTGGACCAGTACGCCCGTGATGTACGCGAGTTGGTGCTGGCACTGGGTCTGGACGAGGTGACCATGGTCGGCTGGTCCATGGGCACCTCGGTGGTGTTGTCGTACGTGCGCCAGTTCGGCTGCGAGGGGTTGCGCGGCGCGGTGTTCGTCGATCAGTCGCCGCGTTTCATGGATGGGCCCGGGTGGGACTTCGCCCTGCAGGGCGGCTACTCGCCGGTCGATCTGGCGGTGTTCGCACAGACCGTGCGGCACGCCCGGCCCTTGGCGATCAAGCCGTTCATCGCGGGGTGTTTCGCCGAGCCGCCGGCGGCGGAGGCGGTGGACGCGGCGTACGCGGAGACCACCCAGACGCACACCGCGTCCGCGTTGGACGTGTGGATGGACATGGCGCACTCGGACTGGCGGCCGGTGTTGCCCGCGGTGAAGGTGCCGACGCTGCTGATCTACGGCGAGCGCAGTCGGATCTTCCCCGGGGACCTGGCCGGTTGGCTGGCCGAGGCGCTGCCCGACGCGCGGGTGGAGCGGTTCGCGGCGAGCGGGCATGTGCCGTTCGTCGAGGAAGGCGAACACTTCGACGCCGTCGTCACGGAATTCCTTCGCCGCTGATCTCCCGGGAGTGCGAAGGAACATGCGGGTCCGCCCGGCGGGTACCCCCGCCTCGCCCGGTCCGGGCGGCCCGCGACCCGAGGATGGGGAAAGGCCGATGATTGTGCTGCCCGGCAAGGCGACGGATACCCGTTCCCCCGTCGGTTGCCCGCCGGCGGATGGATCGCCGGCGGATCGACCGAGGGCACGCGTGCCTTCGGCGCGGTCGCTCGACTTGCGTACCGATCTTGCCCATCCGGCCCGGATGTACGACTACTACCTGGGCGGCAAGAACACCTTCGCCGTCGATCGCGGCGCGGCCGAGGCCGTCCTGGCCCTGGCGCCCGAGGTTCGCGCGATGGCCTTGGCGAATCGGGCCTTCCTGCGTCGGGCGGTGGCTTTCGCGACCGGTATCGGCGTCCGTCAGTTCCTCGACATCGGGATGGGTCTGCCCGCTGCCGGCGACACGTACGAGTGTGCGGTGCTCGGCACCGAGCACGCGCGGGCGGTGTACGTAGACCACGATCCGATGGTGCTCGCGCACGCGCGCGCGTTGTCCGCGCGGCCCGGTCGGGTACGGGTGGTGGAGGGCGATCTCCGGGACCCGGAGACGCTGTTGCGTCGGGTGGCCGGGCGCACGGGGGTGGACTTCGACCGGCCGGTCGCGGTCGTGCTGACCGCCGTGCTGCACTATCTCTCGGATGCCGACGATCCCCGGTCCGTGGTGCGCGCGTTGATGGACGCGACGGTGCCCGGCAGTGTTCTGGTGCTTTCCCACGTCGCCGCGGATCTGCGTCCGGACGCGGCGCGCACGACCGCCGAGTCGTATCGCCATTCCGCTGCACCGCTGTTCCCCCGGACCGCGACCGAGGTGCGGGCGCTGTTCACCGGGCTGAGTCCGATCGATCCCGGGGTGGTCCCGATCTCGTCGTGGCGCTCGGACCGATTGCCGCGTCTGCTGGACAATCGGCAGTGGATGTACGCGGGCGTCGCCCTCAAGTCGCCGCCCACGGGCCGCTGGGAGTGTTCGGGCAGGGGTCGGGGCGTGGTCGGCTCGCGCCGTTCGTGTCTTTGAGGTAACGAGCCGGGCGACGGAACCGGGAGACGGACGGGGCGGCCGGGGCGGCCGGCGAGGCGACACCGACGGCGCCGGCGGGTCGCGGGAGCGCCGTGCGGAGCTACCGGCGGATTTACCGGAGCGTGGTACCCGCTCCGGCCTTACCGGTCGGTCCGCCGCCGGCGATCATGGGCGCTGTCGCTCGGCGCCGATCGGGCGGTCCGTGGTGGCCGCGTGTGGCCGAACGGGCGGGCCCGGGCGCCTCGTTTTGTCGGCCTCGCGCCGGGTCGTGGGGGAGTCGCCGTGCTCGAGTTGGGGATCCAAGAGGAATTCCACGTCGTGGACCTGGCCACCAAGCGCACGGTGTCCTCCGCCCCCGCCCTCCTCGATCGGCTTCCGGCCGGCCCCTTCGTCGGCTGTCCCAAGGAGTCGACGGTGGCGATCGTGACCTCGACACACGCGGAACCGGACGCGCTCCGGGCGCGGTTGACCGAACTGCGCGGCACGCTGGTGCACCGCGCCGCCGGTCTGCGCCTGGGCGTGTTGGCGAGCGGCACCGCGCCGATGATGAGCCTCGCGGACATACGGACGGCCCCCGAGGCCCGATACGCGGCCTGGGAGGACGAGTACGCGGAGTTGTCCCGGGGTTGGATCACGTGCGGCATGCACGTCCGGGTCGAGGTCGAGGACCGGGACGTGGCGGCTCGGGCGATCGCCTGGATCACGCCGTATCTGGCCACGTTGTCGGCACTGTCCGCGAGTTCGCCGTTCTGGGCCGGGCGCGACACCGGCTACGCGAGTTGGCGGCAGGTCTGCGTCGAGCGTCTTCCCGCGGCCGGGCCGATCGGGCCGGTGGGCTCGGCTCGGGAGTACGACGACCTGGTCGCCGGCCTGGTGGCGGTCGGTGTCGTGCCCGACCGCGACCTCTTCCTCCCGGCGCTGCGCCTGTCCCCGCGCGGGTCCGCACTGGAACTGCGGGTGTGCGACGCGATCGCCGACGTCGAGGTGACGATCGCGATCGCCGCCCTGTTCCGCGCGCTCTACCTGTACGCGAGTGCCGCCGTCGCCGCCGACCGAACGCCTCCGACGCCCTCGCCCATGCTCGCCCGAGGGGCGATGTGGCGGGCGGCGCGCTCCGGGATCGAGGGCGACCTGATCGACCCCGTGGCCGCGGTGAAACTGCCCGCGGCCACGGTGGTCCGCGCTCTGGTCGCCGAGATGGCCCCGTACTTGCGCGAGTGCGGCGACCTCGACATGGTCGAGGCCGAGATCGGGCGTCTGCTCGCCCGGGGTTCCGCGGCGGCCGGGCAGCGCCGTACCGCGCGCGAGGGCGGCCCTGCGGCGGTCGTGGATCGGGTGTTGGCGCAGACCATGGCGTGTGTCGGCATCTCGGATGGCTCGCCCCTGCCCGCGTCCCTGCTCGACACCGCCGCGAGCTGACCGGCGGGGTTGGCCGCCGCCGTGTACGCCGGTCGCCGGCGTGCCGAACATCGCGTATTACCGGGGGGTTTACCCGTCGAGAGTGCCCGACGCGGCCTGTTTCCCGTCGGGTCCGCTCGCGAGGATTCCGGTATGCCGCAGAACGCTCAAGAGGCCACACGCGAACGCCCATCGAAACCGACGGCCGGCAGTCGGACCCGACGTCCCGGCCCGCTCGTGGGGGTCGAGGGGCTGGAGGCCCACGACGTCAGCTCCGCGCTCCTGCGTTCGATCGCCTCTCCCCCGCGTATCTTCGTCGGGTCGGCGCGCGAGCCCAACGCCCGTCCGGATTTCGCCACTTTGATGGCGTTGGCCGAAGCGGCCGGCGGTGAACCGTACATCCGTGGTGGTCGGTCCGCCTCCGAGACGCTCACGGTGATCGCCATGCAGACCCATCGCTACGAGTCCGCCCGGCTGTTCCTGGCGGCCGGGCGCACTGTCGTCGAGCAGCGCGGCGTCTACACCGCCGCCGTCGAGGACGCGGTCGCCCGTCATCCCGGTGACCTCGAGCAGGCCCACCAGGCCGCGCGGCGCTTCCTCGCGACCGTCGCGCAGTGGCGACCGCTGCCCGACGTGGTGTTGCTGACCGCGGACGAACCGCGGGCGATCGAGGAGCGGTTGCGCGCACACGACCAGGAGAAGGGGCTGGACCCGGCCCAACTCGGCGTCAAGGCGACCTTGTTCGAGTTGCTCGCGGAGGACGACCCGGATCGCTTCCGGATCTTCGATCGCCGAGAGATCGGTGACGTTCCGGTGGGCGAGGCGGTGCGCGATTGGTTGTCCCGCGCGTTGCCAACGGAGTAGGACGAGCGCCCAGCGACCGCGCGGATCGCCCTCAGGGACGGCCCGCCTTCGCGGCTCGACCACGACGAACCGCGCGCATGACACCGATCGGCCGCCGGAGGATCGATCGTGATCCGGGCTGTGCGCGGGGCATCCCGCCCTACCCGAGCGGGTGATCGGCCCGAGCGGCACGGCGGCAGGTCCACGAACGACGGCCGGGCGTCGACCCCTTGCTGGGGTCGACGCCCGGTCGTGTGTGGGGATGTGCGGCGGTCGCACCCCGAAGGGTGCGCCTGCCCGGGGCCTGTGCGGACCGGCCCCGGCGTCCTAGCGGGGCGACACCGCGTGCTGCGAGACCCGCGGTCCGGTGGCGCGGTATCCGCCCCTGGTACCGCCGCCTCGGCCTCGGCCGTGTGACGAAGCGGAGCAAGTCATGTCGGGTTCCCTTCCGTTCCTGAAAGACGGTGCGGATCTGTTCAGGGTCGAGCCGGTGGTGTGATGAGCCGGGGAGCGCCGGGGAGACGGCGGCGCAGCACCTCGACGCGCCAAGCCTGCGCTACGGAACACCTGTGGCCAAGACTTCCAGGCCCCGGGAACGTGGCGTAAAGCCTCAGCAGATCTGGTGCTCGGATTCGGTCGGTCGCCGGGTGGGGGTGATCGGGACCGGTTCCTCCCGTCTTTCCGAACACCCGTGCCTTTCGCCGCCGTTCGCACGCAATCGGGAGACCTTCCCGTCATCGGAAGGGCTTCGGCAGGAGGAGCCGCGACCATCGACGCCGAACGGACGGCGGCCGAGCGGGCCACGGACACGACGACCGGGAACGTCGACCTGCGGGCCCCGGGATCCGCACTCATGTGTTTCGCGACTGTCGACGGCGCAGCAGCAGCGCGGTGAGCGCCGCGCCGAGCAGGAGCGCGGCGGGCAGTCCGACCCAGACCAACGGGCCGCCGAACGCCGCCGAATCGTCCGAAGTCGAGGAGTCGGAGGCCTTCGGCGTGCTCTTCGCCGGAGTCTTCGTACCCGGGTTCGCGGCGGTCGACGGGGACTTCGCCGGCGGTGAGCCCGCTACCGACTGCCCGCTCTGCGCGTACACCGGACCGGGTTCCTTGGTGCCGCCCACCGAGACGTCCACGGCCAGCGTGCGCAACTCGCCCTCGCCCTGGGCCGCTACCGCGATGTAGTACCAGCCGGGCAGCATGTCGGCGACCTCCTGCTGCCGGTCGCTGCGGTTGAGGAAGCGCACGGGACGTGTCGCGAAGGGGTCGACGCCCTTCGAGAAGATGTGTTCGGTGTCGTGCACACCCCACGAGTCCTGGGCCAGTTGCTCGCGGATCGGGTTGTAGAAGTGGGTTTGTACGCCGACGATATCCTTGCCGCCGCCGACGCGCGTCTGGAAGGCGAGGCTTTGGCCCCAGTCGAGGCGGACCCGGTAGAAGGCCCACTCCCCCGGGGCGATCGTGTCGGTGTAGTGGCCGGACCCGGGCAGGGTGGTCGCCGAGCCGAACGAACCTCCGCCGACCACCGGTTGCGGAGCGCCGCCGGGCTCGGTGTAGCGCGCGAGGTCGGCCTCGGCCGGGCCCTTGTCCAGGGCCTGCGGTTCGAGCAGGACCTGGAGTTCGAGGGGTACCGGTGGTCCGGTCCCTCTGCGGGTCACCGAGAACACCTGTCGTCCCGGTTGCTCACAGCCGTTGGTGCCTCGACCGGATGCCGTCCAACTCACCGACGCCGTGACGACCTTGGACAGCCCTTGGTCGAGTCCGGTGTCCGATGCGCAGAAGCTGTTGCCGCGCTCGCCGAGCTGCTTGACGTCCAGGGCCTCCAGGCCCTTGACCTTGCTGACGGTGGTTCCCGACACGTACGCGGTGTAGCCCGCGGGCACGTCGACGGAGTAGTACTTCACCTCTTTGTCCGTCAGCTCGTCCAGGTGGCCGCCGGGGGGCAGGGCCGCGGCGCGCGCGGGATCGGGACCGCCGTCGACGGGGGTGCCCGCGGGTTCGTAGCTGCGCAGCGCCCGCTGGGTCACCCGGGTCAGTTCGCGTTCGAGCGAGCCGGCGTCCGGGGCGTCGGCGTAGGTGCCGCCCGAGGCCCGGGCGATGCACATCAGTTGTGCGCGGGTCTTGGCGTCCGCCGCGAAGCCGACGGTGTGCACGCGCATGTCCACCCCCTGCGCGGCGAGTTCGCGTGCCACTTGGCAGGGTTCCGGGGGCGCGCAGGTGTCCTCGCCGTCGGAGACCAGCACGATCGAGCGTGGGCCCTCCTTCGGCAGTGCCTCGGCGGCCTTGCGCAACGCCGGACCCATCGGGGTCCAGCCCAGCGGCCGGATCGCCTGCGCCGCGGCCTTGAGGTCCTGCTCCGGCGCGGTGCCGACGGGTCGCACCACCGTGACGTCGCGACAGCCGTCGGCCCTGTCGGTGGTGGACCCGCTCTGCCCGGTGCCGTACACCGTCAGTCCCATCCGTGAACCCGACGGCGCGGCGTCCACCAGCGTGCCGATCGCCTTCTTGGCGGCATCGATCCGGGTTCCGGTCCCGGCGCGTTCGTTCATCGACCCTGAGGCGTCCAGAACCAGCATCACCGGGCTGAGCGTGCCCGGTTCGGCCGCGTGCGCCGGTGATTGGCCGGTGGGCGCCCAGGCGATGCCGAAGGCCAGCGCCAGGGCGGTGCACGCCGGGAGTGCTCTCGATCTCATGGCCGGGAATCTAGACTGGATTGCACTCGCAAACAATGGATTTGCAAAGAGCAATCGTGAATGATTCGACTTGTACCACCGGGACATGTCACCGGAAAACCATTGTTGCAGTTGCAAATACTTTGACTCGGACCCCCATCGTACGCCCAAGATCGTTCGACCGTTACCGGCACGTATACCTCTGCCGGTTCATCGGCTTGCCCTTGCCGCTCGCGCGAGGACGGCGAAAATCTTCCCCCCGGACTCTGTCATCGGATCGAGTCGACGCCTCGAGTTCGGGGAGCTTCACAGTGCAACGAGGTCTTACCGGTTCGATCGCCGCCGGTCTGGGCGTGGGCGCCTTCGCGCTGATCGCGCCGATCGCGGCGGCCGGGTCGGCCCACGCGGCCGACGACGACAAGAAGGCGTGTGGGCCGGTCACCATCGAATGGTCCATCGACGACAAGACCTGGTCCAAGGCCGGCCTGTTGGGCGCGCTTCACACCAAGGTGAGCGTGCGCATCGCCGGCGATGTGGCCAAGTCGTGCAGTTACAAGGTCTCCCTCGCCTCCTACAGCGCGGAGGGACCCACCTGGAAAACCTCGGGGATCCAGCGGTATCTCGGCTCCAAGACGGTGACCCTGAGCAGCGCGCACAAGAGCGCCAAGCTCGACATCTCCAAGTACGCGCCGCCCTGCTTCGGCCAGATAGACCTGTACGGCAACGACAAGGTCTACGACGGCAAAGCCAATCCGCTGCCGCGCTATCCCGACGCGAAGTTCCCCGTCGATCTGATCGCCGGGTGGAACGGCGGCAAGGAATGCGCGCCGCCGACGACCAAGCCCCCCACCACGAAGCCGCCCACCAGCGCGCCGCCCACCACGAAGCCGCCCACGACCGCGCCGCCGACCACGGCGCCGCCCACCACGACCCCATCCAGCACGGCGCCCTCGAGTTCGGCACCGCCGACCACGAAGCCGCCCACCACCACCCCGCCGTCCGAGGACCAGCGCACCCCCGAAACCGCCCCGCCGGTTACCGGCCAACTCGCCCAGACCGGCGGCAACAGCGGCATCAAGCGGATCGCCGGCGCGTCCGTCGCGATCCTGGTCGCCGCGGTCGGCGCCCTGCTGCTGATCGGCCGTCGCCCGCACCGGTCGGGCCCCCGTTCGCACTGATCCGGGGCGGATTTCCGCCGCGGCTCATCCGGAACGCGCGGATCCGCGAACCGCCCTCGCACCACGAGAGCCTCTGCTCTAGGCTCCCGACGTCGCACCGCTCCGGTGTCCTTTTCAGGACTCCGGGCCGAGTCCCGGTGGCCTGACAGGCGCCCCCATACCGGTTGCGGGTAAGTCGACTTCGGGAGCAGCGAAGTACCGTGGAGGGCTTCTTGCGATTTCGTTCGCTCAAATTCGTGTTGCCCGCGTTCCTGTTGGTCGGCGCAGGTGTGACCTTCGGAGTGGCCTCGGGTGACTCGGACAACTCCAAGGCCACGGTGCCCACCAATGAGAACGCCTATGTGAGCCAGGTGGCGCCGGCCAAGGCGCACGCCACGCAGACCTGGTTGTCGGTGTGTCCGGCAACCTGTGAGGGAGCTCCCCGCTCCGAACGGCGGGCGTTCGTCAAGTTCACCGTCGCGGGGGTACCCGCGGGCGCGCGTGATGTGCGGCTGAGTCTGGATCTGTACTCGGCCAGGACCACCGACACCTCCGTGCGCGTGCACAAGGTCACCGGTTCCTGGTCGGCGAAGAGCCTGACCTGGAACAAACAACCCGCGTTCGGTGATGTGGTGGGCTCACGCGACGGCTTCACCGCGTCGCAGGTCGGCTCGATCGACGTCTCGTCGGCCTTCGCCGGCAACGGGGCGTACAGCTTCGCGCTCACGGCCGGGAAGGGCGCGCAGGGCGTATTCCAGTCCTCGCGCGCGAGTGCCGCGCAGGCCCCGCGCCTGTCGGTGAGCTGGACCGATCCGGCCACCCCCACCACCGGGTCGCTTCCGTTCGAGATGCCGTCCACGTCGGCTCTGCGCGCGAGCGACAAAAAGGTGTACGCGCATTACTTCACCCCCTACCCCGCTTCCCTCGACAATCAGGAGCCGACCCAGGACTACTACAGCCGCAACTACCTCAACCCCGCGGGCGAGAGCGGCAAGCACGCCGCGTACGGCGGGCTGCTGCGGGACCGGCCGGTCCCGCGTGGGCCGTTGACCGGGGACTGGCAGCTGCAGGACATGCAGCGCGAGATCCGCGACGCGACCGCGGCGGGCGTCGACGGCTTCACCGTCGACGTACTGTCCACCACCGGCGCGCACTGGACCAGGATCAAGAACCTGATCAAGGCCGCCGAGACCGTCGACCCCGGCTTCGCGATCGTGCTGATGCCGGACATGACCTCGCTCAAGGACGCAACACCCGCGAGCCTGGCCGCGTCGATGGCCGACCTGGCCTCCTCGCGGTCCGTCCGGCGCCTCGCGGACGGCCGCGTGGTGATCTCCCCCTTCAAGGCGGAGCAGCAAACCCCGCAGTGGTGGGGCGAGTTCGCGACCGCGATGACCAAGACGCACAAGCTCGGCACCGCGCTGGTCCCGGTGTTCCTGAACTTCTCGGCGAACGCCGACAAGTACGCCTCGGTCAGCTACGGATTCTCGAGCTGGGGCAATCGCAGTCCCAACCGTCAGGGCAACATCCAGTCGGACATCGCCAAGGCCCACAGCCTCGGCAAGATCTGGATGCAGCCGGTCGCGGTCCAGGACGAGCGCCCCAACCAGGGCATCTACGACGAGGCGAACAACACCGAGAACCTGCGCACCTCGTGGGACAACACCATCTCCGGGGGAGCCGACTGGGTACAGCTCACCACCTGGAACGACTACTCCGAGGGCACCCAGTTCCAGCCCTCGGCCAACTCCGGACACACCTGGGTCGACATCAGCGACTACTACCTGGTCCGGTTCAAGACCGGGGCCTGGCCCCGGATCACGCGTGACACGGCGTACCTCACGCATCGCGTGCAGTTCGCCGCGGCCAAGCCCACGGGCGGCACGCAGACGAAGTTGATGACACCGAGGTCGGGGACCAACGCGCCCCGGGACTCGGTGGAGGTGCTGACCTTCCTGGTCGCACCGGCGACGGTGAACGCGACGATCGGCGGCGCCGGCCAGAGCTATCAGGCGGCGGCCGGCGTACAGGCGAAGCTCTTCCCGCTCGCCTACGGCACCAACTCGGCGTCGATCGTTCGCAACTCGGCCACGGTGGCGACGGTTTCCTCACCCAACGTGGTGCGGAAGGACTTCGCCGCCCAGGACCTCGGCTACCGAGGCGCGAGCAGCGGCCGACCGGGCGCGGGCTGACACTCCGCACCCACCGAGTGGAACAACGTGGGGGTCGGGTCCGTTGCGGATCCGGCCCCCACTCTCGTCCGTCCGGACGGAGTCGCCGCTCGCGGGCGACACGTCCACGGGAACAGGACGGGAACGGGACAGGAACGATGTAGCGCCGACCCCCGGCCGGGGGTCGGCGCTACGTCGTCGTATGGGTGGCACTCACCGGCGGCGGGCGGCGGAACTCGGGTCGCCTTCGCTGCCCGGCGATACGGGGGGCGAATCACCGGGCCTATCGCAGTACTCGGCACGACGCCCCGGAAGACGAGGCGCAACTCGCCTTCCGGGGCGTCGCAATCGCGTACGGGCTTGGGCCGGGACGAATAGCCCTATCCCGTACGGGTGTTGGCGCTCGAAGTCGGGCGGCGATCGCCGGAGAGGGTGCGCTTCCCCCGCGCCATTGAGGGGGAACGCCCGGCCGCCGCCCGATCCGCGGCGCTCAGTTCCCTCGGCCCGCCTGGGCGGACGTCGGGTGGTGGGACCTCGACTTGTGCCCGCCGGGCACACGACGCACGCTGCGCGGTGTCCGGGCGATGCCGAGGCGGGAAGTGCCTCGGGCGTCGCCGGCGCGGCCTGGGCCGCGGGACGATACGGAGCAGTCCATCGGGTTCCCTTCGGTTCCTGAAGGATGACGAGGCTCTTTCAGGACAAGCCGGGGGTGTAGCGAACGAAGGCGCGCCCCGCGGGGTGTGGCGGTGAAGCGCTTCGATGCGACCAGCCTGCGGCATGGGAACCGGTTGGCCAAGTACGCGCAGGCTGCGGGAATGTGGGGCGCAGGACAAGCGGACCTGGCGCTTGGGGGCGGGGAGGGGGCCGGGTGCGGTGGAGGTTCGTTTGCGGCGGGATCAGAAACCCATGGCCAGTTGGGCCACTCGGCCGGCCGCTCGATCGGTCACCGGGTTCGGGACCTGACCTGCCAGCTCCCTCGGCACCGTCTTCTCCTGGCCTCGGGCAACCCGATTGACGGCGGCGACTCCCTTGGCGACAGCGAGGGTCGTCGAGGCGAGACCCGCCGTGTGTGCGTCGAGGACCTTCGCACCCACGCTCACCGCGAACTTGGTTCCGGCGGCGGCGACTTTGTAGAGCTTGCTGTTCGCGACCACGTCCGGAGAGTTACGGGTCATCCTCGCGATGGCACGCACCGCCAGATTGTGTTTCCGGGGCGGATCGACGTTGTCGCCGATCGCTTCCTTCCCCATGTCGTACTTGTGGATCGGCACTTGCGCCCTTTCATTTCGCTGCGGTGTCTTGCCCTCTTCGCGCCCGGGATGTCAGTCGCCGGGTTGTCGCACTTGACCCGTGTCCCGACTGCGGGTCGCGGTTTTCTGGGGTCCTGTGCCGTTACCGGCCCCTCCCAGACCAGGCGTGGTCCGAGCGGCTTCGGGCTTTGCGGTAACAGCCGGACCGGCAGCCCGGGCGATGCGGTTCGTGACACTCCGCACCGTCTCCGGGCTCAGCGGCTTGAGGCGGCCGGCCGTCGCCTCGGGCTTAACCGGCAAGGCCACGGAGGGTTGGGGGCGTGCGGGTTCGCCATTGCTGATGCCCACCGCGTTGGCGACCGCTGCGGGGCTGACCGGACTCAGACCGTCGAGGGCGGAGGCAGCTCTCTTCGTCTGGGCGCGTGCCGTCCTGTTCGCAGTCCTGGTCTGACGCCGCGCCTGACGCGCCTCTCGGGCCGCAACCCGGTTCGCAACCCTGGTCTGACGCCGCGCCTGACGCCGCGCCTGACGAGCCTCCCGAGCCCCCGCCCGCTCCCGACGCGGCCCCTCAGCCCGAGCATCCGCCTGCTGAGCCCGCGCCCGCAAACCAGCCCGCAACCTCGTCAAAAACCCCTGCTCAGCCGCGTTCGCCGGAGCATTCGCCCGCGCCTGACGCCGCGCCTGACGCGCCTCCCGCGCCGCAACCCTGTTCGCTGCCCTGGTCTGACGCCGCGCCTGACGCGCCTCCCGAGCCGCAGCCCGGTTCGCAACCCTGGTCTGACGCCGCGCCTGACGCCGCGCCTGACGCGCCTCCCGAGCCGCAGCCCGGTTCGCAACCCTGGTCTGACGCCGCGCCTGACGCCGCGCCTGACGAGCCTCCCGAGCCCCCGCCCGCTCCCGACGCGGCCCCTCAGCCCGAGCATCCGCCTGCTGAGCCTGCGCCCGCAAACCAGCCCGCAACCTCGTCAAAAACCCCTGCCTCGGACCCCTGCCCCGAGCACTGGCCCTCGCCTGCCGCATGTTGCGCACGGCGTCGCGGCCCCTGAGCACTTGGTTCCGCACGCCGCGGGCACCCGCCAGGAGGCCACGGCCGGCCCAACGAAGACCCGTCCATGTACCCCGACCCACCGCACGAGTTCCCGCCCAGACGCCCCGACCCACCGCACGAGTACGCGCGAACCGACCTCGACCCGCGCCTCCGCGCTGAGTCACCAGCAGTCGCCGACCCGGCGCCAAACGCCGCGTCACACGGTTGGCCGCACCCGCTCGACCCACGGTCCTGTTGGGCGCGGTCCGCGAGGCCGGCCTCGAGTTGCGCTGCGCCGCCGCGTCCGCCCGCCGCGCCTGCCGATCTGTGAACCTCTGACGGGCAGCCCTGTAGGGCCGCACGACAACCGCTTGGTAGGCACGCCGTGCGCGGGCCGCCAAGCGGGCACGCAGCGGTTGCCGCTCCGGCGCCAAGCTGGTCAAAGGAGGCAGGCCCGCGTCCGCCCGGAGCTGATTCAAATGGGCCCGCGAAAGTGGTGGCACACCACGCAACGCCGAAGCGTCCGTACGCAGCCACGCCTCTCGGCGTGCGTCGACGCTCGCCGCCTGTTCCGGCGCGGGCGCCTCCCGCTCCGGCGCCCGTGGTCGCGGAGCGGGCTCGGCAGTCGGGGAGGTCGGTTCGACGGCAGGAGTATTGCCCGCGGTCTCCGCGCCGGCCCCCCCGTTGCCGCCGGGCAGGGGACCGGGGATGGGGATGTCCTTGGCCCGCACGTTGCGCGCGGCGAAGGACGCGCGCAAGTCACCGAAGAAGTTCCACAGGCCGACGGCCGTACGCACGATCACTCTGCGGAATGCCGAGAAGAAGCGCCGGAACCACCCGCGATCGTCTGCGGGCTCCCGAGTTAGTGGATTGAGGTTCGCCACCGGCCGAATCTCCCTCTGCCCTGACACACGGAAAACTTCACGCTAGTGATCACGGGCGCGCCACGACTAGGTCGCAACACGCGGACCGATCACAGGTATTCGCGCGATCCGTCTGTTGCGCACGACTTACCCGGTGGCGGACTTGTCGAACGCGGTCGACATCGCCGCGGAAAGTCCCGGTGCGTACAACGGGCTAGCCAACGCCTGCCCCATACTGCTAGAGCTGTTCGATGCTTCGGGGGAGACGGACAATGGGTCAGGCGGTTACATGAGTGCCGAGTCACGCAAGTCGTCGCCGAGCGGGCCTCGTGGTCGTGGAACCGCCGCTCGCGACGAGGCCCTACGAGTGTCCCTGCACGGTGCTGTCGCGCGAATCCGCCAGGCGCTGGCCGACGATCCGGTACGGACTCGCCCCGAGAGCGAACTCGATTCGCTTCGGGAACGGTTCGCCGATCACGGTGTGATCGTCGGGGCCCGGCATGGTCTGCTCGACGTGCCCACGCCCCAGGTCCTGTCGGCGTGTACCACGCCCGATTGGGCCTCCCGTTCGATCCTGCACTTCGTCGCGCTGCAAGCCGCTGTCGAGGACGAACTGCGCGGCATGTTGTCCGTCGCCGCGAACGAGGAGACATCCTCGGGCGGTCTCGTACCGACCTGGACCGCGCCCAAGCGCAGCGCCGGTGACGACTGGCTCGGCATCCCCTCGATCTGGCAGGGTCGGGTTGCCGAACCCCTGGGCGCGCTGGACGAGTTGTGGACCACGACATGCCGCGCCGTGCTGCGACGGGCGCCGGACGCCGACGCACTCCTGCGCCGGCTGGACCTGTTGTTGCCGGCCACCCGCGATCGCAACGTCGCGCCGTTGTCCGGCGGAGCCGGCGTACAGGCCTTGCGCGAACGCATCGCCGAAGGGGCGATCGCGTGGGACGATCCCGCCTCGGCACCGTCCGCCGGCACGTTGTGGGTACCGGAGGATTCCGGCGCCAACCCCTGGTTGCTGCAGGGGGCGAACGGGGTCCCGGCCGCCGGGATCACGCCCACCGTGTCGACCGCGTGGTGGTCGTGGTTGCGCGCGCTGTGGTCCCGGCTGACCGAGCGGGTGTCCGCGTCGCTCGTCCCGGCGGTGACCGAGCTGCTCAGCCGGATCCTGACGCGACTGCTCGCGTTGTGGGCGGACCACGTGAGCCGTCGCGAAGCGAATTCGCCGGCACCGACGTTGCCCACCGGCGGGATCGATCTCGAAGCCCGCGGCCTCCCGTCGCTGCGCTCCGCCGTCGCGGCGGAGTCGACGGCCGCCGCCCCGCCGACGGTGCGCCCGCCGACAGTGCGCCCGCGTCCGATGCGCCCGGCCGTCGATCCGCCCACGCCCGCCCGCAGGAACCCGAGTGCGGCAACACCGGCAACGGCACCGGCAGCGGCACCGCCGGCTAGGCCGAACCCGGCGACACGATCGGGCGGCACAGCGACCAAGACCAAGACCAGGCCCGCGCCGACGACGCCCCCGACTCCGGCTCCGGCCCCCGCCCAGGTCTCGACCCCCGCCCCTGCCCCCGCAGCGGCCGCGCCCCCGTCGCCCACCCGTCGGGTGTCGTCCGTACGCACCCTGTCCGGCCCCTCGACCCGCCACCTCTCGGAAACGCAACCCGCCCAGGAGCCCGACGCCGATCGCGTCGCCGCACTCGCCAGGATCGGCCTGCTTCCCGTCTCGGGCGCGATCTCGAAGGTCCGCACCACGAAGTCGGGTTAAGTCCTGGCCGACACGTCGGTCGAAGGTCCACACGGCAAGGGCCGGCCGGCTCCGGCAGGGCCTCGAAGCACCATCCGGCGAAGGCCGGAATGCGCGAAAGCCATGCCCGATTCCGCGTTTTGTGACCTATCGCGTTCCGATCCACGCCTCTAGGCTCCTGTCGCGCCGGCACGAGCCCTGACCTGTCCATGCGGCGAGTCGCGGACTCCGGAGCGGAGTCGCCCCGCCGAGCGGAACGGAAATCCGTGATTCGCCCACGCTTGCCTCTGATATCCCTGCTGATCGCCGCCGCGCTGGCGCTGAGCGGTTGCTCGGCTGCCGGGAGCGGGAGCGTTCCCCTGGTGCGCAATCCGGTCGACGAGCCGGTCAAGGCACCCAAGCTGGTGGTTCCCGCCGGCTTCGACGTGAACAACGGCTGGCAGGCCGACGTCCGCAGTCGGGCCTATGTGGTCGCCCCCAAGGTCGGCGCACTGGTCAGCATCGACATCCGCAGCGACATCCCGTCGGCGGGCAGTGAGTCCACCACGCGAACCAAGACCGCCGTCGTCGCCCGCAGCGCCACCGACGGCAAGGTCTGGTGGTGGTCCCAGCCGGTGACCCCGCTGCAGGATCAGGAACGACCGGTCCTGTCGCTGATCACCGTTCGCGACACCGAGATGATCGTGCTGATGCGGTTGGGCACGATCCCGGAGGACGGGCTCAGCCGGGCCCGACGCGTCGTGGTGGTGGACAGCTTCGTCGCCGCCAGCAGTGGCCGGAGCGTGATTCCGCGGCAGCACCTGGTCCGGGACGTGCCCGAGGGGCTGACCGAGCTTCCGGCCCGGGTCGGGGACGGCGGGGTGTTGTTCCGCGACGACATCGACCGCCGCGACGAGGCCCCGTTCGAACGGGGTTCGGTGTGGAATCCCGAGACGGGCGAGGTCACGCCCACCGCGCCGACCGGACCGACTCCGCGTCGCTGCCTGCTGGGCAGCACCTGCGCGATGTTGTCCTATCCGATGTTGCCGACGGCGGCCGGAATGCTCAACGAGACCTGGCAGACGACCGACTCCAAGGACGAGAACGGCCTGCCGGACACGTGCCGCACCCGCAGTTCCCGAAACGAGGCATGTGGGCGCGGTTTCGAGGTCGCCGGACGTTGGAACAGCGGATCGGTGGCGCCGCCCGGGCGCGCGCTCGGGGTGCCGGTGAGTGTCACCAAGACCGCCGTGGTGGCGGCGTGGTGGACACCCGCCGAGGAGAACCAGCCGCAGGAGGTCCTGTACGTCGTGCACGACCTGGTCACCGGGGCGGTGTTGACGCAGATTCCCTGCCACACCCCGCGCGACGACAACCCGGACGAATACCATCAGCTGCTCCCCGCCCGGCACTCCCCCGACACCCGCTACCTCGTCGTCGGCCCGCTGGCCGTGGACATGCGCGGCACGGCCGTGTGTTTCGCCCAGAACGACCGCAACAACGCGGTCGAGCTGGAAACCGTCTCCAATGCCGGCATCGCGTACGGAACGATCCAAAGCTCCGACGGCAGCGACAAGCTCAACGCCGGGCGCGCCGCGCTGAACATCACCACGAAGGGCATCGAGGCCCTGCCCGCCGGAGTTCGTCCCCCTTCGATCCTCACCTCCTCCAGTGTCGGTGTGTTCGTGACCCGCAACACCGAGGGCCGGGAGCCGGTCGACACGACCCTGACGATGTATCCGCCGCCGCCCGCCGTACCCGTCCCCACCAAGAAGAAGAGTTGAGCCGGCCGAAGCGCGATTACCACATCGGTGGCGCCGGCCCGGCCACTATCCCGATCGCGCGGAACGCGTCGCGCTCGGCGGATAGTTCGCCGACGGGCCGAACGTAAAGATTGACAATCGTTCCCTGTTTCGGGAAGAGGATCCATGTCCCAACACTCCGAGCCTGCCGCGCAGCCGGGTCGAACGATCGCCGCCTCCCTGTCGATCGAGTCGACCCGCCGCCAGGTCGCCCAGGCCGTCGCCTCGATCCGACGTGGTCGCGAACGCTCGACCACCGTCGTAGCCGTGGTCGCCGTCGGCTCACTCTTCGCGACCTCGGTCGTCGTCGGAATCGGCGTGGCCGGAGCCGACGCCGACCTGGCCGACGTGGGCGCCTGGCTGCCCAGCGCGAACGGCAGCATGGTTCATGTCAACGGCCTCTCCGGCGACATCACCGGCCGAGTACGGCTGCCCGGGGCCCCCGGCTCCAACTACCAGGTGAGCGAGGACGGCGACACCGTCCTGGTGATGGACGAATCGACCGGCCAGGTCACCCGGATCGACCCCGCCCAGTTGACCGCTCCGTTGTCGGTCGACCTCGGCGACGCCGGCATGCAGTTGGTCACCGGTGGCGAGCGCGCGTGGTTGGTGGAATCCGGTACGGCGCCGGGTGCCACGACGGCCGTGGTGCGGCCGATCGATCCGGGCACCCTCGCGCCGCTGGGACCGCCGATCGCCCTCGGCGCCAAGCCGATCGGTCGCGCCCAGG
The DNA here is from genome assembly GCF_044765325.1 of Embleya sp. NPDC127516. Lineage (NCBI taxonomy): Bacteria > Bacillati > Actinomycetota > Actinomycetes > Kitasatosporales > Streptomycetaceae > Embleya > Embleya sp. NPDC127516. The sequence goes on along the minus strand of NZ_JBIWJT010000019.1, from coordinate 130,864 downwards.
CGGACGCCAAGGGCACGTTGTGGATCCCGATCCCCTCCAAGGGTGAGGTGATTCCGGTCCGCGGCGCCGTGTTGGGCACGCCGATCAAGGTGTCCGAGCCGAACAGCCCGATCACGCTCGCCCTCGTCGCGGATCGCGCGGTCATCGTCGACGCCGCGGCCGGCGCCGCGAAGATTCTCACCGACACCGGCGTGCAGACGACCATCACGCTGCCGTCCGATCTGTTCAAGGGCGGCCTCGACAAGACCGTCGTACCCGGCAAGAGCGAAGGACAGGTACTGCCCGTCCTGAGCACCGCCGACGGCACCCTCGTCCTGGTGGACATCGCGGCGGGCAAGGTGTCCGCGGTTCCGCTGGGCACCGGGGGGAATGTCCTGGGCGAACCTCAGGTCCTGGGCAAGAAGGTCTACATCGCCGACCGCACCAGCGGTTCGCTGATCGTGTACAACACCGAGCAGGCCAAGCTCGAGGAGCAGGTCAAGGTCACCGGCGTCGCCGGCGAACTGGAGACCTTCGTCCGCGACGGTCTGCTGTGGGTCAACGACGAGAAGAACGCCACCGCGGTGGTCGTCGACGGCGACGGCAAGCTGCACAAGGTGCAGAAGTACGACGAGAAGGGCGGCAACCCGGTCCCGGGTGACGAGCTGCCCCCGACGCTTCCGCCCACGACGCCGCCCGCCGAGGATCAGCAGCGGCCGAACAACCCGGGCAACGCCGACGTTCCGCCGAACCCGAAGGACAACGAAGGCGACGGCGACAACGACCGCGGCAACGACGACCCGGGCCGGGACAAGCCCACGGATCGTCCGACCCAGGGCGGCGGCAACACGTCCACCCCCGATCCCGGCAACGACCCGAAGCCGCAGCCCACCACCACCATCACGGTCACCGCCCCGCCCGTCCCGACGGGCAGCTCGACGCCGACGGCCACGACGACACCGACGGCGAGCAGTACGCCGTCGGCATCCGCGTCCCCGTCGGCGTCCGCGTCCAAGAGCCCCACGGCGTCCAGCACGCCGACGAAACCCGGTGGCACCACAACGGCGAGCCCCACGCAGACGACGCCGACACCCGATCCCCCGAAGCAGACGGCTCCCACAACGCTTAAGGCAACATCCGGCGCGGGCTTCATCACCGTCACGTTCGCCAAGTCCAGTGGAGCGACACCCCAGAGCTACCGCATCGACGGTCTCAAGGACGGCATGAAGGCCGAGCCCACTTCCTTGGGCCCCAAGGCCACATCGTCGTTCAAGGTCACCGGGGGCCAGTGCAAGACGGAATACAGCTTCACCGTGACTGCGGTCTTCGCCGACGGCGTGGAGAAGACGTCGAAGCCCTCTACGGCGGTGCGTCCCTGCACACTCCCGGCCGCGCCCAAGGGCCTCACCGCGAAGCCCGCCGCGGGCGGCCACGGCGGCACGTTCACGTGGACCGACGTCGCCGGCCTCACGTACTCGATCGACTTCCAGGACAAGACCACGAAGTCCACCACCGCCAAGTTCGCGGTGAGCAACCTCAAGAACAGCAAGACATACCCGATCACCATCACCGCGACCAACGAGGCCGGCACCAGCCCCAAGGCCACGGGGAGCCTGAACCTGACCCCGCCGAAGCGCACCTACAAGGTCGGCCCGAACATCGACAACAACGTCACGATCGGCATCCGCTCGGGTCCCTCCGTCGCCGGCACCGTGCGCAACGGCTACATCGCGGCCGACTACACCGGCAACATCACCGTGATCTGCCAGGTCAAGGGCGAGCACCAGGTCCGCCAGGGAACCAACGTGACCGGTTCGATCTGGGACAAGGTCGAGTACAGCGGACCGGGCGACCCCGGCAACGGCTGGACCAGCGACCTCTACATCCGCACGCCCAACTCCAACAGCGGCACATTCTCGTCATCGGAGTTGTGGCAGTGCGAGTGATCGCGACCGGGCAGCCCGCCTGACGCGACAAGCATTCCCCGGTGGTGCGCCCCCTTTCCCGATCGGGGCGCACCACCGAGTCACCCCAGCCCGTCCGCGACCACACACCCGTCAAGACGCGGCAAGCCCTCCCGCCTTCCCCGACCGTCCACGGCACGGAGTGACGGTGGGCGATCGACCTGGAGCGCCGTGAACACGATGCCATCGACGACGAACGACGATCGTCAGAACTCCCTGCCGTTCCATGCCCCCGACGCGCTGGCGTTGTTCGGCGAGTGCTTCAGCGCCCTCGCCGACAACATCGAGCGGGTCGTCGTCGGCAAGCGGGAGCAGATCGAACTGGCGCTGACCTGCCTGTTCGCCGAGGGTCATCTGCTGGTCGAGGACGTGCCCGGAACCGGCAAGACCACCCTCGCCCGCGCGCTCGCGGCCTCGCTCGACGCCGCGTGGCAGCGCGTGCAGTTCACCCCCGACCTGTTGCCGTCCGACATCACCGGCGTGTCGATGTTCCGCCAGACGACCAACACGTTCGAGTTCCTGCCCGGACCGATCTTCGCGAACATCGTGATCGGCGACGAGATCAACCGGGCCTCGCCGAAGACCCAGTCGGCGCTCCTTGAGGTGATGGAGGAGGCCCGGGTCACCGTGGACGGCGTGGCGCACCCGGTACCCCGCCCGTTCATGGTGATCGCCACCCAGAACCCGGTGGACATGTCCGGCACCTATCCGCTGCCCGAAGCGCAGTTGGACCGCTTCCTGATGCGGATGTCCCTGGGCTATCCGGACCTGCGCTCGGAGGTGGCGGTCGCGGCCGGGGCGAACGGCGCCCCCTCGATCGAGACGCTCCCCACCATCGCGACGGCGCAACACATCCAGGAGTTCGTCCAGATCACCCGCAGCCGGGTCAAGGCGGTCGAATCGGTTGTCGAGTACGCCGTGCGGATCGGCCACGCGACCCGCGAGTCGACACACACCCGACTGGGCGCCGGGCCGCGCGGCAGCGTGTCGTTGATCCGGGCCGCCCGGGTCCGGGCCGCGGCGCAGCGCCGCGCGCACATCCTGCCCGAGGACATCAAGGCGCTCGCCGGACCGGTCCTGACGCACCGTCTGCTGCTCACCCCCGAAGCGGAGTTGAGCGGCGTCACCGCCGCCGACGTGCTCACCGAGGTGCTCTCCCAGGTCAGCGTCCCGAGCGCGACGGCACTGAAGGCGAACGCTTGATGCTCTCCTCCAGCGGGCGCGGTGTGCTCGTCTTCGGCCTGGTCCTGTGCGGGCTCGGCTGGGGGTTGGGGTATCGCGAGGGCGTGGTCCTGGGGGTCGCGTGCCTGGTCTCCGTGACCGTCGCCGTGACCTGGACCCTGCGCCGCTCCTCCGTGGCCGCGAAACGCGAAGTGGTGCCCGCGAAGGTCGCCCGCGGCGACATCGCCCAGGGCCGGGTCACCCTGGTGAACACCGGGCGGCGGGCGCTGCGCGGACTGCGGGCCGAGGACCACGTGGCGGGCCTGATGGTTCCTCCCGTCGACCTGCCGCCCGTTGCCGCCGGTGCCGAGATCCGGGCCCGGTACACGCTGCCCACCCACCGCCGCGGCCGGGTGGAGATCGGCCCGATGCACCTCGTGCGCAGCGATCCGCTGGGGCTGACCCGACGTTCGCGTCGGCACGGCGAGTTGGAGACCCTGCTCGTGCGACCGCGCACGATCGCGCTCCAGTCGCTGCCGGCCGGCCGCACTCACCACCTCGAGGGCCCGAACTCCGATACTGCGGACGACGGGACGCTCACCTTCCATTCGCTGCGCGAGTACGTCATGGGTGACGACCTGCGTCGGGTGCACTGGCGTTCCACCGCGCGCACCGGAACGATGATGGTCCGCAAGCTGATCGACGTGAGCCTGCCGCAGACCACGCTGGTCCTGGACACCAACCTCGCCGCGTTCGCCGAGGGGGTGAACGCCGACGAGCGCGACGAGGCGTTCGAGGTCGCCGTCGACGTCACGGCGTCGGTGGCGCTGGCCGCCGCGAGCAACAACTTCCCGCTGAAGGTGGTGACCGGGCGCGGGGCGTTGCCCGCTCCGCTGGGCGATCACCGCAGTGCCGAGCACTGGCTCGACCTGCTCGCCGAGGTCTCGGCACACGAGGACCACTCGTTGTCGGACGCCTTCGACGTGGTCGAACGTACCCGGGCCGGCGACACGTTGATCGTGGTCACCGGCAGCACCGACACCCCCGGGTTGCCGCGGATGGACCGGGTCCAGGGCCGGTTCGATCGTGCGTTGCTGATTCGCGTCGCCCCACCCTCGACCACCGACCCCGGCCGGCGCTCGACCGCCCGGCCGACCGCGATGCACGTGTCGCAGATCCGGGTGTCCAGCCTGGAGGAGATGGCCGTGGCGTGGCGCAAGGAGATTTCCCGGTGAGCACCACTCTCGACGATCGCCCGGTGGAGTCCGGGCCCACCGGCGATTCCCGGCCGGGCGGAGCGGCGTCCGCGCCGCCCGCGCGCCCGAATCACCCACGTGGTCGGCTCGATCGGCCGGATGCCGACCATCGCTCCCTGTGGTCGCTGATTCCCGTGACGCTCGCCGCGTTGTCGGTGGGCTGGGCGTTCGGCCGCACCTTCGAGACGCGCGACCTGGTGCCGGTGATCCTCCCGTCCGCGATCGTGCCGGTGTTGTTGTCGGTCGCCTGCTCGCGACCGGTGCGGTCCCCCGCGCCGTCGGGCACCGCCGCCTGGACCGGGGCGGCCCGACGCGGGCCGGCCGTACGGCCGTTGTGGCCGTCGTTGATCATCACCGTGGTGTGCTGGTCGCTGGTGTTGTCCGCGACGCTTTTCCGGGACCGGGCCGCGGGTGGTTTCCTGCCGAGCATCGGGCTGATCCGGGAGATCTGGTCGGCGCTGTTGGACGCGCCGCACGCGGTGTTGAGTGTGGTGGCGCCGGTGCCCGGTGATGCCGAGATGCTCGTGCTGCCCGCGACGTGTGTGTGGCTTGCCGCCCTCGGCGGCGCCGAGTTGGCACTGCGTACCCGCACGGTCGTCGCACCCGCGGTGCCCTCGGTGTTGTTGTTCGCGGTACCGGCCGTGCTGGGGACGGGTGGGCCGGGAAGCAATGTCGCGGCGTCGGTGGCGTTGGCGGGCTCCGTCGGCCTGTTGCTCGTCGCGCGGCGTCCGGGACGCGGATCGGGGCTGCGCAACCTGTCGATCGGCCTGCCGTTGGTGGTGGCCTCGTCGGTGTTCGCGGGCGCGATCGGTCCCGCGCTGCCCGGGGCGACCGCACGCGAGGCGCCGGACCTGCACACGCTCGTCGAACCGCCGACCGATGTTCGCCTGGGCGGGGCCAGCCCGTTGGATCGCATCTCCGCGTGGTTGCAGACCCCCGAACGTCCACTGTTCACCGTCTCCGGCCCGGCCCCCGCGGAACGCAACTGGCGGCTGGCGGTGTTCGACTCCTACAACGGGGTGCGCTGGGCTCCGGCCGACGACCTGCGCACCACGACCGGGCGCGTTCCCGACCGTGAGGACACCTCCGTGGTGTCCAAGACGGCCGAGTCGCATCTGGTGACCATCAAGGAACTCGGCGGGATCTGGCTGCCCGCGGCGGACCGACCGCGCGAGATCCGTCCCCCTGCCGGACTCGAGATCTCGGTGGAGCAGCACAGCGGCACGGTGGCCGCGCACCGGCGGCTGCCTGCGGGGACCCGCTACGAGGTCGACTCGCGCGTCCCGGTCCTGGATCCCAACCGCCTGCAGTTCCTGCCGGTCGGTACGGATCCCGCCTTCATCACCATGCCGGACAAGGACGTCACGGGCGAGCCGTTCGAGGCGCTGCCGGTGTTTCGGCGACTCGCCGAGGAGGCGACCACCGGCGCCAGCTTCCCCTACCAGCAGGCGCTGCGGCTCGCGTCGTGGTTGCGCACCAACTACCGATACGACATCACGGCCACGCCGGGACACTCGTACCGCAACCTCCAGTTCTTCCTCGAGTCGGGCAAGATCGGCACCTCGGAGCAGTTCGCGACCGCGTTCGCGGTGATGGCGCGCACGTTGAACCTCCCGAGCCGCGTGGTGGTCGGCTTCTCCTCGGGGACCGACATCGGCGGCGGGGTACGCGAGGTGCGGGCCGGGGACGTGGTCGCGTGGCCCGAGATCGAGTTCGCCGGCGCCGGATGGGTGCCCTTCTTCCCCACCCCGGGACGCCAGAACGAACCGGGTGACCGGAACAAGGCGCCCGGCCAGGACGTGGCCCAGCCGGGCACGGTGGCCTCGCCGCCGCCTCCGCAGCTCACTCGCGACCAGGTCGACGCGGGCATCGAGGGCACCGATCGCAGCGGTGTGGCGCCGGACCCCCACGACGGCGAGGACAAGGACTCCGGTATTCCGTGGTGGCTGGTGGCCGCGATCATCGCCGCCGTCGTACTGCTGGGCTACGCGATGCTGGTCTTCATCGCGCCGCGCGTGGAGCGGCGACGACGTCGCGGCGGCACGCCGAACGAACGGGTTTTGGGCGCCTGGCAGTTGATCGGCGCGGCGCTCACCCGAGCCGGTCTGCCGGCCGGGAGCGCGGCGACGGCGCAGGAGGTCGCGGTGTACGGCGGCGCGCTGCTGCCCGCCGAGGTCGGGGCACGGCTGCCCGCGTTGGCGGACCTGGTCAACGACTGCGCGTACGGCGAACGGGTCGCCACGCAGCAGGAAGCCGACGACGCGTGGAGTCTGTGCGCCGCCCTGGAAGGGGTGTTGCGCCGCGAGTCGTCCACGACGTCACGCCGGCAGCGCGTGCTCGCGCGCTGGCGGCCGCGCAGGGTCATCGGGGTATTCGGGTTGTCGAGAGGACGGCGGGAGTGGGGGCAATGAACAGCGGGGGAGCTTCGGGGATTCGGGCCGGCACGAGGGCCAAACTTTTGCGCCTCACCGCGCTCGTCGTCGTCGGCTCGTCCTTGGTCGGATGTAGCGAAGCGGCGAATCGCTTCATCCAAATGTCGGCCCAGCAGCTCATCTTCGGTCCCGGATCGGCGACGTCCGACATGTTGGACGCGTCCGCGATTCCGGAAAAGTATCAAAAGTACATACCGCAGATAGAGAAGGCCGGTGAGGCGTGCGCGGATGTGTCCGCGCCCTTGATCGCGGGGCTGATCGAAACCGAGACGAGTTGGGACCCTCCCGAGGTGAACAGCGATCGCGATCGGGCCCAGGGTCTCGGTCAGTTCATGCCGGACACCTGGGACGGTGACAAGGGCAAGGACAACGGGCGCGGTCGCGACGGAAACGGTGACAACAAGAAGGACATCGGCGAGCCGGCGGACGCGATCATCGCGATCGGCGACTATCTCTGCTCCATCGCCGAGCACGTGCGCAAGCTTCAGGAGGAGGGGAAGATCCCCAACGTCAAGCCCGACGCTCAACTCAAGATGCCGGACCTGATGTTGGCGGGCTATCTCCGCGGCGAGAACGTCTGGACCAACCCCCCGCCGAAGACGACCTTCCTGTCCAACGGCATGCCGGACGTGGACGATCCGAAGAACAAGAAGCCGCAGGAATACGCGGACTCCATTATCAAGCTTGCCAAGGACAAGTATTCGAAGAAGGGCGTGGGCGGCAACGTCCCCGCAGTGGTGGGTTCGGATCGACAGGCCATCATCGCGCGGGCGAAGGTGTGGACCGACGCCCATGTCCCCTACAGCCAGACCACCTACAAGGACGGCTTCATGGCCGACGGCAAGACGAAGCAGAGGTACCGCACCGACTGCTCGGGGTTCGTCACCATGGCGTGGGGCGTCGAGGCCGGGGCGAACACGACGATGATGACCGGCATGACCGAGTCGATCAAGAAGGACGCGTTGACGGCCGGTGACATCATCCTCGACGACGACGGCGGCAACTCCGGGCATGTCGTGCTGTTCGAGAAGTGGGTCGACGACAAGCGCAACGAGTACTGGGGTTACGAGGAAGCCGGCAGTACCGGCGCGATCTACCGCAAGATCCCTTACCTGTACTTCAACGGATCGGGGCCGTATGAACCGCGCCGGTTGAAGGGGCTCAAGTAGGAGGCGGCCCGCCCGCCGGTCACGTGCCGGCGGGCGTCATGCCGATCGCCACGGCCGCGGCGCGAGTGGCGTTCGCGTCGCGGCCGCCCTCGACCGCCCGACTCGGCACCGCGAAGCCGTCCTGGATCAACTTCTCGCGGTAGGTGCCCGGCGGCTCCAGCGGCTGAACGGGTCGATTGAACCCGCGCCCGACCACAGCGAGCGGACCCGGCGCCGGCTGAGGCGCGGCCGTCATCTCCAGCGGCCCGTAGCCCAGGGCCCACGCGGGAACCGACCGGCCAGGCGCCGCCGGTGGCGCCTGGCCGACGGCGGTCCACAGATTCCCGATTGCCGACGGCTCGGGTCGCGAGGGACCGGCCTGCTCACTCACGTCGCCTCCCGGCCTGGATGGATGTCTCGGATCTCGTTACCTGTCGATCAAAGGTTGAACATTTCGCGGGCACGCTGGGGAACCTGGCCGCTGCGATGCAGCACTTGAGCCCGGTCCCGGGCCGGCTGGGCCTGTGCGGCGAAGCCCAACGCCCTGCGCTGCGCGGCGACCGCTCGCCTGCCCATCTTGGCGGCACCGCGTTGCGCGCTCATCCTGCGCCGCTCCGCGGCACGTCGCTCGATCCCGGGCGCGATCCGGCGACCCCTCCCCGCGTTGATCTCGTTCAATCGCATGGCCTGCGCCCGGCTGCGGTCCGCGAAGAACCGCACCTTGGCCCGATTGTCAGCCGCCTTGACAGCCTGATTCTCGTACTTGCGATAGGCCCGTGCTCCCGCACGCATTCCGGAGTTCTGGGCGTAGAACTTCGCCGACTGCCATCTGGCTGCGACATTGGCCACGCCCTTGGCCAGGCCTGCCTTCGCGGCGGGGCCGAGGACCTTATAGTGGGACTTCCGCTTGGCCTTCATATACTTGAGGGCCTTGTCGAGCCCCTTACTGACGAACGAGATAACCGGTTGGGCCAAGTTGGCCGCATCCTCGATGAAATGAGGACCACCGTTCGGGCCGAACTCGACGGCTTGGCTCATCGCTCATCCCTTCCCTGCCGGCTGATGGCTCCGGCGAACATCACGGCCAGCCCGGGCGGTTCAGCTTGGCCTTCTGGAGGTCGTACTGTTCCTTGGGCCGTTCCGGTTGACCCGGTGTTTCGAAATCGTCGTCGATCTCGAAGGCGATGTCGCCATCATCCCATGAAGCGTCGGGATCGCGCGGGGTCACCCGGAACGCCGGGTCGTCCCACATCTCCGGCGGCGAGGGTTCGATGGGCAGCTCCGCGAGGGGACGATCCGAGTGACCTTCGCGCGGGTCGCAGGCGACGAAGGGGCCCAGTTCGGGATCCATCAGCATCCGCAGATGCGGATCCGCGTGTTGCAGCCACCACGTCGACATGCCCAACGCCGCGTCGTGGCGCAGGTATTCGAACGCACGCCAGATCGCGGTGAAGCGAATGATCGCCTCGGGGTGTTTCCACCACGCGGGGCACCACATGATCGACGAGCGGTTCAACCGGCGCTCGATCACCTTGACCATGTAGTCGACGACGAAGCGATCGACCGATTCGAAGACGAACTCCGGCTCGGGCTCCAGCTCTTCGTCGAACTCCTCCGGATCGGGTGATGCCTCCTGTGCCTGCCGGGCGGCTTCGGCCATCGACCGGAATCGCTCCGGCGCGTCGCCCTGTCCCCAGACGTCGTCGTCCGGGAGTTCGCCGCTCATTTCACCGCCTTGGCCATGTTGATCTGGGCGGCGTTCATCACCTGGGACGGGTCGTAGGTGTTGATCGATTCCTGGATCCGGTCGGCGTACTCCGTCTCCCACCACGGCACGGTGCGCACCAGGGTCGGGCGCGAACCACTGATCTGCACGAACGCCCGGCCGCGCGGCATCGACATCAGGTCCGACGCGTCCAGCACCGCCTCCGCTCGGCTGGCCCGGCTGATCCCGCGATGGTCACCGAACTTGTGGCTGGTGGACGTGGTACGAGGTTCGAACATGCCCGCGGACTTGGCCAGATTCTCCAGGAACGACACGTCGGAGACGCCGCCTCCGTAGACCCGGATGTTCGCCGAACCCCACAACTTCTGCATGCCGTTGTCGCCCCACACCGAGACCCCCTGGGCCCAGGACTGGAGGATCACCATCACGATGACGCCACGCGAACCGAAGTGGGTGTACTTGTCGGGAAGCGCCTTCCAGGGACAGACGTTCGCGGCCTCGTCCAGGACGAAGAGCGCCGGAATGGGCAGCCGTCCGTTGGGCGAGTCACGCGAGTAGTTCTCCGCTTCCTCGGCCAGGATCGTGGTCAGGGCCATCACCAGCGGAGCGGCGATCTTGTTGGTCTCCTCGGACAGCAGGTACAGGGTGTCCGAAGGCGAGCGCACGAACGCCATGTAGTCGAACTCGGGTCGGCTGGGGTCGCTTCCCGGCGTTACCCATTCGTTGATGTTCTCGGCCACCAGGAACGAGGCCATCTGGATCGCCGTGCCGTACACACCGGCCCGCTGCCGGTCGGGTTGACCGATCACCGACTCCACGGCCTCGGCGGGCATGTGATGGCCGCCGTCGCGCAGGATGCGTACGGGAGTGTCGTCGGTCGGGCGGGTCAGCCACACGTAGACCTGAGTGATCGGACGCTTGTCGATCGAGGCCGCCAGCAGCAGGTTGGCGAACAGGTCCTGGGCGGCGGGTTCGAAGTAGGCGTCGCTGCGCGCGTGGTCCTGGCGGTTGACCGAGACGAAGCGGGCGGCGAGCTTGACCGCCTTGACGATGCTGTCGCCGACGTAGGTCAGCGGATTCCACCAGAACACCGGTTTGCCGCCCGCTTGGTTCTGCGGGTCGAAGATGTAGACCGTGCCCTTGGCCTCACGAATGGCCCGGGTGGCGTCCACCACGTCGCGCTTGTTGGAGGTGACCACGACCGCGCCCGGGGCGCTGACGATGTTCGGGATCGCCCTGGTCGCCGTCTTACCGGTACGCGGACCCCAGATGTCGACGTGCATGTCCTCCCAGGAACCCCACAGTTCGTTGTCACCACGCACAGTGCGACCGATGAAGACGCCGGGCGTGGTCCCCTTCGCGAGGCCGAACTTGCTGGCCGTACGGGTGACTTGGTGGGTCATGGACGGTGCCAGTTCCTTGGGCGAGGCCAGGTAGCGGATGGCCATGTCGATCCGCTCGCGCTTGCCCCGAGCCTTCGTCCAGACCTTCCACCCGAGGCCGACCAGGACGAGTACGACGACCAGTTGCAGGCACAGGTAAACCGTCGCTATCGCGCCCGGCCATTGGTAGTCGCCGATGGCCAGGCGCACCCACAGCACGAGTGGGTTGGGTCCGGGCTGTTCCGTCGGCCCTTCGGCCGCCAACGAGGCGGAGAGCCAGGTCATCACATGCAGCGCCACCAGTGCGACGATGCCGAACAGGAATACCAACGCCTCGAGTTCGACGTTGGGCCCTCTGCGCTTCTGAGTGGCGCTCATGCGTTACCCCCTTGTCTTTCGTACGCACGGCCCGGGGCGCACGGCCCCGGGCCGAGAACTGCTCACCAACGCGCCGGCGCCGTCGCTCCTCCTGCGGGGCCGCCCGCCGGGACGGGGACCTGACGTGGCTGCGGCTGCGGTTGCGGCAGTCGAGGTTCCACGTACTTGGGCGACTTCATGAAGGCGCTGCCCTCAACGCCTCCACCGGTCTGGTTCAACTGGTGCTCGGCGACCGCTCCCAGGACCGGGATGGACATGGCCGCGAGCTTGCCGGTGCCAGGCGGTAGGCCGGTCGCACTTTGCACCACGTTGGAGGCCACGAACTTGGCGGCGGCGTTGACCGGCGCGGAGGCGGGCACGGGCGGTGGTTGCGGCACGGGCGGTGCCGGCGGGGCCGGACGCGGTGCCTTGACCAGCGACACAGGTGCCGGAGCCGGAGCCGGATCGTTGGACTGCTGCTGTTGTTGCCGTTGCTGCTGCTGTTGTTGCTGTCGTCGTTGCTGCGGGTCCTGCGGTGGGCCAGGCGGTCGACGCCGTCCGCCGCCGCCGCCTGAACCCTTGGCCATGGCCGCGGCAAGTCCCGTCCCGCCCGTAGCGCCGGCCATGGCCAGCGCGCCCACCCCCTTGGCGCCCAGCGCCAGTGATCCCATCACCATGCCGTGGGCGCCCTTGCCGTCCTCCGCCACGAGGCCGACCAGGGGATTGACCATACGCATCGTCGCCGGTAGCGACAGCGTGCCCGCGGCGAGAATGATGACGCTGGCCAACCCCTCGGCGGCGCTGCCGTCCGCCGGACTGGCCCACATTCGGAACACGGGAACTATGACGAAGGCCGCCGTCGGTTCCAGCAGCGCGAACCCGATGGCGAAACTGAAGCATTTCTTCAGCGCCGATTTACCGGTTTCCGTTCCCGATCCGGCCGCGAATACGGGCATGATGCCCAGAAGTAGCGTCAAGCCTACGAGTCTGGCCAGCATGTATAGGTACAGCATCACCCCGCAGATGATGAGCAGGACTGCGGACACCAGGAACAGGAAGAAGTTGATCGGGTTCTGCTTGCTGCCCATGGGGGTGACTTCGAGGTACTTCTGGACGGCGTTGCAGACCTCGGCCTGGTTGACCGCCGTATCGCCCTTTCCGGACAACCCTCTGATCATGAACCATTGGGTGAACGAATGGCCGGCGGTGAGCAGTAGGCCGAAGAACGCGATGCTCGAGGTGGTGACCACGATCAGCGTGAACATGGCCTTGACCATGCCCGACACCGCCATCGGGTTGCGCGAGAGCGCCATCTTCCCGGCTACCCACAGCAACGACAACACCGCGACGACCGTCGTGATGAAGATCGTGTGGCTGCGCAGCATGTTGGTGATGCCGCTCGCACCACGGTCGGAGCCGCCCGTGAACGGGGCATCGACCTTCAGCCACCAACTGAGCGCGTCCGATGCCAACTGGCTCATCTCGTAGCGGATCCAGTTGATCGGCTCACCGAGAAAGTTGTACGGATTCTTCCGCTGGTCTTGCGACCATTGATCGACCGCCCACTTCCACTCGTCGTCCTTCAGCTCACAGGTGGTGATCCAGTTGTAAGCGTCGTCGGGATGGAATTTTTCACACCCGAACTTGCCGATTTCGTAGTCCTGCGACTCCGGCCAGACGTGGAAAGCGCCCGTGAACGGGTTGTGTGCCTTTTTCTCGTTGATATCGACGCCGTATGGATTGACCAGTGCGAAATCACACATCTCACCACCGCCTGTTCGTGTTGTTCACATCGAGTTCGGCCGGGGTGAGGTCGACGTGGACCGGGATTCCGGGGCGACCGCCCACTTTGATCATGAAGTTTCCGAGGCCGGGGGGTGGTGCCTCTTCGCCCCGCGTGGAGTCCCATGAAGGCGGCGTCGACCAGTCCTCGATCATCCGCTGTTCGGCCATCGTCATCGGGACGACCGAGTTCAACTGCGGCATCTCCGCCGCGGGCAGACCACCGGTGATCACCATTCCCGCGCGTTCCACGAAACCCTTGGCCTTCATCCGGTCCTCCTCGGCCGGCAGCGCGAGCAGGTCGGACATCGTGTGGGTGATCATCGCCATGCCCACACCGCGCTGGCGGTTGAGTCGGGTCAGGGCGTCCACACGGTCGACCAGGCCCCGGCCGGCGCGGAGTACACGCCACAGTTCGTCGAGGATGACGAAGTAGTTGCGCCTGGGCTCCAGCCCCGCGTCCGCCAATGCCTGGGCGACCGAGATCGCACCGAAGCCGTAGCTCCAGCACGCCAGCAACGCCGCGGCCTGGAGCGAGCTTTCGCCGTCGTCGATGGCGCTGACGTCGAAGCAGACCGGGCTGTCCCGGCGCATCGGCTCCGAGGTCGGCCGAGAGAACATCTCGCCCAGCCGGCCGTCGCCCAACAGACCGATCAGCGACGACTCCAGGGTTTCGGTGATCTCCCGGTAGCGAGCCACGTCGCCCCGGTCCAGGGCCACAGCCCGCAGTTCGTCGGGCGCCTCCTGAATGACCTTCAGCAGGTCGGCGAGCACCGGTACCCCGACGAAGCGTTCGTCGAGCAGCTTCAACGCCGCGTTGAGGATCGTTTCCTCACGGTCCGCGGGGGGAGCGCCGCGAAGCACCGTGATCAGGGAGGCGACGGCGTTGAGCCGCCGGCCGTGCGCGTCGGCCAACAGCGAGCGGCGCGCGGCCTCCGGCAGACGCGCGGCGGCGGCCTTCGACTCGCCCGGGTCCAGGACGTTGAGATAGCCGCGCCCGCGGCCGAGTTCGATGACCTGTCCGCCGAGTGCGCGGATCAGGTCGGCGTAGTCGGGCTTGAGGTCGCCGAACACCACCGGGTTGACCCCGTACCCCGCCAGCCCCAGTGCCTGGCGGCGCACGATGGTCGACTTGCCCAGACCCGGCTTGCCGAGCACGAACTCACTCGGGTTGAGGATGAGTTTGGCCCGCTGGAACCAACTGATCGGGTCGCAGCACAGCGTGCCGCCGCCGGTCAGCGAGCGCCCCAGCGGTACACCGACCGCGGGCGTGCCGGACCCGGCCGCGAACGGCCACAGCCCACAGACCTGGACGGTGGTGCCACGCCACTCGGGTGGCGCCTCGACATATCCCACCGAGCCCGCGCCGTAGCCGGCCCAGCCTCGCCAGCCGGCCGTCCTCGGCCGCGGGGTCTGGGTCTTCTTCTGCTCGGCCTTCGCCTTGGCGCTCGTACCTTGTGGCCCATGGGGAAGAGGAGTCGGCTTCGACCGCCTTCCCCGCTTCCGTCCGACGTCCGTCTGCTCGGCATCGTCCGGGGGCATGACCCCTGTGGGGTTTTGCACCGACATTTCGTCCTGCCCTTCTAGCCGCGTGCGCGAACGCCCGGCGAGTACACGGTCGATGTCCGGTGACCGGTCACATCGCATCCCGGACGCTCTGCGGCACCTTGAGGTGCTTCGGCAAAACCAGGCCGATCGGCAACGCGGCGGCGAAGGCCGATGCCTGGGATCCGTACACGCGACGGATCGCGATCCGGGCGGAGGCGGACAGGTTGTCCATCGCCGACGCGGCCAGGTCCAGACCGTCGCTGTCCTCGACGGTCGCGGTGACGAGCATGCCGAACTTGACCAGTCCCGCTCCGGTGGCCTCTTCCTGCGCACTCTGCTGTGCGGCGCGCACCGCGATCGAGTCGCGGGCGTTGCCGACCTTGGCCTGCTTGGCCTTGAACAGCGCGTCCTTCACGTCCCGTTCGACGATGCTCGCGGCGGTCGAGGAGTCGTGTGGGCGGTACAGCAGCGTAACCCGCTTGCGGTCGATGTCGGGGTGCGGCCCCAACAGTCGCGCCAGGACATTGGAGAAGACCTCGCCACGCGGTGCGTCGGACATCGCCCAGGTCACCGACAGCGCGCCGTCGTGCCGGTAGTGGTCCCATGCCTCCTGGGTGGCGCTGGGCCCCGCGTCGTCCCAGGTGATGCCCGCGCCGCCCTCGGAGCGGGCCTGGTCGATGAGTGCGGCCACGCTGGGGTCGTATGCGACCCGTACCGCTTCGGCGAGTTCGGTGCCGCTCATCGGGCGCGCCTGCCCGGCTCCGGTCATCTGCAGACCCGCGCACAGACCGGGCAGCCGGGTGCCCAACTCGGTGGCCATCTCCTCCGGAGTGCGCTTGGGCACACCGGGGCGGGGGGCACCGGAGAAGGTGAGCGCGACCCGTGTGGACACCCGTGCCGAACCCACCGGGTAGTACTCCACGACCTCGTTGAGCACATGCTTGGACAGGTTGGGCGCGTCCGGCCGCAGGTGGTCGAAGACCTCACGGCGCAGCCGTTCCCCGGTGTCGACCGCGGTCTCCACCGTAACCGAGGCGGCCACGATGCCGGGCTCGTTGCCCAACGCGGCCAGCCACTGGCCCCAGTAGGCGACCCAGGTGTCCACCTGCTCGGTGTCCACCAGCGATCCGCCGTCGGCGTCGCACTCGATCACGACGGTGTGGTCGTTGGTCGAGGGCACCGTCAGCAGCGCGAACGGGCGCTGATAGGCGTCCTGGGCTTCATAGAGCTTCGACCCGGCGGCCAGTCCGGGCAGCTTGCAAGTGCCCAACGGCATGCGGCCCAGGGGGCCGGATCGGTAGAGGTGTTGACCCTTCGCTTTGCCCCGCGACCACGCGCCTCGGGCGACCAACCACTGCAACCCCGTACGTCCTTGTCGATCTCGGTACAGCAAGGGAGCCAGGACGACCGCGAGCAACACCGTGAGGACGATCGCGAAGACCAACGAGATCATCATGCTGACGATGATCGTGACCATGCCGCCCAGCAGGATCATTGTTCCGGCCATCCCCAGGCCGAGGATGCCCGGCGAGGTCGGCTTGCGCCAATTGCCGTAGGTACGAATCTCGGGTGCTGTCACGTTCTTCTCCTCGGTGCCGCGACCGCTCCACATACACGATCGCGGTCAGAAGTGCCCGCCGGTTCGCGGACCGTCAGGGGGTCCACGCCACGAACCCGGCCAGCGATGTCACCGATCTAGCCGGCGGCCGTGTGCCGTCGGGGGCAAGTTGCAGACGCCAGCCTTCGTCCCAGACCACCGTCCATGTGGTGGCATCGAACGTGCCCGCCTGCTCGCGCATCCGTACCAAGGTGACGGTCGCTGCCTGCGGAGAGTAGTTCTCCACCCGAAAGCCGACGAACTGGGCCTTGTCCGGCACGGCTTGGCTCTGACCCGCAGCCCGTGTCGGCGTGGCCGAGCGACTGCGGGCCAGGAAGCGCTCCCTACCGGGCCCCTGCGCCAACATCGTGCCCGCCACCAGGATCGGGGACTCCGCCGTCTCGTACCGTTCACTGATTTGAGCCGCGGCGATCAGTGCCCCGGCCGGTGTCCGCGCGTAGCACCGGACGGTGCCCGAGTCGGCACGCGCCGGCCCGGCGGTCCGGGAGACCGGCAAGCCCACTCCGTGATACGGCACCCAGATCACGCCCGCCGGTTGCACCGTGGGAATGCTCTGGTTGTCGTCGGACAGCGCCGGGCACTGCTGACCCGAATCGGTCGAACCGTTCGCACCACCCGCCCCGGGCGCGACCGCCGGCGAGGACCCCGGGGGGTACGGCGTGCCGGAGCTCGCGCGTGCCTGCGGTGACGAGGGCAACCCGTCCGGCTCGAAGACGATCACCGAGATCGCGGCCACACACATGATGCCGAAGCCCGCCGCGGCGACGATGAACCCCCGCTGGGTGAAGGGGTTCCCGTCATTCTGTGAACGGTCGTTGTCGGCGGATTTGTTGCGCCGTAGAAAGGCCACAGTCGTTCCCCCGGGGCGTTCGGCCTAGTTCAGCAGCAGCTGTGCGAGTGTCGCGCAGCTGCCGACCAGGATGGCGGCGACCATGATCCAGCCGAGGCTCATGATGTGCTCGCCGCTGCCACCGCTCTTGTGCGACATCGCCATGCGTCCGGCGCAGGCCAGGACTGCGATGACACAGACCACCGTGACCACCCACGCACCGTAGCCGAGCAACTCGTTGATGCCGGTGCCCAGCTTGCCCGGCGCCTTCGGCTTGGGGTCCTTGATGTCCGTGGTGAAGCCCTCGACCCGTACAAGGGCCGCTGCGATCAAAGCCATTACTACTCCCCGCTCTATCGGTTGTTGGTGAGGCCGGCCAGTTCGGAAGCCAACTTCCGAACGTCCTTGGCGGAGTTCCGGGCGTCGGGCCACTCACCCAGTCGCCACGCCTCGTTCCAGGAGATTCGCCACACTCGAGGCACTCCTCCCGCCACGAGCTTCAGCCATTGCTGAAGGCTCTTCGGCAGCGGGCCGGGGGCGTCCGCGACGGCCACCAGTCCCAGGAGGTCGACGCCTTCCAGTGCCCCGGCAGCCCATTGCCGCCCGGCGTTCTGGGCCGCGTGCAGACCACCCGCATGGGTCCTGGCAACCAGGACCACCCCGTGCCGTTCCGACGTCGAGGAGATCGGCCATCCCCGGCCTCCCGATTCGGCGCCCTGCGGTATCGCCAGCGCGAGGGTGCTCTCCCCCGCTCCACCATGGCAACTCACCCACCACCAGGGCGGGCGAGCGGAGCCGGGGGGAGTCCAGGTGCCCAGCCCTCCGGCTCCCGGTTGTACCAAACCGCGTTGGGGCGATTGAGGCCCGAGGCTGACGTAGGTGGGAGCCTCCACCACGGGTTCGGCCTCGACCACCACCGCGGCACGCGGTAGCCAGGGGTTGTCCTTCGGTTCTTCGGGTCGACGCGACACGCGATCACATCCCGCGTTACAACGGTCGTCGAAGCGTGACGATACGAACCGTGGCCGGATTCCGGGAGTACGGCATCAGAAGACGACCGCCTTCGCGATCGACACCGAACTTCCCGCCAGGGCGCAGGCGACCATCACCCAGCCCGCCCCGAAGATGGTTCCCTCGGCATCCCCGTTGCGATATGTCATGGCCAACTTCGCTGCGGACAACAGGAACCCCACCACGCACGCGGTCAGCGTCAGGTAGAAGGCGATGCCGATGATGTCGTTCAGCGGCCCGGCGAAAGGCGCGTTCCCCCCGGGAGCGGGGGGCAGATTCTTCACCGTGTCCGGCGGCACGATGTACGTGGGCGCCGGTGGCGGCTTCGGCTTCGGATCGTCCATCGGCAGCAGCAGATCGAACAGCACCATCTGTATCTCCAGGCGTTCGGCAGTCGGCACCGCCCCGCCCCGCCGATCCGAGCCAGATGCTTCGGTGAAGTCCCGAAACATCGACCGTAGTGCCGTATTTCCGCGCGCGCGCGAAAAAAATGGGTGGACGGAGGTCACCAGCGCGCGCTTGCTCCGCGCCGGGCAGACCTCCACGTCGCCGTGCGATCGGCGGGAACCGGCCGATTGTGGGGTCTGCCACGAGATGGTGCTCCGTAAGACGTGATGATGCCGATTGATGCAAGGCGCACGCCGACATTAGCCACCCGGTGGGAACCCCACTATCCACATTGCGTGGGACCGATCGCGCCAATCGGATGACCGCCGGGGACGGCGGCGCGCGATCGGACCCGGACCGGCGAATCGGTCAATTCGGCGGCGCGGACGAGGGCGGGTACGCGTCGGGACACACCGGTTCGCCGCGCGCGACGAGCACGCCGGTGGGCTCTCCGATCAGCGTGCTCACCACGAAGCAGGAACTGCGGGGCGCCGACGGGAAGATCGCCGCCCGCTCGTTGGCGCCGACCAGAACCCGCTCGACCAGACTGCCCGCGGGCGTCTGCGCGATGGCCACATACCCGCTCACGTTCTGGACGTTCACCGGCGCCTCCCAGGTGACCTTGAGCGCCTTCTCGAACCCGCTCACCGCGACCGAACGCGGTACCCGGGCGGCGAGTTGGGCCTGCTCGACCGGCCGCGCCGTCTGTGTCGACCACGCGGTCGCGGACCCGGAGGGCTTGCCCGGCTGGACCGGCACCTGCCGATCGGCCGGTCCGGGCGCGAGCGTGCTCGGCAGCGAGGGTTCCGGTGCCGCCGTGGGCTTGTCGTCGCCGCCCGACACCAGGACCACACCGATGGTGATCACCAACAGGCCGGCCGCGCCCGCGGCGACCAGGAAAATCGGCTTGATCCGCTTGCGGTCCGCCTTCTCCTCCGCCAACTCCCAGTCGTGGGGGCGGGGGAAGTAGCCGGTGGGGCTCGCGCCCGGCGCACCGGTTGGTAGCGCTTCCGGTTCCGCATTCGCATTCGCAAAGGTGTGCGAATTTCCTTCGTCCGGCTCGTCCTCGTAACCGGCGTACGGCGAGACATAGGGCGGCGGCTCGTCGGGGTCGGGACCTGCCGTGGACGCCGAGGACACCGAGGGTGTCGCGGCGGCCTGGCGCGGCGGGTCCTGGTCCAGTTCCTCGTAGCCGGCGTACGGCGAGACGTACGGCAGCGGCTCGTCGGCGCCGGAACCGCCCGAGGGCACCGAGGGCATTGCCGCGGCCTGGCGCGGCGGGTCCTGGTCCAGTTCCTCGAATCCGGCGTACGGCGAGACGTACGGCGGCAGTTCGGCGGGCTCGAAGTCCGACTCCGGCTCGGGTGCCGGCGCCGGCTTGGGCTTGGGTTCGGGCGCGGGCTGGAACGTGGGCGTGGGCTCCGGCTCCGGCGCCGGTGCAGCCGGCGCCGCCTGCACCGACAGCGGCGCGGCCGAGACCGGGACTTCCGCCGCCGGCACGTTCTCCCGCTCGTCGCCCTCGGCCGGCCACCACGCGGGGGCGGACAACTGCCGCGGCGGCGTCCAGATCTGCCCGGCGTCGGTATCGGCCGGGTCCTGCTGCTCGGCCGCGGTGCCGGCGGAGACGGAAGGTACGCCGACCGTCGCGGGCCACCACTCCCCGTCCGGCGCGAGCAGCGACTCCTGCCCGTTCCGAGCGGCGGCGGGACGCGGCGGCTCGTCGAGCCACCACTCCTCGTCCGGCGGAAGCAACGCCTCCTGCCCACGCGGATCAACGAACGCCTCCTGCCCACCCGGATCAACGGCGGAGCGCGGCGTCGCGACCGGCCACCACTCCTCGTCCGGCGGGAGCAACGCGGCCTCCGGTCTGCTCGCCCCGTCGCCCGCGCCCACCTCGGGAACGACTCGGTCGCGTTGTGTCGTGGCGCCTTCGTCGGCACCTTCCCGACGCTCTTCCACTGGATCGTCTCCCCTCGATGAGTCTCGATGAGTCGTCGGCCGCGGGACCGGTGACGAGGCCGTCGCCCGTCGGGGCCGAACGAGACAGGACCTGCCAAACCGCTCAACCCAACGAACGGAGTTCCTCGAGCCAGCGCGTCGCGACGCCCGTCGTCGGATCGTCGGCGCCGCGCACCCGCATTTGAGCCTCGACCACGAGGGGACCGACTTCCAGGCTTGCCCGGAGCCGGGTCACCCGTCGCCAACTGGTGTACGCGTTGGCCGCATAGCGTTGTGCCGCCGGGTCCGACGCGACGTCCACGCCCGACTCGAGGGCCAATTCGGCGTAGATGCGCGCCGCCAGCTCGGGTTCCCCGGCGAGGGCGGCGACATACGCGCGCACTTCGCGTGCCCCCCTCGGCGGGGTCCCGCCGTCCGCGACGAGTCGCTCCGACAGTTCGCGGGCCTCGTCCAGGTTCCCGGCGTCGGCCGCCGCGCGGATCCGCACCAGCAACTCGTGCCGCTGCCGCGCGAGGGAAGCCGAGGACTCGGGGGCGGCGGCGGAGGCCACGGGGACGGAGGCTTCGGCGACGGCCGGCTCGGGCGTGGCGGGGCTCGGAGCGGCAGGCGCCGAAGCCGCGGGGGGCGCCGAAGCCGCGGCAGGCGCCGGCCGCGCCTCGACCGTCTCGAACTCGACCGGAGCGGTGTGCGTCTCCCCGACCGGCGCCGTTCGCGCGGCCGGTGCCGACGACCGGGCGGGCTCGGGATGCGCGTCCGTCGCGACCACGGCGCCGTCGACGCCGACGATCAACGGCCAGCGGGTACCGTCCGCCTCGACCGCGACGGCCCGCACCGGCCGCCCCAGGGCCAGGGCCTTGACGGAGACCCACCGAATCGCCTCGGCCCGCGCGTCCTCGTCGGGCGCCAAGGGCACGAGCACCCCGTCCACCGCCGTCTCCCCGTGGACGGTCATCTCGATCACGATCACCGGTACGGCCGGCACCGAAGCAGGGTCGATCATGTACGGCTCCCCCTGGATCCTCGACGAGCGTCTCGAACGCGTCGTCCGGTCTCGACCGAGACCTCCCACCGTGCGCGATCACGACTGTGCCAAGCGAGTCCGCGCGCATCGTGGGAACCCACCCTAAGACCATCGGCGGACGGCCACGCGGTCCCCGGTCCCACCGAGGACGCGCCCGGGCTCGGGAGGGTTCCGGGCGGTCCGCGGTACGGGCCGGCGAAATCCGGGCACAGCCAAAGGAATGACCCGGTATACCCATCGAATGAGCCACCCGGGACGGTCGTCGGCATCGTACTCGTGATGCGCGCCACCTTCGATAGACGGGCGCCCCGGGTCGGTGTTCCGCGCGGCAGCACGCCGGTGAATGTATGCTTCCCATCCGCGACTTCGACATCGGAGCTCGGTTTCACGCGGCCGGGCGAATAGGGCCGGACCGCAGCACCGGCCACCCGCTTCGGGTGACGACGCCCGCATGGAAGTCTCCGTGAAGGGGTTATCACAGCACGTCACAATCGGTGCGGTCGTACATCGATTCCCGAAATCGAGGAGCTCTCGTGACCGGTAACGCCATACCCGCTTGGCCGGTTGTCACCATCGAGATCGCGTGGGACGACTCCGTTCGCGTCGACGGCAATGTGATACCGGTCGAATTGAATGGCGATCCCCGGGCGGCGGCCCTTGCCGTCGCGGCCGAGACGGCGCGGCTGCTCGGCCGCCCGGTGCGGGTCGATGCCATCGAACCGGACGGTACGACGTTCCCGCTCGTGGTGTCCACGGACGGCTCGGCGACCGAAGCGGGCCCGGCCTCGGCCGCCCCACAGGCCCGCCGCGGCCTGTTCGGCCGCCGCAAGAAGGCCGAGCCGAGCGGACCGCCGCCCGTGTCGGCACCCGATCCCCGGGTCGCGCCGAGCCCCGCTCCCGAGTTCCGCGAATCCCGCGACACACCGCCGTCGGACCCTCGTCCGGCCGTGGACCCGACGCCGTCCACCCCGTCGGCGGATCTCGCACGTCCCGGGTCTCCCCGCGCCGAATCCGCCTCCGCGCCGGCTGCCTCGGAGCTCGGCTCGCCGACTCCCGGTTTCGACGAAACGCCTGATCCGAGCCCCGCGTGGCGACCTCCCTCGACTGCCGCACCCGCTGCCGCGCCGGGCGAGAGCCGACCGGCCGAGGCGGTTTCCGGCGACGCGAAGGGCCCGGCGCGGGTCTCCTCGACGGCGCCCGGAGGGGCCGCCGCACCTGCGCCCTCGCGCGAGCAGGCACACACCCTCGGCCTGATTCGACGTTCGATCGACGAGCGGGACACGGCACGCGCGTTGGAGCTGGCCGCCGCCCTGGACGCGACCAGCGCCGCGACCGGCGATCCCGCACAGACCCTGGCCGGCCGCGAAGTCCATGCCTACGTGGCCCTGTTGTCGGGTCGGGTCGAGCCCGCGGTGGAGTTGTACGCCGGAGCCGTCTCGATCGGTCTGCGCCTGGGCGCGGACGGGGATTGGCCCCCGCGCATGGCGGAGAACGCGCACTATTGTTGGCTCCGGGTGAAGGATCCGAAATCCGCGCTCGCGTTGGGCCGGCTCGTCCGGGACGCGTACACCACCATTTCCGCCGTGGATTCCCCCGCCGCCAAGGCGGTTGCCCGACGAATGGCCGACCTCGAACGGTCCGCGACCGCCTGACCCGCCGCACGCGTCGCCGAATTCGCCCTCTCGGGATGTCGATTCGGCGACCCGCCGATGTAGGCACCGCGAATCCGGCCTTTTCCGTGTCCGCGGGTTCATCCGCTCTCCTGGCCGCGGTTCGTCGCCGGCGCGGGAATGGCCGGCCGTTTTCCGCCCCGTGTCGCGAGAGACTCGATGGCTCGCTGTGGGCGAGCCATCGCTCGATATCCACGGGGCGGAAAGCGGCGACTCCCGGGCTTCGCCGCGGATTTCGGGAACCCGATCAGCTCGGCTTCGTCCCCCGCTCCACGTGCTCGGCGGCGGCCGGGGCTCCCAGCGGCCCGAGCGACTCGTCGGCCCGGACGAACCGGCCCTGGAGCCGCTGCCCGGCCAACACGAACGCCTCCAACGCCGCCTTCATCAGCGGATTGTGGTTGGCGGTGCGGTACAGCGCGGACACCCGACGATACGAGGGGGTGTGCGCCAGCGGTACGCCCACCACCCCCTCCCGGGCCTGGTAGGCCAGGCCGGGGACGATGGCCACACCCGCCCCCGCGGCGACCAGGCCCTGCACGACGTCGTAGTCGTTGCTGCGGAAGGCCACCTTGGGCGCGAAGCGGTGCGCGGCGCACACCCTGGACAGGCTCGTGGAGCCCGCCGTTCCGGGCCGGCTGGCCACCCACCGCTCGTCGGCCAGATCGGCGATGTCGACGCCGTCCTCGCGCAGCGCGGGGTGGCCCTCCGGCACCAGGAGTGCCAGTGTCTCCTCGACGAGCGGGAAGACCGTGAGTTCTTCCGGCCACACGCGCGGCACCAGGTCGTAGGCGAAGACCAGGGCCAGGTCCAGGTCGCCCTTCTGTACCTGCGGTACCAGGTCGTCCGGCTCGGCCTCGTCCAGCAGGATCTCGGCGGTGGGGTGCAGTCGGGTCAGCTCGGCCACGGCGTGCGGGACCAGGCGTTCACCGGCGGTGGGGAACGTGCCCAACGCCAGCCTGCCGCTGCGGCCTTGCACCACATCGCGGATGTCGCGCTCCAGGCTGTCCAGTACGGCGATCGCGTCGCGGGCTCGATCGGCGATCGTGAACGCCATCCCGGTCGGCCGGATGCCGTGTGCCTCGCGCTCGAACAGCGGCGTTCCCACCGCTCGTTCCAGCGCGGCGATTTGCTGGGATACCGCCGACGCGGTGTATCCGGTGCGGCGCGCGGCGCGCGCGAACGAGCCGGTGAGCACGACCTCGATGAGCGTCTGCAGGTGCAAGGGGTTGAGCATCAGTATTCCTTGGCCTCGCTCGAACGAGGTCGCGGGCTGGCGCATCTTGGCACTCGGAATCCGGGCCACGACTCTGTTGGAGCACGGTAACCGTATCGATCGTTGGGTCTCGAGGAGTGCTTCGACATGTCGGATGTCCTGTCGCTGATGGATCAGTGGGGGCCGGAGAAGGTCGTCTCCGTGTCACACACCCGCACCGGAATGAAGGGCGTGCTGGTCATCGACAACACCGCCCGTGGCATGGGTAAGGGCGGCACCCGGATGTCCCCGACGGTAACCACCACCGAGGTGGCCCGCTTGGCCCGGGTCATGACGTGGAAGTGGGCGGCGGTCGACCTGTTCTACGGCGGCGCCAAGGCCGGAATCGTGGGCGATCCGGCCGGATCGGACAAAGAGGCGATACTGCGGGCGTTCGCGCGAGCCCTGTGGAACGAGGTGCCCAGCGAGTACGTGTTCGGTCTGGACATGGGATTGACCGAGGACGACGCCGCGATCATCCAGGACGAACTGGGCGATCGCGGTGCGGCCGTGGGCACCGACGCCGTGTTGGGCGGGGTCCCCTACGACCGGCTCGGGGTGACCGGGTTCGGGGTGGCCGAGGTGGCCGACGCGATGTTGGCGCACATCAATCTGCCCCTTCGGGGCGCCCGGGTGGTGGTCCAGGGGTTCGGCGCGGTCGGCTCGGCCGCCGTGCGCCGCTTCGCGGAGCTCGGTGCGACGGTGGTCGCGGTCTCCTCCGTGCACGGGACGTTGTACGACCCGCACGGCCTGGAGGTGGAACGGTTGTTGCGCTCGCACGCGGACAGCGGCGACCTCGCGGTCAAGGAGTACTCGGGTGGGACCGTGCATCCGCTCGGATTCGAACTGACGGTACCCACCGAGGTGTTGGTGCCGGCGGCGATCCAGGACGTGATCGACGAGCGAGTGGCCGACGGGATCACCGCCCGGCTGGTCGTGGAGGGCGCCAATCTGCCCACCTCGCCCGCCGCCCAACGCGTGCTCGCGGACCGGGGCATCGTGGTGGTGCCCGACTTCATCGCGAACGCCGGCGGTGTGGTGGCCGCCGGATTCGCCATGGACGCACGCTACTCGGCGTTTCGCCCGGACCCGGAGGTGATCCGGGCGACCGTGTCCACGAAGCTGCGCGAGAACGCCGTACTGGTCCACGAGGAGGGCGCTCGTCGAGGGATCACCTCGCACGAGGCCGCGCGCTCGCTGGCCCAGGAGCGGGTATTGGCCGCGATGCGGCTGAAGGGCAGGGTGGCGCGTTGACCGCCGGCTCGGGGTTCGGGGGTCGGCATCGTGTCCGACCGTCGACCTGCGGCCGGCCTTCGCACGGCACCTGACCCGGCGCATGGCGATGTTCGACCCGGCTCAGGCGTGCGTGTCCAGGGACAGCGGCATCTGGCAGAAGGTCTCGATCTCCTCCTGGAGTTCGCGCACCCGCGTCTCGCGCGCCCGCAGCGGACGACGCAGCCGCATGTGCACCTGCATGACCAGGGACAACAATCCGTGCACGCGCCAGGCCGGTTCGAGTCGCAGCACCGGGCGCAGCGCCTCGGTGGTCGCCTCGATCTCGTCCAGGCTCGCGTAGGCCAGCGCGATGGCGACCCGGGCCTGCATCTCGTCGGCGAACGAGTAGCCCTCGGGGGCGACCGCCGCGTACCGGCTCAGCGCGATCTCCGCGGCTTCGATCGCCCTGCGTTCCGCACCGGGGATGAAGACCCGGGTCAGCGCCTCGTAGGCACTTTGCCGAGCCGGGTCGAAGTTCAGCAGGCCGCCGATCTCGTCGAGTTCGTCGCGCCGGGACAGCTCGCGGGCGTCGGCGGCGGCGCGCAGCGCGGCCGACGCCGCGAGCGCGTCGCCCAGCGAGGCCTGGGTCAGCGCGACCAGGGAGTGCAGCCACACGGCGGCGGTGCCCACCCCGGAGTCCTGTACCGAAGCGCCCAGTCGGGCGTAGCGCAGTGCCTCGTGCACCCAGCCGGCCCGGTAGGCGATCAACGACTGCACACCGCGCAGCCACACTTCGGCGCTGGGGTTGCGCGCGTCCGCGACCGCGTTCACCAGTCCGGCCTGGGTCGCCGCCAACGCTTCGCGGGTGTCTCCCAGGTCGTGCCGGGCCCAGCCGGAGATGCCGCGCACAAGCGCCTTGGTCAGCGGGTCGACGCGCGCACCGTCCGGGTCTCCGTGCTCCGACTCCACCGCGGTGGCGCGCCGGCGGACGGCGACCAACTCGTCGTGGAACGTCGGCAGTGCGGTGTGCGGATACACCGCCGCCAGACGCCGGACGGCCGCCGTCGTCCGAGCCGGGGACAGGAACTCGACCGCGCCCCCGGGCTCTTCGAGGACGTCGACCTTGTTCGGGAGTTTCATGCGTTATCTCTCCGCCGATGCGAGATCGTGCCTTACCTGCCGCCAGCGTGCCCCCATCGGGCGCGCGCGCAAAGGCCGTATCGGTTACCCGAACTCGGTAAACCCGAAGGTAACCGCAGGGAATGGCCATCCGGGGCTTCCCGGACCCGCCCGGGGCGACCGCCCGCCGGCTCCCCGCAATTGCCCGGAAACATCGACACCCGATGCCGCATCGAATGGCGGGACGCCCGACGACGACTTTATCCTCGAAATGTTGCACCGGTCGATACCCCCGCCGCTGCGCCGACTGCACCGTCGAATGTATGCTGCAAAACAGTTCCGCTTCCCCCCACATTCATTCCGGCCGGCGCCCGGATCGAGCCGATGGCCGGGTGACATTCGATCGCGACCTCCTCGGGTCGATTCCGTGAGCGCATTTCCACTGCGCGTCACCACCGTGTCGCCGGTGCGCCGATTCCTGATATCGAGGAGCCCTCGTGACAACTGGCATCGTCCCCGACGGGCCCGTCATCGTCGTGGAGATTTCGGCGGATCACGCCGTGCGGGTGGCCGGTCAAACCGTGCCGGTGCCGCCCGGGGGCGATCCACGCGCAATTGCCCTCTCGGTCGTCGCCGAACAGGCTCGGCTGCTCGGCCATCCGGTTCGGGTGCACGCCGTGGAGCCGGACGGGACCATGTTTCCGTTGAACGTGTACGCGGACCGCTCCATCGCCGAGGCGGGCCCGCCGGTGCTGCCGGCGCGGCGGGTCGAGCCGGCGCGACCGGAGCGGCGGCGCGGCAGGTTCGGCCTGCGACGGTCTTCGTCCGAGGAGGTCGCCGAGTCCGTCCCGGCCCGGCCGCCGGTGACGCCCGAGTTCACGGCGGCGCCTGCCGTGGGGTCGGCGGCGAGCCCGGTGATCGGTGCCGACCCGGTCCTGCCGGCGCCGACCTGGGCCCCGCCGGGATCCGCGCCCGCGGTTTCGGCGCCGTCGGCCCCGAGGGTGCGCACGCCCGACGACCTGCCGCCTCCCGAGGAGGAGGAGCGCCTGGTTTTGGACCTGATTCGCGGTGCGATGCACGCCGGGAACGGGGCTCACGCGTTGGCGATCGCGGCCGATCTGGACGCGATCTCCACCGCGGATCCGGCCCGGCGGTTGGCCGCGCGCGAGGTGCACGGCTACGTGGCACTGGCCACGGGGCGACCCGAGTTGGCCGTGCGGTTGTACGCCGAGGCGGTCACCTTCGGCGACGGATTGGCCGAGCCCGGGGAGTGGCCGGCGCGGATGGCCGCGAACGCGCACTTCTGCTGGTTGCGGGTCACCGACCCGGTCGTCGCGCAGGCCGTGGGCCCGTTGGTGCTGGACGCCTACGCGGCCGGCGGGGCGGCGGATTCCGCGGGGGCGCGAGCGGCCCGCAGGCGGATGGCGCGAACCTGAGCACGCCGGCCGGGTCCGATCCTGCGGCCCCGCCCGGCGGGGCCGCGTGGGTTGGTCAATGGTGCGCGAGCGCGCGTGGCGGAAGCGGGTTTCCACTCCCGCCCACCTGGGGGCCGGCCGCCCACAGGCGGTGCAGGTCGTCGGGGGCCAGGGGGGTGTGGTATGCCGCGCGCAGCACGTCGGCGGCTACCGGTCCCCCTTCCTCCGCGAGCCGGACGAACCAGTCGAAGCCGGCCGGATAGGCCCACAGGTACGAGCGCAGCAGCGGGTTGGCGCCGCGGTCGCAGATCAGATCGGCGATCTGCTCGTCGGTCCAGAACGGCACCCGGGCCCGGGCATGGGCCGCGCACGCCGCCACACCCACTCCGCGGTTGATGGCCAAGTGCAGTTCGCTGCGCACCAGTTGCAGGTAGTGGTCCAGTCGCACCCGGGCGATCAGCACGGCGTCGTCGGGCGTCACGAACAGCGGGAGTGCCTGGGCCAGTCCCTCCAGCACCACCTGGGTGGGTCCGTGTACCGACAACACCCGCACCCACGGCACGTCCTCGCCGGCGCACCGGTGCGCGAAGCTCGCCGCCTGGAGACCGTGGCCCAGCACCTCGTGCAGTGCGAACTGCCGTGCGCCGACCCGGGTGAAGCGCGCGTTGCGCGGATTGAGCCGTAGTCGAACGTGCCGTCCCACGCCGTCCAACCAGTACGCCCAGTAGGCGTCGACCTCGACGCATTCGATGGTCAGCTCGTAGGACGCCACGGATTCGGTCACCTTGCGGACCGCCGGTTCGTATTCGGCCGCCGCCACCCGGATCTCGGTCGGCACCAGGTCCGCGTCCAGAGGCTCTTCGGCGATCCGCAGTTCCCGATCGGTGGCGTCGTGCCAGCCGATACCCAACCCTTCGAGCAACTCCCTTGCCAGTTCCGCTCGTTCGGCGACGTAGTCCGCCGACCAGCCCACCGCGGCGCAGCCCTGGGTGGCTCGGATGTACTCGTCGAGGTCGAGACGTTGCCCCAACTGAGCCCCCAGATAAGCCAGATCGGCGTTCAGCCGGGTGGCCAGGCGGGGTGCGTCCGCCAGTTCCGGGGCCGCCGCGAGTTCGCTCAGCCGCGCGTGTACGGCCAGTCGATCACCCGCGGCGGGCACCGGCGCGGCCTCGGGAAAGAAGTCGAAGTCGATGATCGGGGCACCACCTCGCTCGATCTCGAGGTGGTGCCAGGCGCGAATCGCCGCTTCGATCTCGTTACGCACTGTCATGGACCACATCCCAACGCAAGGTCACGTACTGATTGGCGTGCAGGTCTTGCCTGGACAACGTCACGTGCAGTCGATCCTCGTCGAGACTCCATCGGGTGTGCTGGGTGACCGAGCTCTCCGAGCCGTCCGGATACTGCTCGATCGCACCGCACCCGCGGAACTCGGTGACCCCGTGTTGGGTCACGCTCAGGGAGAATTGTCGCGTAGGCCGCGCGATGGCCTGACGCCAGTACGTCGCGTCCACGAACATCCCTCCCTCACACACGTATTCGATGACCGTAGTCTCCCCGTGCGGGACGGGCGGTGAAATCTGGCACGCGAACTTGCTCAAGCCGGTGGTTTCGTACAGCCGCTGGATGGCGATCTGCCGGTCGCACGCGTCGGTGGGGGTGATGTTCAATCGGCCGCGGGTGCGCTCGAACCACATCTCCCGCACCATCCGGGTGAGCGGTCGGCCGGTCAGGTTCAGTACGACCTGGCGATAGGTCAACCGCACGTCCCCCCGGGCGTCCACCTCGATGTTCACCTGTAGCGAGAGTTCCACCGCGTCGCCGAACGGCATCGACTGCTCGCTCGACGTGTCCCACGGCACCGGTTCCCAGTGGTCGGCGGCGGCGGCGCGGGTCGGCTCCCCGACCGGGGCCGGGGCGTCCAGGGGCCGGTCGTCCTCCCACGGCTGGGGGGCAAGGCCCAACATTTCGCCGGGAATGCGCAGCCCCTGGGAAACCCGCTCGATAACGTGCTGCTGGCGGACCTGGGCCCTTCCCTTGACGTAATCCCCCACCCTGCTCGGTGTCATCTCGCACAGCCGCGCCAATTTGCTCAGAGTAAATCCGAGATCATCTTGCGCAAGCCGGAATATGGCCCCCAGATCGCGGTCCGCACAGGCCCTGATCATGGCCGGAGTGGCCAACAATTCGGTAGTCAGCGGCGTTCGGTCACCGATTTTCGGCATATTGAGCTCCCCGTGACGGGGCCACCCGGGAGCGGCCCACGTTGTTACTGACGAATTTACCAGCGCCGGGTAACGGACTCGACCTTATGCGGGACTCTTCACGGATCCATACTCGAACGAAAGCGCGTTCATTCGAACGCGGTCCGTGACATCCAATTCCGAAGCGGGCGGGCAGGCACAAATGCGGTACGGGCAAATGGGGCCGGCGGGCATATATCGCCCGTTCTCGTGGCCCGCTCGCGTGTGTGACACCGACCACCGCGAAATCGCCCATGTCCGGGTCGTCCGCGACCGATCGGCGCGCCTGTCCCGCTGCGCCGCGGTCACGTCCGCAAGGCGCCCGGCGTGAACCGTCCCATCGAGGCGAAGACCCAGGAGATCATGTCCGCGTCCACCCCCTTTCGTCCCGTATTGGTCGAGCGGAGGCAACCCATCGCCGAGGCCGCCCGCGTTCCCACGACCGAGACCACCGCCCATCGGCGTGTGCTCTACCAAGGGGCCGATCCCGCCGCGGTGCACGCGGCCGTGGCCTCCCGGCTGGGGCCGCACCGGCTGCACATCCCCGCGGCGCGGATCAAGGCGAGCTTCCGGGTGCTGCACGAGGGCGACATTTCGATCCACGAACTCGCCTACGGCGCCCGCGTCGACATGTACCTCGACGGCAACACCCCGGATTACCTGATTCCCATCCGCCACCGGGGGTGGGGCCGGGTCGTCATCGACGACGTGGAGAGCGCTCTCTCCCCGTGTGTCCTGGGCCCCGATCGCCCGGCGCGGCTGAGCTGGGAACCCGACACCTCCGTGGTGATCGTCCGGATCCCGGGCGCGACGATGGAGCGGGCGATGGAGCGCGCCGGCGAGTCGTCGAGGGTCGGCGCGTTGGGCCCGTACCTGGACGGCGCCGACCTCGGCGTCCGGCAATGGCTCTCGCTGGCCCGCGACTTCAGCGCGATGGTCGATTCGGCCGGACATCTGGCCGGTTCGCAGTTGGCCGCACGCCATTTCGAACAGGTGCTGGTGCACGGGTTGCTCTCCTGCGCGCCCGCCTACGGCGCCGGTTCGCGGCCCGACGCGGGCTCGACCGAGCCGAACGGCCTGCGCCGGGCCCTGGCCTATTGCGCCGAACACGCCGGTGAACCGATCTCGGTCAAGGCCGTTGCCGCCGCGGCCGGCATGAGTGTGCGCACACTTCAGGAGAAGTTCCGCATCCACCTGGGCGTGACTCCCGTGGGCCACCTCCGCCGAGTGCGCCTGGCCGGCGCGCACGCGGATCTGCTCAACGTGGCCGAGGGAAGGTCCCGGGAGACGGTGACCGACATCGCGCTGCGTTGGGGCTTCGGTCACCTGGGTCGTTTCGGTTCCATGTACCGCGAGACATACGGGCAGTTGCCCTCGCGGACCTTGCGCAGCGGAGCGGCGGACCCGGAGATCTCGCGCGCCGCGGGCTGATCGGGGGCACCGCGTCGGGTCGATGATCGATGGAATCGGTGGCCCGGCCGCATCGGCCGGGGCACCGTGTCCGTCGCATCCGCTGTGCCCACCGCGCCTGTTGTGCCCGCCGCATGCGGTGGGCGCGGCGGGCGCGGTGGGCGGACACGCCGTCGGGCGCACGATGATCCGCGACCGCCTACAGCGCCGAGAGTCCCACGGTGGCGCGGAAGTGTTCGCGGGCGTCCGATGTGCGTCCGTTGCCGTACACCCGCAGGACCTCCGCCAGGCCCGGATAGCGCTGGGCGAGCAGTTCGGCCGCGGATTCGATCTCGGCGGCCGACGCCACCGCACGCAACACCGCGTGCACCGCCGCGGCCGGGTCCGCTCGCGGACCGGTCAGCACCTCGGGACCGTTCAGCCGCAGGGCCGTGCGCGTGCTGGGCTGGTGCGAACGCACCCGCTCCAGCGCGGCCTCCCGATCGGCGA
Source organism: Embleya sp. NPDC127516 (assembly GCF_044765325.1). Classification (NCBI taxonomy): domain Bacteria; kingdom Bacillati; phylum Actinomycetota; class Actinomycetes; order Kitasatosporales; family Streptomycetaceae; genus Embleya; species Embleya sp. NPDC127516. Next base: position 98,491 of record NZ_JBIWJT010000019.1, on the reverse strand, counting down.
CCGCCAGGCGGTCGAAGTCGGTGGAGGCGACGAGTGCCTCGACCTCTTGGAGTCGGGCCAGCACGGCGGGGTTGCCGATCTTGGCCCGCTGACCGGACATCAGTTGCGAGAGCATCGGCGCGGACAGGCCCAGCATGTTGGCCAGTTCCATCTGCGAGGTGCCCAGCCGTTTCAGGAGCCGACGGAAGCGGTCGTTCAACGGCTCGCCGTACCACTCCGTCTGGCGCGCCCGGTTGCGCGCGACGGCCTCCTGATCCTCCTGCGACTTGGTCACCGTCGCATCATGCACTGCGAACGGCGTGTTTGCAATTGCAATGCGCCGGATCGTTCCCGACCCGGCGCGCGAGGTCGGGCCCGCCGGTTCGAGGCCGCCTCAGGGCGTCGGGAGCGCCATCCACCGATACGTCCCGTCGTCCCGATAGGTGCAGCGCATGCGTTTTCCGTCGGGTGTGCGAACTTCCGCCGACACGTCGTACCAATCACACGGGGTGCCGGCCGCCACGTCCCTCGGGAGCGGCGCCGGCGCCGGAGGCGAGGCCGACGGCTGCGCCCCCGCGGTGCCGGACGGCCGGTCCGAGGGGCGGGTGAGCGCGGGCGCGCTCGGTTGCGTCGGACCGGGGTCGGCCGGTTCCTCCTCGTCGCCACTCGTGATCAACGCGGTCGTCACCGCCGCGACGGCGACCACGCCGCCCACGAACGCCCACGTCCCGGGGGATCCGACTCGGCGCCGACCACGGCGATTTCCGGCCGGCGCCCCGACCGGCGCGGGTGCCCGGGGAGCCGGATCGGCCGCGTTCCGTTCCGCCGCCCGCAGCCACAGCGAGACCGACGGCGCCTCGGCCGGAACCGCGAGCCCCGACAACGCGGCCGGTGCCGACGGCGGCGCGGGCGGCGGCGCGACGGGGCGGGCGGGCGGTGTGGCGACGACGGGCGGCGCCGGGACGCCCGCCGGCACGGGCGGCGCGGTCGGCCCCGGCGGCGACACGGGCGCCGACGACGACACCGTGACCACCCGGCTCCCCGACGAGGCACCGCGCGCCGCCGGGACCCGACCGTCCGGCCAGGTCACCGTGGTCCGCGACACCCCGCGCAGCACCGGGCCTTCCGGCGCCTCGCCGGGCAGCGGGCCCACCACGTCGAAGACCTCGATCGGCTCGCCGTCCACGGTCGACGCGGGGGTCACCGGCCCCAATCCGGGCGCGATCTCGCGAAGCCGGGCCGACGCCCACGCGGCGTCCTGCGGTCGCGCTTGCGGTTCGGCCTCGGTCAGCGCGCCCACCAGGTCCCACAACGCACCGGCGGCGAGGGGGATGCTCGGCGGCCCGTCGGGCGGATCCTCGCTGCCCGACAGCAGTTGCCACGCCAGGACGCCCAGCGCGTACAGGTCACGGCGTACGTCCGGCGGCGCGCCGGTGGCGGCCTCCGGCGGCAGATAGCCCCAAGTGCCCACCACGTGACCGGCCTCGGTCAGCCGCGGACCCTCGCGGGGCAGCGCCAGGCCGAAGTCGCCGAGCAGGCAGTGCGGCCGGCCCTGTCCCGTCACCTCGAGCAGGACGTTCGCGGGCTTGACGTCGCGGTGCACGAGGCCGACGTCGTGCACATGCTCCAAGGCGTCCAGGAGTTGGCCGAGAATCGCCGCGACGTACGGCTCGGGCAGGGCGCCGTGATCCCGGATCAGCGAGGCCAGCGACCCGCCCGCGTACAACTCCATCGCGATCAGCACGTCGCCGTCGGCGACCCACGTGTAGGGCGACGAGACGTGCGGGTGTTCCAGTCGGAACCCCTGCTCGCGCACCACCCGCAGCAGCAACCCCGCGTCGGCCGGGCGCACCAGCTTGGCGGCGCAGTAGCCGCCCAACCGGTGGTCGAACGCCCGCCATACGGTGCCGGACATTCCGGTTCCGACGGGATCGACGAGGGTGAAGCGGCCGGCGAGCGGTGTGGGCACGCCGTCACCCTAGCGCAGGGGTTCGGGCACCCAGCGGGCCCATTACTCTCCGGTAATCTATTGTTTGCAAGTGCAATCCTGATCTACATTCCCGGGCATGAGACTGCCAGCGTTCCTGGCCGGTGCGGCGGCGCTCACCTTGGGTATGGTGTCGGTACCCGGCGCGGCTCCGCACGCCTTCGCCGCCGAGGCGCACACACTCGCCCCTCACCGGTCCTCGCCGGAACCCGCGTCCGCCTCGCTGAACCATCATGCGCCCCGTACCTACTCGCCCACCGGAACACCCGTCTCCGGCGCGCCCGACGGCGCCCGCGCGGTGTCGCTGGCCCCCGGCGACTATCTGGACCGGATGGCGGACAAAGAGGTCAAGTACTACGCCGTGGACGTGCCCTTGGGCCACACCGTATACGTGTCGGGGACGACCGTCAGCACGGTGAAGGGCCTGGAGGCGCTCGACCTCAAGCAGATCGACGACCGCAGCGGCTCGTGCCGGACGGACACCGGACTCTCCCAGTCGTTGTCGAAGGTCGTCACGGCGTCGTTGAACTGGGGAGCGACCTCCACCGGCCGCAACAACAGTTGTGTTCGGCCCGGCCGGCAGGTGTTCTCGGTGACCCGCCGGGGCACCGGTCCGCCGGTCCCGCTGGAACTGCGGATCTTCCTGGAGCCGGCCGTGCTCGACAAGGGCCCGGCCGAATCCGTGATCGCGCGCTACACCGAACCGGGCGGCGCGCCCGTACCGGTGGTCGGCGGCGGCTCGTTCGCCGATGCCGCCCCGCTCCCCGGCTCCGGCCACTTCACCGACGACATCGCGTTCGGCGAATGGGCCTTCTACCGCGTCCGCCTGGACTGGGGCCGGAGCCTGGCCCTCCAGGTCCGGGTCGGTGGCGGGCGGGGGTACGCCCCGACCGAGGTGCGCCTGTACAACCCCGTACGCGAGGAACTCGCCCAGGAGTCGGCGGCCGTGTTCGACACGGAGCACATCTTCGCCGGCCGTTCGGACCCGTTCGCGACCCGGCCCGTGCGCTACCTCAACCGCAGCGAACGGCAGCAGGAGCTCGCCGACATGCTGCCCGGGTGGTACTACCTCGCGGTCGCGGTACAGGGCGAGGGCGAGCAACGCTCGCTCGCCGTCGACGTGTCCGTCGGCGGTACCAAGGAGCCCGGTCCCGGATACGCGCCGGACTCGGGGGCATCCGCCACACCCCCCGGGTGGACGCCCACGAACGGCGCGGCCACTGCGGGCGGGGCCCCGGCCCAGGCCGGCGGGCAACCGACCGGCGCCGAGAAGTCCACGGGCGCGAATGCGGCGTTCGGCGGCCCCGCCGTGTGGCTGGGCCTGCCGCTCGCGCTGCTCCTGGGCGCCGGACTGGCGACCTGGCTGATCCGCCGACGCACCTCCGGTACCCGCCCCGGCTGAGCCGGGTTCGGCCCGCGCACCGCTTCCTCGGATCCCCGACCCCGGCGACCCGCCGCGACGCCGACCGGTCGGGTCACCCGGACAGGCCGGCCCGCAGGGAGCGCATGCGATCGCGAACGGCCGCCTGCCCCGGGTCGGTCGGGACCGCCGAGTAGGCCCGCAACAGGACCCGGCCGAGATCGTACGCGGACTCCATGTCGTCGATCCGCAACCAGCAGTAGTGCGCGTTCGAGGTCATCCGGGCCGCCTCCTTCGGGTGCGTCCCTTGGGCCAGGGCGGCGTCCGCGTACAACTCCAGGGCCAGTTCCGGGCGACCGGTCAGCACCGCGACGTACGCGTGCACCTCACGCGCCGCGGGCATCGCCCCCTCGTCGCCGCCCGCGCTGGTGGCCGCGTCCAGGGACGCGGCAAGGGCCAACGCGCGCTCGTCGTCGCCGGCACGGACGAACCGCGCGATCTCGGCCACCTTGAGGGCCTGTTCCTCGGTGGGCTCGACCCGAACGGCCGCCGGGGTCCGGGCCGACGCCGGCTTCGGGGCCGGAGCCTCGGCCCGAGCCGAACTCGGGGCCGGTATGGGCGGATCGGCCGGCACCGGGGCGGCGGGGAAGGCGGCGGGCTCCTCGTCGATCGGCACCTGCGCGACCTGGCGCTGCGGAGCGTGCCACGAGGGCGTGGGCTCGACCGGATCGACGGGTGCGACGGGCGGGATTACCGTCACGCGCGGCGCGAAGAGGGTCTGAGCGGGAGCCGGTTCGGCGGCGGCCGGCTCGGGCGCGGGTGTCGAGCGCTCGACCGCCGGCGTGGCGGGGGCGGCCTCCACCGGCGCGACGGATGCCGCCGGCACGGCCGACCCGGTCACGCTCGTCGGAGTCGGAGTCGGAGTCGGAGTCGGAGTCGGAGTCGGAGCAGGCGTCGGCGCCTGCGTCATCGGCGTCGAGGAGTGCGCGGACTCGACGGAGGGTTCGGGCGCGGACGCGGCGGGCGGCTCGTACGTCGGTGTCCGCCCGGGCTCGTTGCGGGGGGCGAACGGCGCCTCCACGTAGTCGTCCTCGGCCTGGGACGGCCGCCCGGAGGCACGGGGGCGGTCCCGGTCCGGCTCCCGGGGCGCCTCCGGGGCCGGTGGTGCGTACATCCCCTCCGGTCCTGCGGGCGACGCCTCGAACGGCGCCTCCGGGCGCGCCTCGGGCTGCGGCGCGACCGGTGGGGTCGGCGTCGCGGCACCGGTCGGGAGCGTCCGCCGACCGCGCTTGGCTCCGTCGCCGGACCGCGTATCCGATGGATCCCCGGCATCGCGACCCGGTTCGAACACCGGACGCGGCGTGCTCTTGCGCCGACCCAGCAGCGAGCGTCGCTTCGTGTTCGGGGTGATCGGATCGTCCGCCGCGGTCACCCCGCCGTCCTGCGCGACGATCAGGGGGAAGACCGTACCGTCCGGCTCCACCGCCTCCGCGCGCACCGGGCGGCCCAGGACGCGCGCGGTCACCGCCGCCGCCTCCAGCGCGGCGGCACGCGGATGTACCCCGGACGGCACCGGAATCGACACGCCGTCCACCCGGACCGTGTCGTCGATCAACAGCTCGATCGTGACGACGGGCCACGCCGGCACTGCGGAGTTGTCGGGCACGAGGGCTCCTTCGGTCGAGCGGAATGCGGTCGGACGAGGCGGCGGGGTGGTCCCGCCGCGGCACTACCCACGCGGCGTCGATGCCGGCTTGGCGGGCGGCGGGCGCGAGCCGGACGCCCCGGAGGGGGGTGTCCCGGTCGCCGGCGGTCCGCACACCGGCCCGCCGGGAGCAATCTTCATCGTGGGCGCTCCGCGGATCAAGGTCACCACGACCACGCACGAATCGGCGCTCACCGGTGCTCCGGCGAAGACGACACCCATCTCGCCCGGGCGCGGGAGTTCGGTCTTCTGGAACACGCCGGCCGGACTCTGCGCGACGGCCATGTATCCGGCGACTCCGTCGGTGTGCGTCGGCGGCAGCCAGGACACCTCGACCCGTCCGTCCACGACACGTCGGCTCACCTGTCGCGGCTGGTATTCGGCGAGCAGCTCGGGAGCGACCTGAGTCGCGGTGCCCGGCGCCGCGGAGGACGACGCGACCGGGGGCGGCGGCTCCGTCGGCTCCGTCGGCGGCGGCGGCGCGGCGGTCGAGGCGGCGGGCTCGTCGCCTCCGGTCAACAGGACCGCCGCGACGGTGATCCCCGTGACCAGGAGCAGCCCCGCGAGCACCAAGCGGGTCCGGGAGCGGCCTTCCTGCCCCTCGAAGCCCCGTCCCCGATGGCCCCGTTCGTCCGATTCGAAGTCCCATCCGTAACCGGCCGGCGAACCCGACCACGCGGGCGCCGCCGGCGCCTCGAATCCCCCGCCGAGTTGTTCGTCGTCCCCGGGCGCCATACCGGGCGCGAGCGGGATCGGAGGAGGTCCGGCCACCCGTCGGGGCGTCCCCCGGGCGGGCGTCGGCGGTCCGGCCACCGATCGTTCCTCGACGGTGTTCCGTACCGGGGTCGCGGGGTTCACCGCGGCGATCGGCGTCGTGGCCGGCACCGGGACAGTCCGGGTCGCCGGACTCGGCACGGACACGGGGGCGGCGGCGCGAACGGGCGACCCGGGCGCATCGAGATCGATCTCCGCCGGCCACCAGGCCGGCGGGGTCAACCCGGGTCGGGTGTAGGTCACGCCGCTTTCCTCGCTCCATACCCCGGGCCCCGGATCGGGCGAGCTCACCCGGAGCTTCGCGACCGGTGTCCATCACCCTCGTCCCGGGCTCTTGTCGGTTCCACAGGAAGGCCCCACCGCCGCCGGGGCGAGTCGGTGGCGACCGGGCGCGATCCATCGCCGGTGACCGCAGCGGATCGGGCAACGGAACCCATGGGAAGTGTAGAAACCGCCCGACTCGATCGATAGGCCGGATTGCGCGACGCCGACCACGCGAATCGGCTGATCCGGACACCCCGACCGACCTACCGCGCACCGCACACCCGCCGGCCCGCGCCGAGGGTGTGCCCGAGCCGGTCGAGACCGACGAGAGGTGGTGAGTCTGCCGGCCCGGTGGTCGGCGTGCTCAGCCCCGGTCTCGGGTGAACGTGATGGCCTCGACCGGGCACAGGTACGCGGCGTCCTCGGTGTGCGCGTCGACGGGTGGGGCGTCCGCGCGGACCGCGGCTCGGCCGTCCGCGCTTCGGGTGAAGTGGGCGGGTGCGGTGGCCGCGCAGATGCCGGAGGAGATGCACAGGGCGCGGTCGACGAGCGGGCGGGGTGGGTCTTCGGACATCGGTGGTCACCACGTCACGGGGAGAGTGCCGGGGGCTCGGGTCTTCAGGCCGGTTTTCCAGGTCGGCGGGGCCGCGGGGCGCAGTGTCGGGAAGCGCCGGGTCAAGGCGGTCAGGGCTTCCTGGAGTTGCACTCGGGCCAGTTGGGCGCCCACGCAGTGGTGTACGCCGTGCCCGAAGCTCAGATGCGGGTTGGGGGTCCGGGCCAGGTCGAGGTGGTCGGGGGTGTCGAAGACGGATTCGTCGTGGTTGGCCGCGGAGTTGACGGCCATCACCGCGTCGCCCTCGACGATGTCGACGCCCGCGAGGGTCATCGCCTCGGTGGCCACCCGGAGATTGGCCTGCACGTTGGTCTGGGCATAGCGCAGCAGTTCCTCGGTGGCCGTCGGAATCCGGTCCGGGTGGTCGACGAGGTGCCGGTAGCGGTCGGGCACGTCCAGGAGGAGGTGGATCATGCCGGACAGCCGGTCGGCGGTGGTGCCGTAGCCGCCGGCCAGGAGCACGACGCAGAAGGAGAGCAGTTCCTCCTCGGTGAGGCGGTCCTCGTCGTCACGGGCGGCGATCAGGACGCTGAGCATGTCGTTCGCCGGGTGGCGGCGTTTGTCGGCGATCAGGGTGCCCATGTAGCCGGTCATCTCGCCGACCGCGTGGGTGACGGCGGCGTCCGGGATCGCGGTGAGGCTGCGCAGCGCGTCGCACCACGCGTCGAGGCGGTCGCCGTCGTCGCGCGGGGTGCCCAGGAGGTCGCAGATGACGGCCAGCGGGAGGGGGCGGGTGAACAGGGTGACCAGGTCCGCGGGGCGGTCGTGGGCGGTGACGGTGTCCAGGAGGTCGGCGACCAGGCGGGCGATGTCGGCACGCATGGCCTCGGCGCGGCGGGCGGTGAAGGCGGCGGCGACGAGTTTGCGCAGGCGGGTGTGCACCGGCGGGTCGGCGGCCAGGATCGAGTCGGCCAGGGTGGGTACGGCGGCCATCCGTGGGCCGGTTCCCCGGGTCGCGCGGGTGCGGCTGAAGCGGGGGTCACCCAGGACGAGACGTACGTCCGCGTAGCGGGTGACCAGCCAGGCCGGGTCGCCGCTGGGCAGCCGAATGCGGGCGCATGGGGCGTCGCGGCGCAGGGTGGCGAACTCCGGTAGGGGGTCCAGTCCGTCGCGGTGCGGGAGCGGAAAAACGGCGGTGGGAACGGACGTTCGGGTCTCGGATGCGGGATCGGGGGTCGGCCCGGTCACGACGCCTCCGAGGTGTCGGGTGCGTAGACACAGACGTGGTAGGCGCTGTCCCGGGTGAAGGGCGCACCCGCCCAGGAGCCCAGGCGTTGCTTGAGGCGCAGGCCCGACCGCTGTGCCAGCAGATCGAGTTCGCCCGGTGACGCGTAGTGGAAGGAGACGCGGAGATGACGCGTGCGGTCGGCCTCGTGCACGAGGTAGTGGGAGTGGTACGTCTGCGTGGACGGGTCGATGCGGCGGTGGCACAGGATGAGGAGTTCGTCGGTCTCGACGACGACCTCGGGAATGCCGGACGCGGCGGCGACCGCGAGTGCCTCGGGCAGGTGGGCGTCGAAGGCGAGGAGGCCGCCGGGGCGCAGTCGTGCCCGGGCGGCGGTGAGGCAACGCTGCATGCTCCGGCTGTCCGGGAGTTCGAAGAAGGTGCCGCCCGCGAGGTAGATCAGCGAGAACGAGCCGGAGGTCGGCACGTCGGCGAAGTCACCTATGGTGACCGGGATTTTCGCGCCGCCGGGTTTGCCGCGAAGGTGCCGGATCATCGCCTCGGAGGCGTCGATGCCGTGCACGCGCAGGCCGCGTTCGGCCAGGGGGAGGGCGACTCGGCCGGTGCCGATGCCCAGTTCGAGCACGGGGCCGGGGCCGGCGACGGCGGCGAGATCGGCAAGGCGGTCCACGGTCGCGCCGGTGATGCCCGGTTTGCCGAACCAGCGGTCGTAGTCGGCCGCGTGGGTGTCGGCGTAGTGCGCGCCGGTCTGCGCCGGTTGGGCGGCCGGCGGTCGAGAATGCGCGGTGTCGACGTCGGGCGACGCGACCGGCGGGCGGGGGCTCGTGGTGGTCGGGCTGTCCGTCTTCGGCATGTGGCTCCTCGCGTCACGGTGGTCCGGGTGGTCCGGTGGTCCGGGTGATTCGGGCACCCCGAGTGATCCGGGCTGCGGTCATCCGAAAGGATGCGGCCCGCGAACGGTCTGGAAGTGACGTTCGGCGCTCGGGCCGTTGGGCAGTGCTCGGGCGCCCGGGGCCACGACCCGGATCACGGTCGTACCCCGGGTGCGCGCCGGCCCCGCCGTGGTTTCCACGATCACGACGTCCCGCGCGGTGTGGGCGGACAACGCGGCGAGACCGGGTCGGGAGGCGAACGCACCGACCGGAGTACGAGCCGGCTGCTCCGCCGGGGTACTCGCAGCCGCCGCGCCACAGCCCGAGCGTGAGCCCGAGTCCGAGGGCGAGCCCGGATCCGGCACCGAGGCCGGCCACTCCGAGCCCGACGCGAGCCGCCCCGACATCGAGGCGGCTCCTCCCGACGTCCGGGTTGCCGCCCCATCCGTCCACAGCCGCAGGCTGTCCTGGCGGTGATAGGCCCACAGGGCATGCTGCACCGCCGTCTCCGGAGGCCCGCTCCCCCGCCACCGGTCCCACGTGTCCACGGCCACCGCGCTGCCCATGCTCCAGCGCACCATGAGCGCCTCGTAGGCCGCCTTCTCGATCAGGGTCGGCACGGCGGAGTCCGGGCCGCAGCGGGCGCCGAACGTCTGGCCGGCGCCGTCGGCGGCGTGCAGGCACACCACGACGCAGCGCGTTCCGCTCGGGGCGGGGAGGTCCAAGCCGGTAGCGGTCAGGTCGAGTACGCGCAGGAGTTCGCCCAGTGGGCCCGGGAGTTCGCCGGTCGGGAGCGGCGTGGGGGCAGCGGCGAGGCCGTACCAGCTTCGCCGGATCAGGTCGCGTTCGAGGACCTCCCAGGCCGCGTGGTCGGCGGCGGCGTCCGGGTCGGGGTGTGCGGCGACGCCGGTGGAGCCGACGCCCGGACCCGGGTCGCAGCCGGCCGGCGGGCGGTGCTGAAGGAAGGCGGCGCCGGCGGGGACGTGGATCTCCTCGCCGGAGTCGGCCAGGTGCCCGAGGACCCACAACCGTCGGGTGGTTCGGGCCGTGTCCGGCGGTGCGGAGCCGTCCGGGGTCGACTCGGCGGGATCCAGCGCGGGAACACCCTTGCGCCGCAATTCGGCGTAGGACGCCACCGTGGCGGCATCCGCCTCGGCCGCCCGGCCGGCCAGGATGTTGCCGACCCGCTCCAGGAGTTCCCCGCGTGCGCTGAGCACCACCTGTTCGCGGCGATGGCCCGCGGCGCTGCCGACCAGGACGGGCCGATCGCCGGACGCGCAGACCGCGTCGAACTGCGGCGAGCGGGCCGCGATCCGCGCGATCACGACGTCGGGCGTGTGGCCGTAGGGCGTGAACACCTGTGGCTCCCATGCCGGAGCGGGCGTCACCCGCGGGCCCGGGCGATGTCGGCGGCCTCGTCCAGGACGGACGTCCCGTGGTCGGTGAGCGCGTCGCGATGTTCGAGCAGGGTGTTCACGGCGTCGATCGCCGAGCGGGCCAGCCGGTCGTGTCGCGAGCGCACGGCGGCCGCGGCCTCGGGCGTGGGTGGCGCCACGTCGGCGTCGAGCAGGCGACGGTAGAGCAGCAGGCTTCGGGCCAACACGACGGCCTGCTGGAACAGCCCGGTGAGCGGCCTCGGATCGGCCCGCAGCGGGGTCGCCACGAGGGGGCCGTCGCCCTCGACCGGGCACAGGAAGGGCTCGGCGGCGACCGCCGCCGCGTTGCAGCGCGTGTGCGTTCCCTCGTGCACGAGGGCCTCGGCCAGTCGGATCGCGCCGGGCAGGCCGTCCACGCCTCGCCGCAACCGGTCGCGCCGGATGAACACCGCGCCGTGCACCCCGAAATCGGTGAAGCCGTCGATGGCCGCACCGTGCAACAGCGCGATCTGCACCAGGATTTCTTGCAGTTCCGCGCTCGCCTCGGGCCACACCCGGGCAAGCAGCGCGGTGCTCTCGTGGATGATCTCGGTATCGGTGTCCCGCCACGCGACCACGGCCGACACCGGCGCGGGCGCGTTGTCGTCGTCCCGCCTGGGGATGGTCTTGAGTGCCCGGGCCACACTGCGTTCCAGGTGTGCGCGGGGCGCGACGAGGTCGACGGGCCAGGGCAGTTCGCAGGGCGGGGCGGCGATGTCGGCCCTGGCTCGCGCGAACATGCGCCCGAGCGCTTCGAGCCGTTGTGGGTCGGGGACGTCGGCGCGCAGGACTCGTTGCGCGATGTGTGCCGTTTCGATGACCGCCGGGTGGGTCGATTCCCGTGGTGTGGCCGTCAGTTCGGCTCGGGCCAGGATCGTTTGCGTCATCCGCGCCAGGACCGCGCGTTCCTCGGCGCCCTGACCTGCGTCTGGTTCCACGCGCATCGCGAGTGCCTCCGGGCTCCCGGTGGGGTGGGTGCGGCGGACCGGATCGTGCGACCCGCCGCACCCGGTGACGTTGCCTCAGCTGGGCAAGTCGATCATCAAGGCCAACTCGGGCAGTTCTTCTTCCGGGACAAGTTCGATGTCGTCCTGCATATCGGACTCCCTTCCGCTCGCCGGCTCCCCCGCCGTCGACGGGGACGACCGGAAGCGCCATGGTGTGCGGGCGACGACGATGAATACAAGGAGTACGCGGCGGTGGCGCTCCGTGGCGGGTCAAGTCCGTACAGCCGGAAACCGCCTTGTATTCGGTGCGGGACACTCGCCTCGGGGTCGACCGGGTCGAGTGATCAGCCGTTATGGCGGCGGCGCCGGAGGGCGGCCACTGCGCTCGCGGGCTGTCAACGATGCATCCGGACCGGCGGATTTCGGTAGGTCGGCCGAACAATGGCCGAAAACAGTGAAACAACGACACATCGCGTCCCGCGCGCGGGCCGACCGGTTCTCGCTCCCGCCCGCGCGTCACCCTTGGCAACGGGCCGATCACCGGTGATGATGACCCGGCGCCGCCGGCCCCGAGCGCACCCGAGCCCCGGCTCGCGACACCCGCCGCCCAGGACGAGGAGACGCCGATGGACCCCGTACGCATCGCACCGCGGCAATCGACCGCCGACGCCCGCCCATGCCCGCTTGCGGCGTTCTCGATCCAGGGCTGAGACGGGGCCGGTATGCGCATCGCCTACCTGCACGGCGGCAGCATCCCATCCGTGTGGGCCAACAGCGTCCATGTCATGCGCATGTGCGACGCGTTCGCCTCCGCCGGACACGACATCACCCTCTACGCGGCGCCCGGCACCCACGAGGCCGACGACCCGTACGCCTACTACGGCGTCCGCCATCGTTTCCCCATCCGCACCGTCCCGGTCCCCGACGGCTACTCCCCCGCCGGCTACCGGCAACGCGCCCAGCGGGTGCGCGAGTTGCTGCTCGAAGCGGGCGCACCGGACCTGATCTACGGCCGCGATCCGTACAGCCTCGTCGCCGCGGCGGACGTCGCGCCGTTCGTGTACGAGGTCCACCAGATCCGCGAGGACCTGACCCCACCCGAGACCGATCACCGCCTGCTCGCCGATCCGCGCCTCGCCCGTCTCGTGGTGATCACCCACGCGCTCGCCCGCGACCTGCGCGCGACCTACCCGGACCTGGATCCGGCCCGCGTCCTGATCGTGCCCGACTGCGCCGACCCGCCCCGACTCGACGTCGAGAGCGTGCGGTTGCCCGGTCGCGAGGGGCTGCCTCGGATCGGCTACGTCGGACACCTGTACGACGGTCGCGGCATCGACCTGATCCTCGACGTCGCCGAGCGCATCCCGGGCGCGGACTTCCACCTGGTCGGCGGTACGCCCGAGGACCGGGATCGCTGGGAGGGGCCCTGCCGACTCGCCAACGTGTACTTCCACGGCCACCGACCGCCCGCCGAGCTGCCCGGGTATTACCCGTTGTTCGACGTCGTGCTGGCTCCGTACGAGGAGAAGGTGTACCTCACCGGCAGACTCGGCGAGACCGGCCGCTGGACCTCGCCGATGAAGCTCTTCGAGTACATGTCCTACGGGCGCGCCCTCATCGCCTCCGACCTGCCGGTCCTGCACGAGGTTCTGACGGACCGGGTGAACTGCCTGATCCGGCCGCCCGCCGACCCGAAAGCGTGGGCGCACGCCGTTCTGGAACTGATCGACGACCCGGGCCTGCGCCGCTCGCTCGGCGACGAGGCCCGCCGCCAGGTCCTCGACCGCTACACGTGGCGCCACCGGGCCGACGTCGTCCTGGCGGGCCTGGCCGGCGCGGACCCGAGCGGCGGCACCGGCCCGGCATGAGCATGTGCGACCGCCCGCCCTCACCACGTGGTGGTGCGCGGTACCCGCGTGCCGCGCACGGGCCGCGCGACCGGGTCGGGCGGACCCGGCCGGCGCGGCGCGTGCCGGTCGTCTGATGTCGGATCCCCGCCGGTGGCGCGGCTCAGCAGCAGCGGGTCTGCGGGTTCTCCTCGCGCCGCCTGGCCCGCCAGGACTCGTAGGCCCGTCGGGACGGCACCGGCCGATCCGGATGCTCGCGCAGGTGCCGCCGACAGTGCCGGTCGTACTCCGCGTCGCCGGAGATCTCCCGCAGGTACCACCGGATCCATTGCAACAGCCGCTTCGGGCCCGGCCCGCCCCCCACGTCGGGGTCCGGGTTCGCTTCGGTGTCGGTTCGCGTCACAACCGAGCCGCCTCGTCGCCGGAGCCCGAAGCCGCGCCCGTGCCCGTATTCGCTCCCGCTCCCGCTCCGGCGAGTTCGCGCACGCGCGGTGCGTCGACGGGTTCGTCCGTCAGCTTCGACTCGACGTATGGGGTCTCCGTGGTGGGCAGCGTCCCCCCGGCCCGGATCGCCCGCACGCACACGATCGCCGCGTTGCCCATCACCAGCGCGATCAGTACCAGGAACAGCGAGATCAGCACGCCGTCCACGGTGGAGTTGAGCACCACGGTGTGCATGTCGTCCATGTTCTTCGCCGGGCCCAGCACCTTGCCCGCGTCGATCGCGTCGGCGTAGCGGTCCCGTTGCGCGAAGAAGCCGACCCGGGGGTCGTCGGAGAAGATCTTCTGCACCCCGGCGGTGTAGGTCACCGCCACGTCCCAGGCCAGCGGGATGCCGGTGACCCAGGCCCAGCGCAGCTTGCCCGACTTGATCAGCACGGTGGTGGCCACGGTCAGCGCGACGGCGGCGAGCAGTTGGTTCGCGATGCCGAACAGCGGGAAGAGCTGGTTGATCCCGCCCAGCGGATCGGTGGCCCCGGCGTACAGGAAGTAGCCCCACAGGCCCACCACCACGGCGCTGGTGATCCAGATGCCGGGCTTCCAGTTGACCCGGCCGATCGGCTTCCAGACGTTGCCCAGCATGTCCTGGAGCATGAAGCGGCCCACCCGGGTGCCGGCATCCACCGTGGTCAGGATGAACAGCGCCTCGAACATGATCGCGAAGTGATACCAGAACGCCTTCATCCCCGCGCCGCCGAAGACTTCGGCGAATATCTCCGACATGCCCACGGCCAGCGTGGGCGCTCCGCCGGACCGGGCGATCAGGGTCTTCTCCTCGACCGCGGTCGCCGCCGAGCGCAGGTCCTCGGGGCTGATCGTGAACCCGAGACCGGCCACCGCGTGTGAGGCGCTCTCGGCCGTGGCACCGAGCACTCCGGCCGGGGCGTTCATCGCGTAGTACAGACCGGGATCGATCACACACGCCGCGATCAGCGCCATCACCGCCACGAACGACTCCATCAGCATGGCGCCGTAGCCGATCATCCGGACCTGCGACTCCTTCCTGATCAGCTTCGGCGTGGTACCGGAGGCGACCAGGGCGTGGAAACCGGACAACGCCCCGCACGCGATGGTGATGAACAGGAACGGGAACATCGACCCGGCGAACACCGGCCCGGAACCCGAGCTCGCGAACGAGCTGACCGCGTCGGTCTTCAGGTTCGGCGCGGCGACCAGCACCCCGATGGCCAGGAGCACGATCGTGCCGACCTTCATGAAGGTGGACAGGTAGTCGCGCGGGGCCAGCAGCAGCCACACCGGCAACACCGAGGCGACGAAGCCGTACCCGACCAGACAGAACACCAGCGTGGTCGGGCTCCACGTGAACGCGTCGCCCAGCGCGGTGTCCTCGATCTGCCCGCCGCCGATGATCGCGGCCAGCAGCAGTACGACGCCGATCACGCTGGTCTCCAGCACCCGACCCGGGCGCAGGAAGCGCAGGTAGACGCCCATGAACAGGGCGATCGGGATGGTCAGCGTGACCGAGAAGGTCCCCCACGGCGAGTTCGCCAGCGCGTTGACCACGACCAGGGCGAGCACCGCGAGCAGGATGATCATGATCACGAACACCGCGATCAGCGCCGCGACGCCGCCGACCCGGCCGATCTCGTCGCGGGCCATCTGCCCCAGGCTCTTGCCGTCCCGGCGCATGGAGAGGAAGAGGATCACCATGTCCTGCACGGCCCCGGCGAAGATCACCCCCACCACGATCCAGATCGTGCCCGGCAGGTAGCCCATCTGCGCGGCCAGCACCGGGCCCACCAGCGGTCCGGCGCCGGCGATCGCGGCGAAGTGGTGCCCGAACAGCACCCGGCGGTCCGTCGGTTGGTAGTCGACGCCGTCGTCCAGGCGTTCGGCCGGGGTGGCCCGGGTGTCGTCCGGCTCCAGGACTCGTACCGCGATGAAGCGCGAGTAGAAGCGGTAGGCGATCGCGTACGAGGCGACCGCCGCGAAGATCAGCCAGACGGCCGAGATCTCCTCGCCGCGGGCCAGGGCGACCACGCCCCAGCCGGCCGCGCCGATCAGGGCGACGACGGTCCAGATCAGGATCGACCTCGGATTGTACGAACGGGGGCTGCGGGTGCCGGTGCTGGTACCGGTGTTGGTGGGGGGCACGCGTACTCCTCATCGGGCAGGGGGACGGAAGAGCGACGGACGGGTACGGCGGGAGCGGCCGGGAGCGGCGGCCGATCCGGGTCGGTCAGGGCTCGCGCCGGTCGGGGCGGCGCAGCAGCAGGTAGGCGACGAGCATGGCGGCGGCGCACCCCGGCACCCAGGCGAGCTGGTACCAGTAGAAGAACGGGACACCGGCCATTTCCGGCCCTCGACGGGCGTACGAGGGCACCCACAGCAGCGCCGCGACCGGCGCGGCAAGGCAGATCCCGGCCGCGATCCGGCGGCGCGCGCGGGCGTGTCCGGCGGCGGTCGGGGGTCGATTCCCGGTCATCGCGCCTCCTGCTGTCGGTGGCCACGGGGCCGACCGTGCGCCGGCCCTGTGGAAGAGTTGCGCGTGCGCGCTTTTTGGTTGACAGCCGATGTCCGGCGGATTTCCGTGAGGTGGCCCGGGCCCGGTCGGGTACGCTCGCGCAACCCGTGGGCGAGCGCGCTCACACGTCGATCCGGACGGTGACGGATGACCGACGGGGCCATGATCGCGGCCCTCCTGATCGTCGTCGGCGGTGCCTCGCTACTGGCGGTGACCGCACCGCGCCTGCGCCGCACCGCGGATCTGCCGTCGCTGGAGAACTGGTCGCTGGCCGACCGCGGTCTCGGCCCGGTGTGGACCTGGTTCCTGCTCGGCGGCACGATCTTCACCGCGTACACCTTCACCGCCGTGCCGGGCCAGGTGTACGGCCGGGGCGCGTCGGCGTTCTTCGCGCTGCCGTACACGGTGATTGTGTGCCCGATGGCCTTCGTCCTGCTGCCCCGGCTGTGGGCGGTGGCCCGCCTGCACGGCTACCTGACCGTGGGCGACTTCGTCCGGGGTCGCTACGGCTCGCCGGCGCTGGCGCTGGTGGTCGCGTTGACCGGGATCCTGGCCACGATGCCGTACCTGGCGCTCCAGGTGCTGGGCATCCGCGCCGTGCTCGCCGCCGCGGGGCTGCATCCGCGCGGCCTGACCGGCGACCTGACCATGGTCGCCCTGTTCGCCGGGTTGGCGATCGCCACGTATCGGCACGGGCTGCGCGCGCCCACGGTGATCTCGGCGCTCAAGGGTGTGGCGATCTTCGGCTCGGCCGCGGTGGCGGTGGCGTTCGTACTCCGCCGGTTCGGCGGGCCGGGGCCGATGTTCGAGGCCGCGGATCGGCGGCTGGCCGCGCACGGTCCGGTGGACGCCTCGCTGGTCCTGGGGCCGCATCAGCAGGCCGGGTTCGCCACGCTGGCGTTCGGTTCGGCGCTGGCGCTGTTGATGTACCCGCATGTGCTGACCGCCGGGTTCGCCGCGTCCGGTCCCGACACGCTGCGTCGGGTCTGCGTCGCGCTGCCCGCCTGGACCTCGGTGCTGGCGATGTTCGGCGTGCTGGGCATCGCGGCGGTGGCGATGGACGTCGACGCGCCCTCGGGTACGGCCGAGGCGGCGGTACCGATGCTGGTCGACCGGCTGCTGCCTGCCTTTCCGGCCGGTCTGGTGTTCGGCGCGATCATCGTCGGCGCGTTGGTGCCGGCGGCGGTGATGTCGATCGCCGCCGCTACCTCCTTCGTGCGCAACGTCTACGTCGCCTACTTTCAGCCGACGGCCACGCCCAAGCGGCAGATGCGCGTCGCGCAGTGGGTGTCGCTGACCGCGAAGGTGGGCGCGGTGGCGTTCGTCTTCGGGCTGCGCGACCAGGCCGCGATCAATCTGCAACTGCTCGGCGGGGTGTGGATCCTGCAGATCTTCCCGGCCGTGGTGATCGGGCTGTTCACCCGGCGTCTGCACCACCGGGCACTGCTGGCGGGCTGGGCGGTGGGCATGCTGACCGGTACCGTCGCGGTCGTGCGGGAGGGCTTCGTCTCGCTGATCCGGATCGAGCTGGGAGGTCGGGGCGTGCAGATGTACGCGGGGCTCGCCGCACTGCTGCTCAACCTCGCGGTCACCCTGGTCCTCACCGAGGTGTTCGACCGGATGGGCGCCGCGCGGGGTGCGGACACCACGGCGCTGCCGGCCCGCCTGGTCGGCCGGCGTGGCCCGGGGAAGGAGGCGAGCGGCTCGTGAAACGCCTGCGCCGGGACATCGAGCCCGCACCGGCACCCGCGCCCGCGCCGTCGCGCGGCGCGCCGGTCCCGGAGGCGCCGATCGTGGAATCGCGGGTTCCCGAGGCGTCGGTCCCCGAGGCGCTGGTTCCCGGGGCACTGGTCCCTGAGGCACTGCTCCCCCGGGCCGCCCGCGTTCCGGATGCCTCGCTCCCGGGCGGGATGCAACCGCCGCCGGCCGCGGACGAATCGGATCGCGAGGTGCAGATCGCGCGCCTGTTCGACCTGCACTACCCCTCGATGCTCCGACTCGCCACCCTCCTGGGTGCCGACGACCCGGAGAACATCGTGGCCGAGGCGTACTACGAGATCTACCGCAAATTCCGCAAACTGCGCACACCCGACGCCGCCGCCGCCTATCTGCGTTCGGTCGTGTGCAACCAGACCCGGATGCGAATACGCCATCTCCAGGTCGCCCGCCGACACGTCGAGGATTCCGTCGACACGGTGGCCTCCGCCGAGACCTCGGCCCTGCTGCGCGACGACCAGCAGGCGCTGATCCGCGCGCTGCGCGAGTTGCCCGCGCGCCAGCGCGAGGCACTCGTACTGCGCCACTGGCTCGGGCTCAAGGAGAAGGAGATCGCGTCGACCATGGGCATCTCGGTCGGCTCCGTCAAAACGCACACCGCTCGTGGGATCGCCGCTCTCACGCACGCGCTGGAGGTACGGCGATGAACAACCCTCCCACCCCTCCCACCTCGCCCGACACCGAGCGACACCTGCGCGAGGCCCTGGAAACCCTCGCCGCCGGCGTACACCCGGCCCCCGACGCCTACCACACCGCCCACCAGGACTGGCAACGCCGCGAACGCCGCCGCCGCCTGATCCTGGCCACCCTGATCCTCGTCGTCTTCACCCTGGCCACCGTCATCGGCGTCCTGGTCCTCAACCACACCCCCGCCGCCCCCACCCCCACCTTCGACCACCCCTCCTCCCCCTGACCCACCACCACATCCACCCCCCGACCCGGCGCCCATGCGGCCTTCGGGTCATCGGGGTGCTCCGCGCCGGGGCGCAGGGGTGGGTGGCTTCTTGTCGCCGGGTTCGGTCTGGGGCGTGGACTGCACGGGTCTTGTTCGACCACCCCTCCTCCCCCTGACCCACCACCACATCCACCCCCCGACCCGGCGCCCATGCGGCCTTCGGGTCATCGGCGTGCTCCGCGCCGGGGCGCAGGGGTGGGTGGCTTCTTGTCGCCGGGTTCGGTCAGGGGCGTGGACTGCACGGGTCTTGTTCGACCTCCCCACCTCGTCCTGACCTACGGCCACAGCCGACCCCGGGTCGACACCCATGCGATGCCTCCGGGGCGTCGAGGTGCCCGGCGCGGGGCCGCCAGGGGTGTCGGGAGGCTTCCTGTGGACGGGTTCGGGCGGGGACGTGGACTGGGCGGGTCTTGTTAGTAAAGTTTCCTAACAAGTCTTGACGGGGTGCGCGGCTGCTTGGGATCGTCGGGGCCAACAGTCGGGCCGGAGGCTCCTGTTGGGGCATCGCGGGCTGCTTTTTCGCGGTGTCGCCAGGTCCCGCGAGCGCACTTCTCCGGCCCGATCGAGCGCACCATCCCGCCCGGCTCAGGCACGACGATCGGCTCCTCAACGCTGGAGGACGACGTGCACCTGTCCCTGCCCACGCGCCCGCAACGCGGAAGATTCCCGGCCCGGTTCGGCCGGCGCGCCCTGTCCCGAATACCTCGACTGCCCGCGGTGATCGCCGTCGTCGCGATGTTGGCAACGGTGCTGACCTTCGGGGAAACCGCCTCCGCCGCCGAGGTGTTGCTCTCCCGCGGCAAACCCGCCACCGCCTCGTCCACCGAGAGTTCCACCTACGGCGCGGCCAAGGCCGTGGACGGCAAGACCACCACCCGGTGGGCGAGCCAGGAGGGCGCCGGCGCCCAATGGCTCAGCGTCGACCTCGGCTCCGACGTCTCGATCTCCCGGGTACGGCTGACCTGGGAGGCCGCCTACGCCAAGGCCTACCGGATCGAGGTCTCGCCCGACGGCGCGTCCTGGACCAAGGTCTACAACACGTCCACCGGCGACGGCGGCACCGACGATCTCGGCGCGCTGTCCACGCACGGTCGCCACGTGCGCGTGTACGCGACCACGCGTGCCACCGAATACGGCTATTCCCTCTGGGAGTTCGAGGTCTTCGGCGCAGGCGGCCCGGACACCACCGCACCGAGCACGCCGACCGCGTTGCGGGTGACCGGCACCACGTCCACCGGCGTCTCGCTGGGCTGGACCGCCTCCACCGACAACGTCGGGGTCACCGGCTACGACGTGCTGCGCGACGGCGTCACGGTCGGCACCAGCGCCGGCACCTCCTACGCGGACACCGGCCTGACCACCGGAGTCGGCTACACCTACACCGTCCGCGCCCGCGACGCGGCCGGCAACCTGTCCGCGCCCAGTGCCTCGGTGGTCGGCACCCCGCAGGCCGGCGGCTCCTCGTTCACCGTCGTCGCCGCCGGCGACATCTCCGACCCGGGCTGCACGTCGTCGCAGGACTGCGGGGCGGAGCAGACCGCGAAGCGGGTCGAGGCGATCAACCCGGACGAGGTGATCACGCTCGGGGACAACCAGTACGACACGGGCAGCCTCGCCGACTTCCGCAAGTACTACGACACCACGTGGGGCCGGTTCAAGGCCAAGACCCGTCCCTCGCCCGGCAATCACGAGTACGACGACAGTCCTCCCGAGTCCGGCTACAAGGCCTACTTCGGCGACCGGGCGACTCCGAACGGGACCACCTGGTACAGCTGGGACCGGGGCGGCTGGCACTTCATCGCGCTCGACTCCGAGCAGTCGATGTCGGCGAACTCGGCGCAGATCCAATGGCTGAAGGCGGACCTGGCGAACAACTCGCAAGGCTGTGTGGCCGCTTACTGGCACAAGCCCCTGTACAGCTCGGGACCGCAGGCCGACAAGGTCAGTCAGACCGCGTGGCAGGTGCTCTACGACGCGCACACCGATCTGATCCTCAACGGGCACGACCACCTCTACGAGCGCTACGCGCCGCAGAACCCCAAGGCCAAGGCGGATCCCGCCGGCATCCGCGAGTTGCTCGTGGGCACCGGCGGCGCGGACCCGTACGACTTCGAGAGTCCGCAGCCCAACAGTGAGAAGCGGGTGACCGGTTCGCCGGCCGTGCTCAAGCTGACCCTCTCCGCCGGCACCTACTCCGGACAGCTCGTGCGCTACGACGGCAAGCAGCTCGACTCCTTCGGGCCGGTCGGCTGCCACTGAGTCCACCGATCGAGTCCACCGATCGTGCGGGCCGCCCGGCGACCTCCTTCCCGGTCGGCCCGCACCGGGCCCGTTCCCCTCCGACCCTCCCCCGTCCCGACCCTGCCCATCGCGCTGCATCCCGCTCCGTCTCACCCCGCCCCGCTCCGACCCGACCCGAGTCCACCGTCCCCGGACGGATCGAGGGAGGACCGCCCGTGTACATCGCCGCCACCCGGCGCGCGGACCAGGCCGGTGGGATCGCCTCGGCCCGGACGCCGCGCAGGTTCGCGCGCAACGTCCCCGCCAACGTGCTCGCGCTCGGCGCCGTCAGCCTGGTCACCGACGTCTCCTCGGAGATGGTCACCGCCATACTGCCCACCTACTTCGTCCTCACCCTGGGTCTGAGCCCGTTGCAATACGGCCTCCTGGACGGCACCTACTTCGGCGTCACCGCGTTCGTCCGTCTGCTCGGCGGCCAGGTGGCCGACCGCACCCGCCGGCGCAAGCTGGTCGCGGGCACCGGGTACGGACTGTCCGCCGTGTGCAAACTCGGCCTGCCACTGGCCGGTTCGTCGGTCACCGGGCTCGGCCTGGTGCTCGCGGCGGACCGCACCGGCAAGGGGCTGCGTACCGCGCCGCGGGACGCGCTGATCACCCTCAGCACCCCGGCACCCGACCTGGGTCGGGCGTTCGGCGTGCACCGCGCGATGGACACGATCGGCGCCTTTCTCGGCCCGCTCGCCGCGTTCGCCGTGTTGTGGGCCACCCACGACGCGTACGACGCCGTGTTCGTGGTGAGCTTCTGTGTGGCCGTGTTCGCGGTGCTGCTGATGGCGCTGTACGTGCGCGACCACCGCGAACCGGCCGGCCCCCGGCGCGAGTCGTCGTTGCGGGCCGCGTTCGCGCTGCTGCGACTGGGTCCGTTCCGGCGCGCCTGCGTCGCCGCCACCGTGCTGGGGCTGCTCACCGTCGGCGACACGTTCGTCTATCTGGTCCTGCAACAGGGCTTCGACATCCCGCTCCGATACTTCCCGCTGTTGCCGCTGGGCACCGCCGGGGCCTACCTGCTGCTCGCCGTGCCGCTCGGTCGGCTCGCCGACCGGGTCGGCCGATTCCGTGTCTTCCTCGGCGGGCACCTCGCACTGCTCGCTGCCTACGCGGTGGCCGCCGCGCCCACCGGGGACCGCACCCCGGGCACACCGCTGTTGTGGACCGTGCTGCTGAGCGTGCTCTTCCTCCAGGGCCTGTTCTACGCCGCCACCGACGGCGTGCTCATGGCCGCCGCCGGACCGCTGCTCCCGGTGCACCTGCGCACCAGCGGCCTGGCCCTGCTCCAGACCGGTCAGGCCGGCGCCCGGATGGTGTCCTCGGTGCTCTTCGGCGCGGCCTGGACGTTGTGGGGTTCGCGCCCCGCGCTGCTCGCCATGGGAGTCGGGATGGCCGGCTGCCTCGTCCTGGCCCGGCGGTTGTTGCCGTCGCGGTCCCCGCTCCCGGAGGTGACCGGATGAGGCGCGCCCTGGCGTTGCTGCTCGGCCTGTTGGTACTGGTCGGAGTGGGGGTCGGGTACTCGACCTTCGCGGCCGGCCGCGAGGAGGACGCGACGGTCGAACGCCGGCCGCTGGACCTGACCGCGGGCGGGCAGTTGGTCTTCGTGGACACCGACCGCGGCGGCGGCCGGCGCACCGTGGCCGCGACCGGAATCGATGCGGCCGGCAGCACCGGCCCGTCCCGGATCGACAGCGGGCTGCGCTGCGAACGCTTCGCCGTCGGCGCGGGCACCGGGGTCTGCCTGCAGACCCGAGGCGGCCCACTGCCCGGCACCGACGCGCTGATCGTGGACCGCTCGATGAATGTGCGACGCCGGATCGAACTCGCGGGCACGCCCAGTCGCGCCCGGGTATCGGCGAGCGGACGCATGGTGTCCTGGACCGTCTTCGTCACCGGCGAGTCCTACAACAAGACCGGATTCTCCACCTGGACCGGCATCGTGGACACCCGCACCGACTACACGCTGATCAACATCGAGGCCATCCCGCTGACCATCGACGGCAAACGCTACCGATCCGCCGACGTCAACTACTGGGGCGTCACCTTCGCCGCCGACGACAACCGCTTCTACGCGACGGTCTCCACCAAGGGACGCACCTACCTGGTCGAGGGCGACTACGCGAACTGGGAGGCGCACACGGTACGGGAGAACCTGGAATGCCCGTCGTTGTCCCCGGACGGCACCCGGATCGCGTTCAAGAAGCGCTCCGGCAGCACCACGTGGCGACTGCACGTGCTCGACCTGGCCACGATGCGCGAGACCCCGTTGGCCGAGCGTGCGAACGTCGACGACCAGGCGGCCTGGCTGGACGACCACACCGTGATGTACGGGCGGGACAAGAACGTCTACGCGGTGCCCGCCGACGGAACGGGCGCCCCACGCCTGCTCGCCGCGAAGGCGGCCTCACCGACCGTCCTGCGCTGACCGGTGGCCGCCCGACCGCACCCGGCCGGGCGGCCACCGCACCATCACCCCACCGCGCCTACACGCCGACACGCACCACGCCCTCTCAGTCGACCGGCAAGGCTCGGACCCAGGTGCGGGCGTCATCCAGATGCGCGTCCACCACGAGCCCTGACTCGCCCAGTGCGGCGGCCAGTTGCGCGTCGTCGAGCGGGCGGGACCGGAACTCCTGGATCCACCGCGTGCCGAACATCTCGCGGTCGACCCGGAGGGCTATCCGGATCACCCGTCGCCGGCGCCCGGCCGGGATGGCGAGCTGTACCCGATCGCTCCCGACGGCACTGACCGACCACTGCTCCTGGCCGGCACCGACGGCTTCACCGACCAGCGGCACCTGGACCGCTCGTGGTGCGCGCTGCTCGCCGACTCCCGCCGACCCGTACCGCGGCGCCGGATCACGCACGCCGCGCACCAGGTGTTCACCGACCACGCGGTGATCGCACCCCGGCCGCAAGCCTGGGGGCTGATGCCCGCCGCCGACCGGATCTCGCCGATCGGCGCGATCGAGCCGACCGTCTCGGTGCCCACCGTGCGCCGGCACGTGCGCTCGTTCTTCGCCCGGCGCCTGCCCACGCGCTGACCGACCCGGCACGACGCGAGCCTGAGGCTCGACGGCCGGACAACCCGACAACCCGACGGCTCGATGCCTCGACGCCTCCACGCCGAGGCCCCGCCCGGCCCGGGAGTAGTGGCCGGCCGACGGGCGGATCAGAACCGGCAGCTCACGCCGGAGAAGTCGCACGTGGCGTTGGTGACCGGGTCCTTGAGCTCGAAGTAGAGCGTGAGTTCCTCGTGCGGCTGGAGGGGCCGCGTCGACGTGGCGGTCGCCACCGTGGTGCCGTACCGCGCGGTGAGGCCGCCGTTCCCGTCCGCGCGGAAGACCGTGAACCGTGAACCCGACACGGTGACGGTCAGCTTCCATGACTTGAGCGGGCGGTCGGTCGGGTTGACCACGTCGATGTATCCGCTGGTGGCGAAGCGGTCGACCAGCACCGCGATCTCGCCGGGCTGCGCCTCGCTCGCCCGCGGCGTGCCCACGGGTGTCGCGCCGGGCGCGGTCGCGGGCGGCGGCACGCCGGGCGGCTGCGCGGGGACGCCCGGGGGCTGCGTCGCCCCGGATGACGCGCCGGGCTGTCCCGGCGCGGGTGCGGACGACGACGCGGAAGGCGCGGGCGATCCGGACGCGGTGCCGCTCACCGTGCCGCCGGCCCTCGGCGTGGCGCCCGTCGGCGCGGGGCTGTCCGACTGCGCGACCACCCCGCCCCCGACGGGAGTGCCATCCGCCACCGAGGTGGGGTCCGGTGCCGTCGACCGCGCGCCGTGCTTGTCGTCGCCCGTGAACAGCCAGGCCCACGACGTGATCAGAAAGCACACGATCACCACGGCGATCAAGGGGATCGCCACACCACCGGCGGTTCCGTCCCGTCGCTGCCGGCGCCCACCATCGGCTGCCGCTTCGTCGTCCCCACGCCGACCCACGTCCCACCCGTTTTCTCGTCGCTGCCGTGCCCGGCGCAGGAAGTGGGAAAGCACTCGGCGCGCGGAGGCACTCCCGTACCCCTGTGACTGCGGACGAGCGCGATGCTGCCCGACACGCCGATCACGCCACAAGCCGAAGCACGCGGAAGTGGCATCGCGTTCCGAACAGTGCGGCCCTCGATGGACTGACCCGCATCGTCGAAAGGTCGGCGGAACGTCATCGGGAGGGCACCGGGAGGCGTGGCGGCTCGCTCCGTACCTCCCCGATCGGCGCGGCACTAGCGTCCGGGTTCCTCGTCCTTCAGCTCCTTGCGAATCTCCTCGCGCAGCTCGGGTGAGTCGGTATGCCCGTGCACGGTCTGGGCGTGCTGGGCGGCGGCCAGGACGACCTCGTCCTCGGTCCCGGCGATGGTGAGGGTGCATCCGGACTCACTGGGAAAGTCCCGGCAATCGACGACCTTGCGCATGGCGTCCTCCCGGACTGTGATGTCGTCCCCGAGCTGCATGGCCTCGGGTCGGACGGCGCAAGGCCATGGTCATAGTTTAGAACGGTTTGTGGTGATATCGAGCCGGTCCGACGGACGGCACGGACCGCCGATCAGGCTGGGTCGGCCCCGCTCGGCGCACCCGTCGCGCCACGCCGAGTCGGCGTCAGCCGTTGGCGAGTTCGTGGACGCCCACCAGCCGCTCTCGTCGCGGTGGATAGCGATGCCCGCCTCGCTGTGGCCGGGGTCGGCCCGGTTGCGGTAGTGGCCGGGGTTGTGCCGCCACCAGGCAGCCCGGCGGGCAGGCCATGGGCGGGCGCACGGGTCACGCCGGTGTGGCGAAGACCTGGGTCCACCACGTGGTGCCGCCCGGACCCACCGTGACGCCGACACCGATGTCGGTGAAGCCGCAATCGAGGATGTTGTCCCGATGGAACGGGCTGCCCAGCCACTGTGCGACCACGTGCGAGGCGTCCTGGCGGCCCCGGTCGAGATTCTCGCCCCAGGATCGCCAGCGGTAGCCGGCGGCGGTGATCCGGCCGTCGGCCCGCACCCCGTCCGGGTTGACGTGGTCGTAGAAGCGCCGGGCGAGCATGTCGTCGGAGTGTTTGCGGGCGACGGTGCGCAGTCGCTCCTCGACGCGGACCGGGGCGCAACCGTGTTCGGCCCGGGCGGCGTTGACCAGGTCCACGACGGCGCGTTCGAGCCGGGCCCGGGTGTCGATGGCGGCGGTCGTCCGGGTGGCCGGCGGTCCCGTCGAGGCCGGTGGCGTGCCGGCCGGCCCGGTGGTCGCCGGCGGGTCGGGCGACGGTGGCGTGCTCGGGAGCCGGGCCGCGTCGACGGCGGGCGGGCCGGGGGCGGGATCGGGCGCGCCTTGTCGCGGTCCGGCGTGCTGGGGACGGTCGACGAGCAGGACCACGGCCAGTACGACGAGGCCGATCGCGGCGGCGACGCCGGACGCGACTCGGCGGGGTCGGCGAGCCGGACGCGGTGCGGCGTGGCCGGGAGGGGCCGGCCCGACCTGGGCGGATCCGGCGGCCGGGTCGGCGGTCGGACCCGGGCCACCGAGCGAGGCCGGGTCAGTGAGCGGCTGTGTGAAGGCGACCGCACCCGGCCCCGCCGTACCGGCCGCCGCCCATGGCGCCTGGGCGAGAAGCCGCAGCAATACCGCCGTCGGCGGCAGCAGCGCCAACCCGGCGAGCAGGCCCTCCACCGGGGCCAGGCCGTGGCGATGCGCGCCGCACGTACCGCACGCGCGTGCGTGGCGGGAGATGCGCTTGCGCCACAGCGGTGTCGGTCGCCCCTCCCAGGGCGTGATCAGCGCGGCCACCTCCGCGCAGCGCGGGTCGGCGGCGAGCGCGCGGACCACCACGCGGGCCGCCTCCAACTGCTCCTTCATCCGCTGGACCCGGACCGCCACATGCGTCGCGGGCAGGTCGAGGGCGGCGGCGAGTTCGGCCCGGGTCAGCGTGCCGGCCGCCTCCAACCACCACAGGGCGAGCAGTTCGCGGGTGTCCGGGTCCAGCCAGCGGGTCGCCTCGGCGACGTCCCGGCGCTGCCCGGACAGGCCCAGGCGCAGGATGGTCAGGTCGGCGAAGTCGCCCGCGGGATCCGGGTACTCGGCGATCTCGTCGAGCGCGGTCGTCGTCGTACGACGCGCGTATCGACGGCGCACCTGGTTGATCGCGATGGCCACCAGCCAGGACCGGAAGCGCTCGGGATCGCGCAGGCCGCCGAGGCCGGACACCGCGCGGAGCATGGTCTCCTGCACGACGTCGTCGACGTCCGCGTGCCCGTCCAGCGCTCGGCCGACGATGTTGTACACCAACGGCAGCCACCCGGCCACCAGTCGATCGCGGGCACACAGATCACCGCCCTGGGCCGCGACGACCAGGGCGGTGTTGTGCTCGTTGTCCACGTACGTCCACTTTCCTCGACCGGCGTGACGGGCCCGATCCCGTCCATCCGCCACTCGGGAGAGCCCCCGGGTCGGCGCGGATAACGAAAATCGCCGGACGAGTTCCGAACGTACAGACCACGCGCCGACGACCGAACCGCGCCCCGGGAGCGGCGGCGGGCCGTTCGTGCACGGCATGTACGCGCACGCCCCCGGCGCCGACGGCCGGACCGCGCCCCGGGCCGACCGCCCCGAACCGCCCCGGACCGCCCGCTCGCGCCGTCGGCTCCCGGGGCGGCCACGCGCCCCGCGGGTCAGTGCGGCTTGGCCGCCAGCAGGTCCTCGACCCGCGAGCGCACCTCGGCGTTGTCCAGACCGCGGATGGTCACCGTGGTGCGCCGGCGCAGCACGTCGTCCACGGTCATCGCCCACTCGTGGTCGCGGGCGTAGGCGACCTGGGCCCAGATGTCCGGGCCGTCCGGGTGGATGCGCTCGCCCAGTTCGCGGTCGGCGCGGACCAGGGCGGCGAGGTCGTACGCGAGGTTGCCGTAGTGCGACGCCAGGTGGCGGGCCACCACCGGGTCCACGCCGTCCTCGGCCGTGGCCTCGCCGAGCAGCCGGTGCGCCACCGCCTCGGGGTTGGCCGAGCCGGGCAGCGCCACCCGGCGCAGCGGGGTCGCCATGTCCTGTTCCAGGGCCACCACGCCGGCCTTGGCCAGCTTGTCCAGCACGGTGCGGCCGATGTGCCGGTAGGTGGTCCACTTGCCGCCGGCCACCGACAACATACCCCCGCGTCCCTCGGTGACCACGGTCTCCCGCTTGGCCTCGCTGGTGGCACCGGCGCCGCCGGGCAGCACCCGCAGACCGGCGAAGGCGTAGGTGATGTCCTCGCGGCGCAACTGCGCCGGGTCGACCGCGCTGCCCGCCTCGTCCAGGATCTGCGCGATGTCGGCCTCGGTCGGGGAGACCTTGCCGGGGTCGCCCTCGTACGCCTCGTCGGTGGTGCCGAGCAGCAGGTGCTCCTCCCACGGAATCGCGAAGGACACCCGGTACTTGTCGATCGGGATGGTCAACGCCGCGCGCCACGGCTGCTGTTGGCGCAGCACCAGGTGCACGCCCTTGGACAACCGGATGCTCGGCTCGGCCGTCGGGTCCTCCATCCGGCGCAGGTGGTCCACCCACGGGCCGGTCGCGTTCAG
This sequence comes from Embleya sp. NPDC127516, assembly GCF_044765325.1. NCBI lineage: Bacteria > Bacillati > Actinomycetota > Actinomycetes > Kitasatosporales > Streptomycetaceae > Embleya > Embleya sp. NPDC127516. Next base: position 70,012 of record NZ_JBIWJT010000019.1, on the reverse strand, counting down.
CACTACGCGCGCGTTCACCCCGAATTCGGCGCCGTCCAGCCGGTCGCGCAGTTCGGCGCCGATGACCCGGCCGCCGGCGTCCTTGCGCAGGCCGACCACCTCGGCGTGGTTGAGCACGACCGCGCCGGCCTCGACCGCGGCCCGGACGGTGGTCACCGCGACCCGGCTGTCGTTCATCTGGTGGTCGCCGTACACGGCCGCGCGGCGCAGGCCCTCCGAGCGCAGCGCCGGCACGAGTTCGAGCGCGTTGTCCGGGCCGATCACCTTGCCCATGCCGTCACCGAACGCGGACAGGGCCGAGTACAGGAACACGCCGGCGCCGAGCTTGGCCGCGCCGTGCGGGCCGTCCTTGTAGACCGGGACCAGGAAGGACAGCGGGCGAACCAGGTGCGGGGCCACGTCGCGGGCCAGCGTGCGGCGCTCACGGTGGTTCTCCGCGACCAGCTTGAGGTTGCCGGTCTGCAGGTAGCGCAGGCCGCCGTGGACGAGCTTGGAGGACGCGGACGAGGTGGCGCCGGCGAAGTCGCCGGCGTCGACCATGGCCACCCGCAGGCCGGTCTGGGCCGCGGTCCAGGCGACCGCCGTGCCCAGGATGCCGCCGCCGATGACGAGCAGGTCGTGGGTGCCGCGCGAGAGTTCGGCGCGGCTGTGGGCACGAGCGGGAACGGTCGGATCCGTGGCGGTGCTCATCACACGTCTTCTTTCCACTGGGCCGGCTGTGGTGCGGGGGGACCAGTACTGCAACGGTCCCGGTCCGAATCTACGTGGTCGGCATTGTCGAACGACGAACGACAGTTTTCATCGTCGGTCGGGTGGCGGTCAAGTGCGCCGGTCACCGCGCCGGTCGACCGCACCGGTCCGAAGCGGGCGGCCGAGTGGCGCCTCAGTAGGGAAACGTCGCGCCCAGGTCGCGCGAGATGGCGCGCGCCGCATCCCGGACCGAGGCCACCAGCGTGGGTCGCGGCACCCCGTCGGCGACGATCCGCTCGACCGCGCCGCTGATCCCCACCGCGCCCAGCGGTGTGCCGCGCCGATCGCGGATCGGCGCGGCGATGCCCGCCAGGCCCAGGACCGACTCCTCGATGTCGCACGCCCACCCGCGTTCGCGCACCGTCACGCTCTCCGTGTCCACCGCGACCGGGTCGACCACGGTGCGCGAGGTGAACGCGACCGGATCGGTCTCGTCCAACTCGGCGCGCGCGGCCGGGTCCAGCGCGAGCAGGACCTTGCCCCACGCGGTGGAGTGCAAGGGCAACATCGCGCCGATCTCCAGCACCTGGCGGCTGTCGTCCGGCCGAAAGACGTGGTGGATGACCAGGACGCCGCCCTTGTGCAGCACCCCGATGCGCACGCTCTCGCCGCTCGCGCGGGCCAGGTCGTCCGCCCAGACCAGGGCACGGGCGCGCAACTCGTGCACGTCCAGGTAGGAACTGCTGAGCCGGAGCAGCTCGGCGCCGAGCTGGTACTTGCCGCTCTTGGGGTCCTGTTCGACGAACCCCTCCTGGTGGAGGGTGCGCAGGATGCCGTGCGCGGTGCCCTTCGCCAGACCCAGAGTGGTGGCCACTTCGCTCAGACCGAAGCGCCGTTCGCCGCCGGCGAGCAGCCGCAGGATCGCCGCTGCGCGTTCGAGCGACTGGATGGGACCGGGCATACCAACTCCTCCATCGAAGATCAGGTTGGCAATCAAGATCGGGTTGGCAATGTAGAACAGCGGTCGCACACACGCCGGCCACGTCCACCACCCTCCCGCCGGGCCCGGCGCTCGCGGGGAGGTTCGGAAACGAGATGTTCACGGACTCTTGACGGCGGCGCAACCCGCAGAGAACACTGCCGGACAGCGGTCGTCAATGTCGAATGCCAGTCGGAGTCATCGAATGGACGGGCCCGGACGATTCCGGGCCGAGCGTGGTCGGGCCCGCCCCGCCGCGCACACGCCACACGGCACCGCATTCGCCGGGCTTCCCCGGCACCGCCTCATGTGGTCCGGATTCCCGCATCCCCGCACGGCGCGCCGACCCGGCGCGCCGTGTGCCGTCCGGCGCCCGGTTCCGGCGTCGATCCATCAGCGCGGTAGGCATCAGCGCAGTCAGAAGGGGTCGTGTTGTGACAAGCGACAAGATCTTCATCGGTGAGACCTTGGGTACGGCCATCCTGCTGCTCATGGGCGTCGGTGTCTGCGCCGCGGTCACCCTGAACCGGTCCAAGGCACAGAACGCGGGTTGGCTGGCGATCGCCTTCGGCTGGGGCTTCGCGGTCCTGGCCGGGGCATATGCGAGCGTGTCCCTGTCCGGAGCGCATCTCAATCCCGCCGTGACACTCGGGATAGCCGTCAAGACGGGAGAATGGGACAAGGTGCCGGTCTACCTCGCCGGGCAGTTCGTCGGAGCGGTGATCGGCGCCGTGCTGGCCTGGGCGACCTACCTGGGACAGTTCAAGGAGCACGGCGAACCGGTACTCGGGGTGTTCGCCACCTCGCCGGAGATCCGCAACCCGATCCAGAACGTGATCACCGAGACGATCGCCACGACCGTGCTGGTCATCGTGATCCTGACCCAGGGCCTGACCGACGGTCTCGCCCTCTCCGGCACCGGCATCCTGATGACCGCGCTCCTGGTGGTGGGCATCGGCCTGTCCCTGGGCGGTCCGACCGGCTACGCCATCAACCCGGTCCGCGACCTGGGCCCGCGCCTGGCACACTCCCTGCTGCCCATTCCCGAGAAGGGCGGCTCGGACTGGTCGTACGCGTGGGTCCCCGTGGTCGGCCCCACCCTCGGCGGGCTGGCGGCCGGCGGCCTGTACCGGCTCGCGTTCTGAGCCCGCGCATTCGTACCGACCCCGACCTTTCCCTCGGATCCTTCGGAAGAGGAGCCATGTCCGACACCTACATCGCCGCGATCGACCAGGGCACCACGTCCAGCCGATGCATCATCTTCGGCGCGGACGGGCGCATCGTCGCCGTCGACCAGCGCGAGCACCGGCAGATCTTCCCGCGTCCGGGGTGGGTCGAGCACGACGCCGCCGAGATCTGGAGCGTGGTGCAGGCGGTGGTCGCCGGCGCGCTCGCCCAGGCCGGCATCCGCCGCGAGCAGATCCGCGCGCTGGGCATCACCAACCAGCGCGAGACCACCGTGTTGTGGGATCGCCATACCGGCGTACCGGTGCACAACGCGATCGTGTGGCAGGACACCCGCACCGACGCGCTGTGTCGCGAGCTGGGCGGCAACGTCGGCCAGGACCGCTTCCGGGTGGAGACCGGGCTGCCGCTCGCCAGCTACTTCGCCGGACCCAAGATCCGCTGGCTGCTCGACAACGTCGAGGGGCTGCGCGAGCGGGCCGACCGGGGCGACATCCTGTTCGGCACGATGGAGTCCTGGGTGGTGTGGAACCTCACCGGCGGCCCGGACGGCGGTGTGCACGTCACCGATGTCACCAACGCCTCGCGCACGATGTTGATGAACCTGGAGACGCTGGACTGGGACGACCGGATCCTGCGCGCGATGGACGTGCCGCGTTCGCTGCTGGCCGAGATCCGCTCCTCCTCCGAGGTGTACGGCACCGCCCGGGGCATCCTGGAGGGCGTCCCGGTCGCCTCCGCGCTGGGCGACCAGCAGGCCGCGCTGTTCGGGCAGACCTGCTTCGAGGAGGGCGAGGCCAAGAGCACCTACGGCACCGGCAGCTTCCTGCTGATCAACACCGGGTCGCGGATCGTGCAGTCGCACCACGGCCTGCTCAGCACCGTCGGCTACCGGCTCGGCAAGGAGGCGCCGGTCTACGCGCTGGAGGGCTCGATCGCGGTCACCGGTTCGCTGGTGCAGTGGATGCGCGACCAGATGGGGCTGATCTCCACCGCGGCCGAGATCGAGACGCTGGCGCTCACCGTCGAGGACAACGGCGGGGCCTACTTCGTCCCGGCCTTCTCCGGCCTGTTCGCGCCGTACTGGCGCTCGGACGCCCGCGGTGTGATCGCGGGTCTGACCGCGTACGTGAACAAGGGACACATCGCGCGGGCCGTGCTGGAGGCCACCGCGTGGCAGACCCGCGAGGTGGTGGACGCGATGGAGCGCGACTCCGGGGTCAAGCTCGCGACGCTCAAGGTGGACGGCGGCATGACCGCCAACAACCTGCTCATGCAGACCATCGCCGACGTGCTGGACGCCCCGGTGGCCCGCCCGTTCGTGGCCGAGACCACCGCGCTGGGCGCCGCGTACGCCGCCGGCCTCGCGGTCGGCTACTGGCCGGACCTCGACTCGCTGCGGGCGAACTGGCACCGCGCGGCCGAGTGGACCTCGCGGATGGACGACGCCACCCGCGACCTGGGATACCGCAACTGGCGCAAGGCGGTGGAGCGGACGATGGACTGGGTCGAGGAGGGCGACCCCCGGCCCGGACCCGACGCCTGACCCACGCCGCCGACGACCCGCGGGGGTGCCGAGATGTCCCTCGGTACCCCCGTACGTGCGTCGCCGAGCGGCCGCTCACCACCCCGCCGCGTCCGTCCCGGGCGCCGGCGAGGCCGACGGTTCGCGGGCACGGGGCGAGGAGCGCGGGCCGGGTTCGCTTCCGTCGCCCCCCACGGCCGCCCGATCGCCCACCCGGTTTACCGCCGTCGCGCGCGGCCACAGTCCTCCCATGGCTTCACGACGCACCGATTCCGCCCCACCCCCGCCCGCCGCCGACCCGGTGGCGGCGCTGGATCGCATCGCCTACCTGCTCGAACGCGATCAGGCGCCCACCTACCGGGTCAAGGCCTTCCGCACCGCGTCCGCCGTGGTCGCCGGGCTCGACCCGGACGAGCTGCGCCGGCGGGTGGAGCGGCACACGCTCGGCGAACTGAAGGGCATCGGCCCCAAGACGGCGGACGTGATCGAGCAGGCGCACGCGGGCGGCGTACCGGGCTACCTCGCCGACCTCGAGGCCCGCCCGTCGCCCGTACCCACCGACGGCGCGGCGCTGCTCGCCGCCCAGCGCGGCGACTGCCACATGCACTCCGACTGGTCCGACGGCGGCAGCCCGATCGAACTGATGGCCCGCACCGCGCGGGATCTGGGCCACGAGTGGGTGGTGCTCACCGACCACTCGCCCCGGCTGACCGTGGCCCGTGGTCTGACCGCCGAGCGGCTCCGCGCGCAGTTGGACGTGGTGGCCGAGATCGCCGCCGAACTGGCCCCGTTCCGCCTGCTCACCGGCATCGAGTGCGACATCCTCGACGACGGTTCGCTCGATCAGGAGCCGGAACTGCTGGACCGCCTGGACGTCGTGGTCGCGTCGGTGCACTCCAAGCTGCGGATGGACGAGCCGGCGATGACCCGCCGACTGCTGGCCGCCGTGCGCAACCCGCGCGTGAACGTGCTGGGTCACTGCACGGGTCGGCTGATTCAGGGCAAACAGCGCCCGGAGTCCGCCTTCGACGCCGACGCGGTGTTCGCCGCGTGTGCCGAGTCGGACACCGCCGTGGAGATCAACTGCCGCCCCGAACGCAGCGATCCGCCGTCCCGGCTGCTCCGCCGAGCGCTCGCCGCGGGTGTCTTCCTCTCGATCGACACCGACGCGCACGCGCCGGGCCAGCTCGACTGGCAGGGCTACGGGTGTGCCCGAGCGCAGGCATGCGACGTGCCGGCCGACCGGGTGATCACCACGTGGCCGGTGCGGCGTCTGGTCGCCTGGACCGGCGCGTCCCGCTGACGCCACCCGCTCGGCCGACGCCCCTCGTCCCGCCGGCGCCCGTCGGTGGAGCCGCCGCTCAAGCCGAGTCGGCCGCGGCGTCCGCCTCCGCGGCGGCCACCGCCCGCCGCCGCCCGATCACCGCGGCCGCCGCCGCGGCGCTGCCGGTGAAGGCGAGGCCGACCACCCACGGGCGGTCGAGCACGTGGCAGGTCAGATGGTCCACCGAGAACCGCCCGGGACCCGCGACGCCGAGCCCGGCCGCGACGAAGCCGAGGAACGCCGGGTACTCGAAGCCGCCCGATTGGGCGAAGAAGCCGGCCGGCGCGTGTACCGCGACCGCGCCCGCCATCGCACCGGCCGCCGCCGCACCCGCGGCGGGCGTGGCCAGACCCAGCGCGAGCAACACGCCGCCGCCCGCCTCGCCCAGCCCGGCCGCGATCGCACTGTGCCGGCCGGGCCGAAAGCCCATGTGCTCCATCGCCGAGCCGGTGCCGGCCAGGCCGTGCCCGCCGAACCAGCCGAACAACTTCTGCGCGCCGTGCGCGAACAGCACGCCGCCGGTGCCGACGCGCAGCGCGAGCAGACCCACGTCCTTGCGAACGGACCGGCGCGCGCGACTCGACAGGGGATTGCGAATCGAGACGGGGCTGTGCACGGACAGCGGCACACGGAACGACACACACATGAGGGACTCTCTCCTGTTTCGGATTCGATTCGGATTCGATTTCGGATTCGGTTTCGGCTTCGGCGCCCACGAAAGCGGCCTTGCCGGCGACCGCGGCTGGGATGCACCGCCCGCGGGCGCGGGCCGGGATTTCAGTGTTCGCGGGCGCGGCTGGGCTGCACCCGGGGTGGCTCGCCGGGCATCTTGGGGTGGTCCGGCGGGTACGGCATGTCACCCACACCGTGGTCACGCGCCTGTCGGTCGGCCAATTCGAGCGCCGGGCGCAGGTCGAAGGCGTGCTCGGGCATGTCCGCGTGCACGTCGCCCACCCGGGCGTAGCGCTCGGGCATGCTGCCCAGGTCGAAGTCGTCGGGGTGCGCGTCGTCGACCTCCTCCCAGGTCAGCGGTGCCGAGACGGTCGCGCGGGCGGTGGGGCGCGGCGAGTAGGCGGCGGCGATGGTGCGGTCGCGGGCCATCTGGTTGTAGTCCACGAAGATGCGTTCGCCGCGCTCCTCCTTCCACCACGCGGTGGTCACCCGATCGGGCATCCGCGCCTCGAGTTCGCGGCCCAGCGCGATCACCGCGCGCCGCACGTCGGTGAACTCCCACTCGGGGCGCACCGGCACGTACAGGTGCAGGCCGCGCCCGCCGGAGGTCTTCGGCCACGCGGTCAGCTCGTACGCGGCGAGCACCTCGCGCATCGCGTGTGCGGCGCGGACCGCGTCGGCGAAGTCGGTGCCCGGCTGCGGGTCGAGGTCGATCCGCAGTTCGTCGGGGTGTTCGGTGGCGCTGCGCCGGACCGGCCAGGGGTGGAAGGTCAGGGTGCCCAGGTTGACCGCCCACACCAGCGCGGCCACGCTGTCCGGGGCCATCTCGTCGGCGTACCGGCCGCTGGGGAAGGTGATCCGGGCGGTGGGGATCCACTCCGGCAGGTACTTGGGCACCCGCTTCTGGAAGAACGACTCGCCGTCCACGCCGTCCGGAAAGCGCTGGAGCGTGGTGGGCCGATCCCGCAGACCGCGCAGCAGTCCGCCACCGACCGCGATCACGTAGCGGACCACGTCCCCCTTGGTGAAGCCGCGGGCGGGGTAGTAGACCTTGTCGATATTGCTCACCCGGACGGACCTGCCGTCGACCTCGAACTCCTCGGCAGCGCTCATCCCTCAGGGTAGGCAGATTTGCCCTGATTCGTCCCGATGGCATACCGCCGGTCGGCCGCTGCGGAGGCGACCCGTGGAGGGCCCGCGCACACTGAGGCGCATGCGCCTTCCCGTGATGCCCCCGGTCAAGCCGATGCTCGCCAAGGCGGCCGCGCGGATTCCCGCCGGTCTGCACTACGAGGCCAAATGGGACGGGTTCCGGGCGATCGTCTTCCGCGACGGTGACGAGGTGCTGATCGGCAGCCGCAACACCAAGCCGCTGGATCGTTATTTCCCGGACGTGGTCGACGCGGTGCTGCGGCTGCTCCCGCCGCGTTGCGTGCTGGACGGCGAGCTGGTCATCGCCCGGGACGGGCGGCTCGACTTCGATCGGCTCCAGGACCGGATCCACCCGGCGGCCTCACGGGTGCGGCATCTGGCCGAGACCACCCCCGCGTCGTTCGTGGCGTTCGACCTGCTCGCGCTGGGTGACGACGACTTTCTGCCTCGGCCGCTGACCGAGCGCCGGGCCGCGCTGGAGCGGGCGCTGGCAAACGTGCCGCCGCCGATCCACCTCGCGCCGGCCACCACCGATCCGGGCCGGGCGCAGGACTGGTTCGACCGGTTCGAGGGCGCGGGCCTGGACGGCATCGTGGCCAAGGACCCCGCGGGGCCGTACCTGCCGGACGTGCGGGCGATGGTCAAGGTCAAGCACGAGCGCACGGCGGACTGCGTGGTGGCGGGCTATCGCGAGCACAAGTCGGGCCCGGTGGTGGGTTCGCTGCTGCTGGGCCTGTACGACGACCGGGGTCGGTTGCAGCACGTGGGTGTCAGTGCGGCCTTCACCGCCGCGCGGCGGGCCGAGCTGGTCCGGGAGTTGGCGCCCTATCGCATGGCGGATCCGACCGGGCACCCGTGGGCGCACTGGGCCGAGGCCGAGGCGCACGAGGCCGACCGGCTTCCCGGCGCGGTGACCCGCTGGTCGGGCGGCCGGCTCTCGGACTGGGTGCCGCTGCGACCGGAATCGGTCTGCGAGGTGGCCTACGACCACGTCCAGGGCGACCGCTTCAGGCACACGACCCGGTTCCGCCGGTGGCGCACCGACAAGGACCCCGCCGACTGCACCTACGAACAACTCGCCGAACCGGCCCGATACGACCTGGCCGACGTGCTCGGCACCCGCTGAGGCGCCCGGGCCCGCCCGCCGTCACCCGTCCGGCGGCGACGGCGGGCGGTGTGCTCAGCTTCGGGCCAGGTCCACGAACAGCGCGCTGGACCAGCCGAATCCGGTCGTCGCGCGCCCGGCCCGGCTCCCGGTCAGCGGGTTCCAGTACTCGTACAGCCCGCCGCCCTCAACCACCATCCGCACGGTGCGCTCGGTCAACTCGTCGGCCACGTCCGGGTATCCGGAGCGGCGCAGGCCCTCGATCAGCAGGTAGTTGACGTTGAGCCAGACCGGGCCGCGCCACATCGCCTCCGGGTCGAACGCCGGATCGTCGAACGCCACGGTCGGTACCGGGCGTTCGCCCCAAAAGCTCGGCGAGCGCAGGTCCGCGACCAGCCGGTCGGCGATCTCGCGCGGGAGTCGTCCGGTGAGCAGCGGAAGCAGTTCCAGCGGTGTGCGGACCCCGACCACGCGTCCCGCCGACACGGTGGTGAAGCGCTCGCCATCCCAGCGCCGGGACACCAGGAGTTCGGTGTGCGCGGCGGCCCGCTTGCGCCAGGTCTCGGCCTCCTCGGCCCGGCCCAACTCCTGGGCGATGTCGCCCAGTACGTCGAACTGGAGTGCCAGGTAGGCGTTCAGGTCCGGCGGTTCGGCCCGCGGGCCGTAGTCCCAGACCGGGCTGTCGTCCAGCCCGCTGGAGTACGGGTGCAGGTATTCGGCCAGGCCGTCGCCGTCCGGGTCGGAGTGGGTCAGCCACCATTCCTGGGAGCGGGCGATCGGCTCGTACACCTCGGCCAGGAAAGCGAGGTCGGGCGCGGCCCGGTGGATCTTCCAGACCGCCCACGCGGTCAGCGGCGGCTTGGTCACCGGGACCACCTCGCCGGCCGCGGCGGACGGTGCCGCCTCCTCGCCGAGTGCCTGGCCGACGTGCTCGGCCAGCCGCGCCCGGTCCGAGCGCGGCAGGTCGGTGGTCTCCGCCAACACGCCCTCGTCGTGCACGACATCGGGAATCAGGCCGTCGGCGCGCTGGTGCGCGAGCAGGATCCGGATCTGGTCCCGGGCCAGTTCGGGGTCGCCGTGCCGCAGCGCGATGGCGTGGAAGTAGGCGTCCCAGTTCCACACGCCGACATAGCCGAACCGGGACGGGACCAGGCCCTCCCGGCCGCCCGCGAAGCGGATCGGCAGCAGGTTCACGCCGAGCGTCCACCACGCCATCGCGGCCCGTTCGCGCAGGTCCGCGCGAACCGCCGGCATGCGCTCGAACCAGGCGTTCCAGCGCGCGCCGGCCGCGGCCAGGACGGCGTGCCCCTCCACGCGCGTGTCCTCGCCCACCAGCACCCGGCAGCCCTCGATCGCGGCCTCGTGCGCGGCGCCGTCCGCCGTCCGCCAGCGCGCCCGGGCACCCGTGCCGGTCACCACGAGCGTGTCCGGACCGGCGAAGGCCAGGTGCACGCCGCCCGCGAAGGAGATCCGGTCCGGGTGCGCGGCCCGGATCGGCAGCGGGTCGCCGCCCGCCGACTCGATCCGCAGCCCGGTGAGCACGGTCGTCTCGGCGAGTCGCCTCTCGTACTCGGACCGGGCGACGCACAGATCGCCGTCCTCCTGCGCCACCACCAGGAGCCGCGAACCCCGGTCGGTGAAGGGGCGTTCGCGCAGGTCCAACGCGACCCGGTCGAGCAGTTCGCGGTCGTGCGCCGTCATCTCAGCGGCCTCCCATGCCGGATGCCGCCATGCTGCTGATGATCCTGCGCTGCCCGATCACGAACGCGATCAGCATGGGCACCACGGAGATCGTCGAAGCGGCCAGGAGCATGCCGTAGTCCAGTCCGCCGTGCTGGCCCTTGAACGAGGCGAGCAACATCGGAACGGTGAATTTGTCCTCGGAGTTGAGGAAGATCAACGGGTAGATGAAGCTGTTCCAGCTGCTCAGGAAGACGATGATGCCCAGCGCGGCCATGCCGGGCCGGATGTTGGGCAGCACGATCCGGGTGAAGATCGTCCACCGGTTCGCGCCGTCCAGCCGGGCGGCCTCTTCCAGTTCGATCGGCACCGCGCGGATGAACTGGCGCATCATGAACACCGCGAACGGGTTGGCGATGGCGGGCAGGATCAGCGCCAGGTGGGTGTCGATCCAGCCGAGGTTCGACAACATCACGTACAGCGGCACCAGGGTGACCTGGGTCGGCACCATCTGGGTGAGCAGGAAGATCACGAACAGCGTGCGGGAGAAAGGGAATTCGATCCGGGTGAAGGCGTAGGCCGCCATCGACGCGGTGAGCAGCGTCACCACGACGGTGATCATGGCGATGTAGAAGCTGTTCCAGTAGGCGCGGCCGAACGGCATCGCGTCGAAGGCGTCGGGGAAGTTGCTCGCGCGCCAGGGGTCCGGCAGCCAGGCCAGCGGATCCTGGATCATCTGCCCCTCGCTCTTGAACGCGGTGAGCAGCATCCACACGAACGGGAACGTCATCAGCAGCCCGCCCACGATGAGCAGGGTGTGCAGTGCGACGGTGCCGAAACGTCGGCGGATGGCAGTGACCATCACGACCATCCTCTCTTACGACTCGTAGTGGACGAAGCGCTTCTGCATGCCGAACTGGGCCACGGTGACCACGATCGTCATCAGCGTCAGGAGCAGGGCGGCGGCGCTGCTGGCGCCGAACTCGAACTTCTTGAAGCCCAGGTCGTAGACCTGGTACACGATCGTGCGGGCCCCCTCGTTGTGGGTGGGGTCGACCAGCACGTAGATCTGGTCGAAGGCCTGGAAGGAGCTGATCACCGCGACCACGAAGGAGAAGAAGATGGTCGGGGACAGCAGCGGCAGCGTCACGTGCCGGAAGATCCGGACCGGTCCCGCGCCGTCGAGCCGGGCCACCTCGGTCAGGTGCGCCGGGATGGACTGGAGGCCGGCCAGGAAGATCACCACGTTCAGGCCCAGCGAGGACCAGATGGTCACCGCGGCGATCGCGACCATCACCCAGTCCGGATCGTTGAGCCAGTCGGGCAGCGTGATGCCGAACCAGTCGTGCACGGTGTTGTTGAGCATCCCCAGGTCACCGCTGGCCAGCAACATCTGCCAGATCACCGCGACGGCCACCGAACTGGTGACCACGGGCAGGAAGTAGATCACCCGGTAGATGGTCTTGCCGCGCACGTTGTTCAGCGCCATCGCGATGAGCAGGGCCAGGACCAGGCCCACCGGCACCGTGATCAGGCCCAGGGTCAGCGTGTTCAGCACCGCGTCGCGGAAGGTGGGATCGGAGAGCTGGGTCTGGAAGTTGTCGAAGCCGACCCAGGACTTGTCGCCCAGGCCGTCCCACTTCATGAAGGCCAGGACGACCGCGAAACCCAGCGGCCCCAGGGTGAACACCAGCAGGGCGGCCAGTTGCGGACCGAGGAAGAGGGCGGCCCACCACCGCTCCCGGCGCCGCCGGCCCCGAAGGGACCGGCGGCGCTCGGGGGTTTCGGTGGCCGGGCGCCGTGCGTCGGTGGTGCGGCTGAGCGTGGACGTGGTCACGGCGGGCCCCCGGTCAGCGCAGTTTGCCGGAGACGAGCGAGCCGAGGTCGTTCATCGCCTGGTCGAAGCCGATCTTGCCGGTCCACAACTTCATCAGCAGTTCGTTGATGCTCGCCGTCAGCTCCGGGACACCGGCCTCCTCCGGGTAGTTGGCGAAGCCGCCGTCACGGGTGTCGATGAAGGTCTGCGCGTGCGCGGGGTAGCCCTCCATCACCACGCTGTCCGCGCCCTTGACCGAGGGCACCGCGTTGCCGCCGCCCTTCAGGCGCGTGGTCTGGCCGTCCTTGGAGACGAACTCGGACAGGAACGTCCAGGCCGCCTGCGCGTTCTTGGCGTCCTTGTTCAGCGCCAGGAAGGAGGTGCCCACCGTCTGCGGCATCAGCACGCCGGTCTGGGACGGGAACGGCACGATGTCGTAGTTGTCCTGCTGTCCCTTCTTGACGGTGTCGATCATCCATCGGCCGCCCGCGGAGAAACCGGCCTTGTGCTTGATGAACTGCACATCCGAGCCGTTGCCCTCGGGCAGGTTGTCGGCGACCAGGAAGGTCCCGTTCTGGTAGCCGTCGGCCAGGGTCTTCAATGCCTCGCGCGACTTGGGGTCGGTGTTGCCGACGAACTTGCCGCCGTCGTACACCTTGCCGCCGAAGCCGTTGATCATGCTGTAGGTCGAGCCGTACCAGTTGTAGAAGATCGAGCCGGCCTTGTCCGCCGCCTTGAGCTTGCGGTTCATCTCCAGGTAGGTGGCCATCGTCCACTTGCCCTGGGCGTTCAGCGTGGCCGGGTCCTCGGTGATGCCGGCGTCCTTGAGCGCCTGCTTGTCGTACCAGAGCACCTCGGGGTTGGCGTCGTTGGGTATGCCGTAGATCTGCCCGTCCTTCTTGGCGCCGCCGTACAGGCCGTCGAAGAAGTCCTCCGGCTTGGCCTTGCTGTCCGGGGCCGCCATCTTCTCGTTGAGCGGCGAGACCACCCCGGCGGAGACGAACTTCCCGATGAAGTCGTCGCCGACGTAGAACACGTCGGGCGCGGTCTTGGAGGAGAGCTGGGTGAGCAGCTTGGAGTGGTAGTCGCTGTAGGAGGGGACCGCCTGGAGCTTCAGCTTGATGTCGGGGTGGCGCTTGCCGAAGTCCTTCTCGAAGTCCTTGAACCGGGCGAGTTCCTCCGGGTTGCCCCAGGTCGACCAGGTGACGGTGGTCTTGCCGGAGCCGGAGCCGGAGCCGCTGCTCCCGCCGCAACCGGTGGTTGCGGCGAGTGCGGCACCGGCGGCCAGCACGGCGACGGTCTTCGCTGCGCGGGAAAATGACACGTTGTGCCTCCGGGGGGATGTGTGCGGGACGTACGCGTGCTGGGACCGGTCCCGGGCCCGTCGCCGCTGGCGACGACGGGAACGGGGCCGGGATGACTAGGCGAGGCCGCCGCCGTCTACGACGAGGGCGGTGCCGGTGATGTAGCTGGCCGCGTCGGAGGCCAGGAACAACACCGCGCGGGCGATCTCGTCGGGCGTGCCGGACCGGCCCATCGGGCGGTCCGCCGCGTCGGCTGCGAAGGCCGTCCAGTCCTCCGCCAACTGCCGGGCCTCCTCGCGCAACATCGGGGTGTCCGTGTCACCGGGGTTGACCGAGTTGACCCGGATGCCCGCCGCCGCGTGGTCGATCGCCAGGGCGCGGGTCATGTTGACCACGGCGGCCTTGGACGCGCAGTAGGAGATCGCGTTGCCGCCGCCCTTGAGCCCCCAGCCGGAACCGGTGTTGACGATGGAACCGCCGTCGCTCATCGCGGGGACGGCGTGCTTGCACATCAGGAAGACCGAGCGCACGTTGACCGCCATCACCCGGTCCCACTCGTCGACCGTGGTGCCGATCGCGTCCGCGCGCCGGATGATGCCGGCGTTGTTGAAGAGCACGTGCAGCCCGCCGAAGGTCTGCACCGCCGTCGACACCACGGACACGCAGTCCGCCTCGGCGGACACGTCCGCCTTGACCCCGACCGCCCGGGCGCCCTGCGCGGTGATCTCCTCCGCGGTGCGGGTCGCGGCCGCCGCGTCGATGTCGGCGATCACCACGTCCGCGCCCTCCGCGGCGAACATCAGCGCGGTGGCCCGGCCGATGCCCGAACCGCCGCCGGTGACGATGGCGACCTTGCCGTGCAGGGATCCAGTCATCCCGTTCATCCGGAGCACTCCTCACTCGCAGGAACAATTCGATAGGGGACGCTCTCGCGGTAGCCCGTGATCACCTTGACGAAACCGCTCAACCGCGCGTCCGTGGCCGGGTCCCCGGTGTCCGCCAACAGCGGCCGGCCACCGAGCGCGGCCAGCTTGGTGCGGGTGGCGAGCACGGTCAGAGCGTGCACGCGGGCCAGCACCGACGGGCTGATCTGCTGGTTGCCGCGACCGAGCACGAAGCCCTGGCCGCCGATCACCGACACCACGGCATCCGTCTCGTGCCCGTCCACCAGGTCGAGCAGCGCGCGCTCGCTCAGGTCCACCCCGATCGGCACGCCGTCGGCGACCACGTCCACGCCGAGCAGCGTGGACTCGGCGCCCAGCGCGCGGCCCACCGCTCGCGTGGTGGTGCCCGGGCCCAGGATGTAGCGCACGCCCGGGCGCATCCGGGCGACCACTTCGCGGGCGATGCCCTCGACGGTCTCCGGCGCGGCGCCCGAGGAGCCGGTCTTGCGGCCGGACAGCCGTACCCGGGCCGCGGGCACGGTCAGTGTGCCGTAGAGCCGGGGGCTGACCCGGCCCTCGCGGTAGGCCTGTTCGTCCAGGTCCACCACCTCGGCCTCGGCGGTGTCCCCGGCGAACTCGGCGGCGGCGTGGCCGGCCGCCGCCGGGCCGACCGCGAAGCAGCCGGAGTAGACCTTGACGCCCGCCGGAATGCCGAGCACCGGCGCGGTCGGCCCGGCGTCGAGCACGTCCCGCGCGGTACCGTCGCCGCCCGCGAACAGCAGCAGGTCCACCGCCGCCAACGCCCGGACGCCCGCCCGGGTGTCGGCGGACGAGGACGGCTCCCCCGGTGCGCACGCCACCAGCTCGGGTACCGCGCCGGCGGCGCGCACGGAGTTCTCGCCCATCGTGCCGGCCACGGTGACCACGACGGTGTCCGGGCGGGCGCTCAGGAGCGCGCGCACGGCCACCGCCGCGCGCTCCCCCGCCCGGGCGGTCGCGCCGCGGGCGAGCGCCTCGCGCTGCACGTCGGCGCCGTCGCTGCCCTTGAGCCCGGCCGCCCCGCCGAGGCCGGCCACCGGGTTGACGATCAGGCCGATTCTCATGACAGGTGCTTGCGGACGTAGGCCCGCCAGGTCATGGCCCACTGCTCCGGGTCGTCCAGGCAGGTCGGGTCGATCTTGTGCACGGTCTGGTTGTAGGGCGCGCCCTTGACGAACTCCGGTTCGCTGCGCGCCTCGTCCGCGACGTGCGCCAGGATCGCGGCGTACTCGTCCAGATCCTCCTTGGAGTACGACTCGGTCGGCTCCAGGGTGAACGGCTCGGGTACCAGGTACGGGTGATGGCTGGTCCAGTAGTGCACCCCGAAGTCGGCCGCGCGCACGCCGATCTCCTCCGAGTGCACGCCGGTGTCCTCGTACAGGCCCTGCCACGAGTAGCGGACCTGCTCCAGCCGGCGCTTGTCCCAGTGGGCGGAGGCGCCCGGGATCTGCAACACCTTGTGCATCAGGTAGTTGTTGTTCAGCACCGCCGTCTCGGCCACCTGCCGCAGGCCCTCGGCCCCCAGCGCCATGATCCACGCGTAGGCGCGCACCACGTTCTGGGTGACCCCCAGGTAGGGCCGGTTCTTGCCGATCGACTGCGGCCGGTCGGAGTCCAGGAAGTAGCGCTCGCCGTCGAACTCGATGGTGGGGCCGGGCATGAACGGCACCAGCTTCTCCGCGACGCCGCAGGCACCCGCGGCCGGACCGCCGGACGCGTGCGGCGTGGAGAAGGTCTTGTGCAGGTTGAAGTGGCACAGATCGAACCCGGCGTCGGCGGCCCGGGTGATGCCCAGGATGCCGTTCGCGTTGGCCTGGTCGTAGCAGGCCAACCCACCGACTCCGTGCACGAGTTCGACGAACTCGGCGATCCGGGGGTTGTAGATCCCGGTGTCCTCCGGGTTGGTGATCATCAGCGCGGCGGTGCGCGGGCCCACGGCCGCGCGCAGCGCCTCGATGTCCGGGTAGCCGTCGGCGTCCGGCATCAAAGTGATCACCTCGTACCCGGCGGTCTTGGGGGAGGCCGCGTTCGTGGGGTGCGAGAACATCGTGGTGATGACCTGGTCGCGCTGCTCGCCTTCGCCCCGGGAGGCGTGGTAGGCGCGGATCATCGCGATGTTGGCGTAGATCGCCGCCGAACCGGAGCCCGGTTGCAGGCTGACCCGGTCCAGACCGGAGATCTCCTTGAGCATCTGCTCCAGCTGCCAGTAGATCGCGAGCACGCCCTGCACACTGTCCTCGGGCTGTGCCGGGTGCAGTTCGGCGATCTTCGGGTCGCTGACGAACCGGTCGTTGATCTTGGGGCTGTACTTCATCGTGCAGGTGCCCTGGCCGACGGCGATGCCGAGGTCGACGCCCACGGTCTCCTGGGACAGTCGCATGTAGTGCCGGAGCACGTGCAGCTGGGACATCTGCGGCAGCGCGGGCGGCGTCTCGCGCCGTATCCCGGCGGGCAGTTCGACGGCGGGCACGCCCGCCTCGGGCACCCCGATGCCGCGCCGGCCGGGGCTGGAGTGATCGAAGATGATCGGCTCGTCCCAGCGCGCCTGGTGGAACCGGCGCAGCGGCGGCTTGGCCTCGATCGGCAACTTCGCGAAGGATTCTCCGACGGCACCCATCAGCCCTGCACCTCTCGTACCGCTCGCACCAGCGTGTCGATGTCGTCCTTGGTGTGCCGCTCGGTCACACAGACCAGCAGCGTTGTGGCGTCCAGCGCGATGCCGGCGTAGATGCCGTGTGCGCGCAGCGCGGTGAGCAGCGCGTCGGTGTCGGCCACCTCGATCGCGAACTCGCGGAAGTGCACGGCGGCGGCGTGCCGCACCCGTACCCCGGGGACCGCGGCGAGTTCGTCCATCGCGTAGCGGGTCCGGGCCAGGATCGTCTCGCCCAGTTCGCGCATGCCCTCCGGGCCCATCAGCGCAAGGTAGACGCCGGCCGTGATGCCCCACAGCGAGGCGGCGGTGCCCACCCATTCCTTGCCCTCCTCGCGCAGCGCGAAGGAGGTGCGGTCGTAGAAGACGTCGCCGAAGCCGTATTCGCCCGGCACCGCGGTCGGCGCGATGCCGAACAGACGCGAGGGGAACTCGGCGACCAGGCGCGGTTCGTCGCGGGTGGCGATGTAACCGGCGTGACCGCCGCCGTAGTTCTGGTGCATGCCCAGCGACTGGATGTCGCCGCAGACGATGTCCGCGCCGAGCGTGGCGGGCGGGGCGAGCACGCCGAGCGAGATCGGGTCCGCGCTGACCACGAGCAACGCGCCTTCGGCGTGCGCGAGTTCGGCGATCTCGGCGGCCCGGGCCTCGACCACGCCGTAGAGGTTGGGGCTCTCCAGGTAGACCGCGGCGACGGTGTCGTCGACGGTGAAGGCGCCGGCCTCGCCGTTCTCGGCGACCGGGATCATGACGATCTCGATGTCGGGCGCGAGGAAGTCGTGCAGCTTGCTCAGCTTGTCCGCGCCGATCGCGGCGGTGACCAGCACCTTGGACCGGCCGGTGTAGCGCGCGGCCATCCGCAGCGCGGTGCCGGAGGCCTGGAAGCCGTCGTAGGTCGGGACGTTGACGACGTCCAGTTCCAGGAGTTCACCCATCATGCTGACGTACTCGAAGAGCGCCTGGAAGCGGCCGTGGTCCTCGTACGGTTCGCCCGCGTAGGCGGTGAGGAACTCGCCGCGCGAGTTGATCTCGTCGCACACGGCGGGCACGTGGTGCGGGTAGCAGCCGCCGCCGAGGAAGCTGAGCACCTCGGTGGTGTCGGTGTTGCGTCCGAGCAACCCGCGCATGTGCCGGACCAGTTCGGTTTCCGAGTTCATCGGCGCGGGCAGGTCGAGCGGCCGGTTCAGGCGCAGCGCGGCGGGGATGTCGGTGTAGAAGTCCTCGATGGACTCGACCCCGATCGCGGCCAGCATCTCGGCCCGCACGGCCGGCTCGGCATTGGGTATGTAGGGGTGGGTCACTTCTCTCCCTCGTGAGCGGTGCGCAGCACCACGGCGTCCCTGGGCCCGATTTCGATCGGGCCGTGCAGGTCGCGCCCGGTCAGCAGGTCCGTGCCGGGGGCGCGCAGGGTCAGTGCCGCGGTGGTCGTGCCGTGGTTGAGCAGGAACAGGTAGTCGGCGTCGGGCCCGGTCCGCAGGCACGCCTCGACGTCGGGCGGTACGTCCGCGACGGGGCGCACGCCGGCGCGGGTCAGTACGTCGGTCAGGATCGGGGTGACGTCGTCGAGGGCGCAGCCCACGTAGGTGGCCCGGCCGAGCCGGGTGATCGCGGGTTGTCCGGCCAGGTCGCCGCCCTCGTAGTCGGCGATCGGCGTGGCGCCCTCGGGTCGCAGCCACTCGGCCCACCGGGTCGCGGTGCCCGGGGTGCCGTCGGCGTACCGCACGCTCTGGCCCACTCCGTCGGCCAGCGGCCAGAACTCGTCGACGCTCAGGCCGAGCAGGTCGCGCAGCGGACCGGGTGCGCCGCCGGGGTGTACCCGGTCGGCGGAGTCGACCACGCCGCTGAACGGGCCGACGATCAGTTCGCCGCCGAACGCCCGCAGGTTCTCGGCCTGTTCGTCGGTGCACAGGTAGAGGTTGGGGGCGATGACCACGCGATACCCGGACAGGTCGCGGTCCGGCGGGGCCAGGTCCACGGTGATCCCGCGGGCGTGCAGCGGCGCGTACCAGGCGTTCAGGAGTCGCTTGAGTTCCAGCCGCTTGGACGGCATCGACTCGGGGGCCTCCAGGCCCCACCACGAGGACCAGTCCAGGAGCAGCGCGACGTCCGCGGCGGTGTGCGTGCCGGCGATCTCGGCGAGCTTTTGCAGGTCGCCGCCCAGGCGTAGCGTGTCCTGCCATCCGCGGGTTTGCACACCACCGTGCGGCAGGAGGGCGGAGTGGAACTTCTCCGGTCCGTACCGGGCCTGGCGCCACTGGAAGAACATCACCCCGTCGGCGCCGTGCGCGAGTGCCTGGAGGCTGTCCAGGCGCATCTTGCCGGGCGGCTTGGGCACGTTGACCTCACGCCAGCTCACCGCGCTCGGGGCCTGTTCCAGCAGCAGCCACGGGCGCCGCTTGAGCGAGCGCATCAGGTCGTAGCTCACCGCGATGCCCACGTGCGAGGTGGGGTCGGCCGGGTCGGGGTAGGCGTCGTCGCTGACGATGTCCTCGGCGCCGGCCCACTTCCAGTAGTCCAGCCCGTGCAGGATGCTCATGAAGTTCGTGGTCACCGGGATGTCCGGGGTGACCTCGCGCAGCACGCTCTTCTCCGCCTCGAAGCACTCCAGGAGCGCGTCCGAGCAGAACCGCCGCCAGTCCAGCACCTGGGCCGGGTTGACCGGGCCCGGTGCCTTGCGCGGCGGGGCGATCTGCTCGAAGTCGGTGTAGTGCTGGCCCCAGCAGGAGGTGCCCCAGGCGGCGTTGAGGCCGTCGATGTCCTGGTATCGCTCGCTCAGCCAACGCCGGAAGTGCCGGGCGGACTCGTGGCAGAAGCATTCGAGCGTGTGGTCCGCGTACTCGTTGCCGATATGCCACATGGCCAGGGCGGGGTGCTCGGCGTAACGCTCGGCCATCGCCCGGGCCAACCGGACGGTGGCCGCGCGGAAGATCGGCGAGCTGGGACAGTAGCCCTGGCGGGAGCCGAACTCCAGCCGGGTGCCGTTCGCGTCGACCGGCAGCAGCTCCGAGTGCTCGCGAACCAACCACGGCGGCGGGGTCGCGGTCGCGGTGGCCAGGTCGGCGGCGATGCCGTGCTCGTGCAGCAGGTCGAGCACCCGGTCCAGCCAGCCGAAGTCGTACTCCCCGGGGCGCGGTTCCAGCCGTGACCAGGAGAAGACCGCGACGGTGGCCATGTTCACGCCCGCCTCGACCATCAGCTTGGCGTCCTCGGCCCAGACCTCCTCCGGCCACTGTTCGGGGTTGTAGTCACCCCCGAACAGCAATCCCGGCACTCGCGTCAACCGCACGTCGACCTCCCGTTCATGTATTCTGTATTCATAATTCAAGGTGTGTGCGGTGCGTTATGTCAAGCACCAGATATCGACGCCGATCAACACGAGGAGTAACCGACACATGGCCATCCAGCGGCGACCTCTGCGGGAGCAGATCCGCGAGGAGTTGCTTCTGCGCCTCGACAGAGGCGACTTCGCGGCAGGCAAGGACATCAACGAGGTGGTGCTCGCGGCCGAGTTGGGCGTGAGTCGCACTCCCCTGCGCGAAGCCCTGATCACCCTGGCCGGCGAAGGCGTCCTGGAGAGCAATCAGGGGCGCGGCTTCCGGTTCGCACCGGTCAGCAGCAAGGAGTTCCGCGAGCTGTGCGAAATCGTCGCGGGTCTGGAGTCACTCGCACTGGAGCTCTCCGATCCGGATGAACTCCGGGAAATGGCACCGGAGTTGCTGCGTCTGGCCCGGGGCTTCCCGGATCCGGTGGCGGAGCAGTCGGAGATCGAGTGGCACGACGACGAGTGGCACGATCTGCTGCTCGGGAAATGCCCCAACGAGCGGTTGCTGGACCTGGTGACCAGCGTGAAGGCGGGCATGCGCCGCTACACCCACCTGATCGCGGGCGAGGACACGCTGTTGGAGCGCGAGGCCGAGGAGCACTGCCGGATCGCCGAGCACCTGCGCGCCGGTGACGTGCCGGCCGCCACGGCGGCGCTGCGCGACAACTGGATCAGCGGCATGGAGCGGATGACCGGCCGGATCCCGGTGAACCCGGAGTCGGCCTGATCGTCCGCGCGCCGCTTCGGCGGGCCGCCTTCGTCCACGAGACGAAGCCGACCCGCCCTGTGGCGTGCCCGGAGCCGGGCGGTCGGGATGCGCTCGCACCGAGGCGCCGGGTGCCGGCAGCGCGGCGGTGATCAGATCGAGGCGTCGGGGGCGAGCAATGCGGCGGTGATCAGGTCGACGACGGCCGGCCGGTGCTCGTTGAGGTAGAAGTGTCCGCCCGGGAAGACGGACATGTCCGCGGTACCCACCGTGGTGTGCTCGCGCCAGGCCCGGGCCTCGTCCACCGTGACCTTCGGGTCGGCGTCGCCCACCAGGACCGTGATCGGGCAGTCCACCCGGGCCCCGGGGCGCACCACGTGGCGCTCGATCGCCCGGTAGTCGGCACGCAACGACGGCAGCACCATCCGCAGCACGTCGTCGTCCAGCAGTACGCCCGGCTCGGTGCCGTTGAGCAGCAACAATTCGTCGATCAGCCCCGCGTCGTCGCGCAGGTGCACGGTCTCGGTCCGGTGCCGCCCGGGCGCCCGGCGGCCCGAGACGAACAGCCGGCTCGGTCCGACCGCGCCCGGGCGCTCGCCGAGTCGCAGCGCCACCTCGAAGGCCAGCGTCGCGCCCATGCTGTGCCCGAAGAAGGCCGGCGGTCGGTCGGCCCACGCGGGCATGATCTCGGCGATCTCGTCGGCGAGCCGCGCCAGGTCGTCGACGCAGGGCTCGTGCCGGCGATCCTGGCGCCCGGGATACTGCACCGCGAGCACCTCGACCGAGGGGGCCAGGGCCTTGGCGAAGGCGAAGAAGAAGCTCGCCGAGCCGCCCGCGTGCGGGAAACAGACCAGCCGGGGACGTCCCTCGGGGGTCGGGTGATAGCTCCGCAGCCAGGTGCCCTGCGCGGAGGTGGTGACGTTCATCGCATGCCCTCGTCTTCGGTGAGTACAAAGGCCGCGCGGCGCCCCGCCCCGACCCGGCCGCGTTCGGCGACGGGCGGGGCGGGGCGGGCGGGGCCGGGTGGTCGGGTCAGGCCCAGGTCACGTCCAGCGGCAGCTTCAGCGGCGCGAACGACGAGCGCGCGTCGTGCGGGACGGCGCCCGCGCCCGCGAACTCGGTGAAGCGGCCGAACAGCACCTCCAGCACGGTCTTGCACTCCAACCGGGCCAGCGGTGCGCCGATGCAGTGGTGGATGCCGCGCCCGAAACTCAGGTGCGCGTTGGGCGTGCGGCGGATGTCGAACCGGTCGGCGTCGGGGAACTGGCCCGCGTCCCGGTTGGCCCCGGACAACCACAACACCAGTGAGGCCCCGGCCGGCACCAGGCCGCCGCCGACCGTCGCCTCGCGCAGCGCCAGCCGCTCCTGGCGGACCGAGGGGGTGCGAAAGCGCAGCACCTCCTCGATCGCGCCGGGCAGCGCGTCCGGTTCGCGGCGGATCTCGGTGATCGCGTCGCGGTGGTCGTCCAGGCAGGACAGCGTGGCGCTGATCATCAGCGTGGTCATGATGTGCCCGGCCAGGAGCAGCATGCCGACGAAGCCGACGATCTCCTCGTCCTCGAGGTGCTCGCCGTCGATCTCGGCGGCGATCAGGTTGCTGGTGAGGTCGCCGTTCGGGTTGGCCCGGCGGCTGCGGATGTGGTCGAGCAGGTAGGCGTTCATCTCCCGCAGGGTCAGCGTCAGGCTGCTCAGCACCTCGCCGTCGGGCGCCGCGGTCACCTCGCCGCCGATGCCCAGGAGCGCGTCGGCCCACCGCTGGAAGGTGGCCCGGTCGCTGGTCGGGACGCCGATCAGTTCGGCGATCACGATCACCGGCAGCGGGTAGGCCAGGTCGCCGACCAACTCGATCCGATCCCGGTCCTGCACCGCGTCCAGCATCTCGTGCGCGATCTCGGCCACCCGCGGCGCCAGCTTCCCGACCACCTTGGGGGTGAACGCCTGACTGACCAGCCCGCGCAGCTTGCGGTGCTGGGGCTCGTCCATGCTGATGAACAGGCCCTTCTTGAACACGTCGAACTCGGCGTGCCGGGGCGAGAGATCACGCAGGTCCGAGGAGAAGGTGGTGTGGTCGTTCAGTACGTCGAGCACGTCGCGGTAGCGAAAGACGTGCCAGTTGCCCTTTTCGTCCTGCCACGGTCCGTCCTTCGCGCGCCGCTCGGCGAGCCAGTCCAGCATCTCGGCGTGCCCGGAGGGCGGTTCGGTCCAGGCGGTGGTGGTTCCGAAGGTGGTCAACGTCGTGCCCTGCTTTCTTGCTCGTCTGTGTCGATCCGCACGGGGTACTCGGGGTTCTCGGTGATCTCGGGGATCTCCGGGTGCTCGCGGATCTCGGGGTTCTCGGGGGTTCCCGGGTTTCCGGGTGTCTCCGGGTTCTCTGCGGTCGCCGGTGCCTCCTCGTCGGGGTTCTTGGTCTGCTCGCCCTGCGGCCCGGCGTTGATCAGCACGCCCGCGAGGACCGCGCACAGGAGCAGGATTCCGGTGGCCCACCCGCAGGCGACCGCGTAGCCGTGCACGGTCGCCCGGGCCCGGTCCGCGGCCTGGACCAGGTCGCCCCGACCGCCGGCGTAGGAGGCGGTGGCGCTGGTGGCGATCGTGTTCAGCAGCGCCGTGCCGATCGAGCCGCCCAGTTGTTGGGACGTGGTGGTGAACGCCGAGACGGTGCCGGTGTACCGGGGTTCGACGGCGTTCATCGTGCTGGCGACCGACGGCATCAAGGTGATGCCGGAGCCGATGCCCAGCAGGAGCAGCGCGGGCAGCACGCCGGTGACGTAGGTGCTGTCCGGGGTGAGCCGGGTCAGCACCAGCAGGCCCGCCGCGGACAACACCAGGCCGGGCACGATCAGCACCCGCGCGGGCAGCCGGGGCAGCAGTCGGGCCGCGATCAGCATCGCCGACAACACCACCGCGACCGCCATCGGCAACATCGCCACCCCGGTGCGCAGGGGCGAGTAGCGCATGATGCCCTGGAGTTGGTAGGTCAGCACCAGGAACATGCCGAACATGCCGATCGCGGTCAGCCCGATGGTGACGAACGCCGCGGCCCGGTTGCGGTCGGCGAGCACCGCCATCGGCAGCAGCGGGTCCGCCGATCGGCGCTGGCGCAGCACGAAGGCGGCCAGGAGCACGATCGCGACCGGGATGAGCGCCCACACCCGGGTGGATCCCCAGCCGTGTGCGCCCGCCTCGGTGAGCAGGTACACCAGCGCGACCATCGAGCCGCTGCCCAGTGCCACGTCGAACAGGCCCAGTCGGCCCGTACTCGCGCGCTCCGCGGCGGACGAGTCCTCGCGCGGCAGTACCGCCAGGCCCGCGATCAGCGCACCCACCGCGATCGGCGAGTTCAGGTACAGGCACCAGCGCCAGTCCAGGTACTGCGTGCACAACCCGCCGACCACCAGGCCGAGCGCGCCGCCCGCGGCGAGCACCGCGCCGTACACGCCGAACGCGCGGGCGCGTTCCTTGGTCCCGGTGAACGTCGTGGTCAGCAGGGCCAGCGCGGACGGCGCCAGCAGCGCGGAGAACAGCCCCTGCGCGGCGCGCGCGGCGATCAGCGTGCCGGCGTTCGCGGCGGCACCGCCGGCGGCGGACGCGATGGCGAACCCGGTCAGCCCCACCAGCAGGCCCCGGGTACGCCCGATCCGGTCGGAGATCCGGCCGCCCGCGAGCAGGAAGCCGCCGAAGGCCAGCGTGTAGGCGGTGATCACCCACTGCCTGCCCGCGTCCGACAGGCCCAACTCGCGCTGCGTGGAGGGCAGCGCGATGTTCACCACGGTGACGTCCAGCACCACCATCAGTTGCGCCGTGGCGACCACCGCGAGGATCGCGCCCCGGCTGCCGCCCGCTCGGGGCGCCCGCCGGATCACGACCGCGTGGCCGGGGTGGCGGCGGCGACGTCGGGCAGGTCCTCGGCCGGCGGCGGGTCGTCCAGGGTCTGTCGGGTGGCCTTCGCGTTGATCAGTACTGCGGCGACCACGGCCGCGAACACCATCAGTCCGGCGGACCACATGGTGGCCACCCGGAAGCCGTGTCCGTCCGCCAGGACGGTGGCCTGGTCGTGGTGTTGCAGGACGTAGGAGGCGGTCGCGGTGGTGGCGATGGTGTTGAACAGCGCGGTGCCCATCGCGCCGCCGAGTTGTTGCGCGGCGAACGTGAACGCCGACACCGAGCCCGCGTCGCGCGGGTGCAGTCCGCTCAGCGCGGCGTTGGTGGCCGGGATGTGCACGATGCCCAGGGTGAAGCCGAGCAGCACCAGCGCGGGCAGGATCAGCAGCGGGTACGAACTGTTCTCGTCCATCTGCGCGAACATCACCATCGCCACCGCGCCGGCGATCAGTCCGGGCACGATCATCGTGCGCGGCGCGACCACCGGTTGGAGCTTGCTGATCACCCCGGCGGAGATCACCGTCGCCACGGTCAGCGGCACACAGGCCAACCCCGCCTCCACCGGCGAGTAGTCCATGATCACCTGGAGCTGGTAGGTCAGGAACAGGTACAGCCCGAACGGGCCCAGCGCGCCGAGCGCGATCACGATCAGCGCGCCCGCCCGGCTGCGGTCGGCCAACAACCGCAGTGGCAACAGCGGTTGGGTCGCCTTGGACTGGCGGATCGCGAAGCCCGCGAGCAGGACCACCGAGCCGACCAGCAGGGTGACCGCCTCGGTGGAGCCCCACCCGTTGGCGCCGGCCGTGCTGATCCCGTACATCAGCGCCACCATGCCGCCACCGCCGAGCACCGCGCCGGGCAGGTCGAGCGCGGTCTCCCGGTGGCCCCGGGTGTCCGGCAGCACGATCAGCGCGCCGACCACCGCGATCACCGCGATCGGCACGTTCAGGTACAGGCACCAGCGCCAGCTCAGGTACTCGGTGAGGCCGCCGCCGGCCACCATGCCCAGGCCGCTGCCCGCCGCGACGATCGCGGTGTACAGGCCGAACGCCCGCCCGCGTTCCTTGGGTTCGGTGAACGTGGTGGTCAGGATGGCCAGTGTGGACGGGGCCAGGATCGCGCCGAACACGCCTTGCACGGTGCGCGCGGTGACCAGGAACTCGGTGTTCTGCGCGAGGCCGGCCACCAGCGAGGACGCGGCGAAGCCGACCAGGCCCACCAGCAGGGTGCGGCGGTAGCCGACCCGGTCCGCGATCCGTCCGCCCAGTGGCAACAGGCTGCCGTAGGCGACCATGTAGGCCGCCGCGAGCAGGTGCCGGCTGGAGTCGGACATGCCCAGGTCACGCTGTGCCCAGGGCAGGATGAGGTTCACCAGCGAGGTGTCCAGCGCCACCATCAACTGGGCGAGGCCGATCACCACCAGGATCAGGGCCTTGCTGCGCTCCGCCGGCGGGGCGGCGGGTTTCGCTGCGCTCGTGGTCATTGTGTGTGTTGCCTCTCTCCGGCCTGGACCGGATCCGACCGGGTTCGACTCGGTGGGTGATGTGCGCGGACGGTCCGGATCAGAGCGGGATGTTGCCGTGCCGGCCTCGGTCGGCGGGCGCTCCGGCCAGCGCCTGGGCCAGCCGGAAGCGGGTCTCGTCGGGTTCGATCACCTCGTCCACCACCCCGATGTCCAGCGCCCGGCTCACCCCGCCGGAAGCCTGTTCGTGTTCGGTGACCAGGCGGGCCAGCAGTGCGGGACGGTCCGCCTCGGCGGTGGCCGCGATCTTCTTGCGGTGCAGCACGCCGACGGCCGCCTCCGCGCCCATCACCGCGACTTCGGCCTCCGGCCACGCGTACACCGCGGTCGCGCCCAGCGAACGGGAGTTCATCGCGATGTAGGCGCCGCCGTAGGACTTGCGGGTCACCAGGGTCACCCGCGGCACCACCGCGGCGGCGAACGCGTGCAACAGCTTGGCGCCGCGCCGGATCACCCCGCCCCACTCCTGGCCGACCCCGGGCAGGTAGCCGGGCACGTCCACCAGGACCACCAGCGGTACGCCGAGCGCGTCGCACATCCGGACGAACCGCGAGGACTTCTCCGCGGACAGCGAGTCCAGGCAACCGCCTTTGCGCAGCGGGTTGTTGGCGATCACCCCGACGGTGCCGCCGGCGAGCCGGCCGAAGCCGATCACGATGTTCGCGGCCCAGCGCGCCTGGAGTTCCAGGAACGCCCGGTCGTCCAGGAGTTCGCGGACCAGCGGGTGCACGTCGTAGGCGCGCCGGGGCCGGTCCGGTAACAGTCGCCGGGGGTTCTCCGCGGCCTCACCGACGACCGCCGCCGGGTCGGGCCGGCCCGGGCGGCTCAGCAACTCCACGAGTGTGCGCGCCTGTTCGATCGCCTCCGCCTCGGATGCCGTGGTCACGTGCGCGACCCCGGACTGGCGGCCGTGTGCCTCGGCGCCGCCGAGTCCGACCATGTCGATCTGCTCCCCGGTGACGCTGCGCACCACGTCCGGGCCGGTGACGAACATCCGGCCGGTCTCCGCCATCACCACGATGTCGGTGAGCGCGGGACCGTACGCGGCGGCGCCCGCGGCCGGGCCGAGCACCACGGAGATCTGCGGCACCAGGCCCGAGGCGCGGGTCATCGCGGCGAACATCCGGCCCACGCCGTCCATCGAGGCCACGCCGTCGGCGAGTTTGGCCCCGCCGGAGTGCCAGAGCCCGATCACCGGCAGGCCCCGGTCCACCGCGTCGTCGATCGCGGCGATGATCCGGTCCGCGCCGGGCGAGCCCAGCGCGCCGCCCATCCGGGTGGCGTCGGTGCAGTAGGCGAGCACCGGCAGGCCGTGCACGCTGCCCTCGGCGGTGAGTACGCCGCTGTCGTCGCGGGGTTCGCGCGGGAGCAGGGTGTCCGGGTCGAACAGTGCGGCCAGGCGTAGTTCGGGATCGCGCGGATCCGGGGCTTCGGGCGTCCCGGTTCGGGTCGGATCGGTCGCGGTGGTCATCGGTGGCCTTCCTGGGTGAGGTCCGGCACGGCGTCGTCGGCCGAGGCGGCGGAGCGGGCCAACTCGTCGGCGATGAAGCCGGCCACCAGCGCCGAGTTGTTGTAGTCGTAGATCAGCGTCGGGTTCAGCTCCAGGCCGGTCGCCTCGGCCAGCCGCTTGGTCAGTTCGACCGCGGTCAGCGACGCGAAGCCCAGGTCGAGGAACTCGCTGTCCGGCTCGATCGCGTCGGGATCGGGGTGGCCGAGCACGGCGGCCACGTGTTCGCGCACCACCTCGCCCAGCGCCCGCACCCGCTCGTCCGGGGAGAGGACGGCCAGCCGGGCGGGCAGCGCCTGCGAGCGCGCGTCGGACTCGGCCCGCTCGGGCAGGTCGTCGGGCAGACCCGGGGCCGATCCCCGGTCCTCCATCCGCCGCCGGTACCAGTCGGCCAGCAGCGGCAGCGCCGACTCCAGCAGCGCCTGTTCGTCCTCCGCGTCCAGCTCGCGGGCCAGTGCCGCCGCGTCCTCGCGCTCGACGGCGTGCCACAGCGGCGAGTCGGCCGCCGTGGGGCCGAATCCGGGTCGATCCTCCAGCCAGTAGCGGCGGCGCTGGAACGGATAGGTCGGCAGCTCCACCCGGCGTCCCCGCCGCGGCGCGAACACCCGCGACCAGTCCACCGCGACCCCGCGCACGTGCACGTGGGCCAGCGCCTCGGCGACCGCGCGGGGCTCGGGCCGGTCCTTGCGCAGCAGTGGCACCACCACCGCGTCCGGGACGTCGGTCAGGCACTGTCCGGCCATCGCGCTGAGCACGCCGTCCGGGCCCAGTTCGACGAAGGTGCCCACACCCTGCCCGACCAGGGCGCGCACCCCGTCGTGGAAGCGCACCGCCTCGCGGACGTGCCGCACCCAGTAGTCCGGCGAACCCAACTCGTCGGCGGTCGCGGGCCGCCCGGTCAGGTTGGAGATCACCGGGATCTCCGGTTCGCGCGCCTCCAGCGCGGCGGCCACCCGGCGGAACTCGGCCGCCATCGGGTCCATGTGCGGCGAGTGGAAGGCGTGGCTCACCCGCAGCCGGGTGGCCTTGCGACCACGCTCGGCCCACTCCCGGGCAACCGCCGCCACCGCGTCCGCGTCGCCGGAGAGCACCACCGAGTGCGGCCCGTTCACCGCCGCCACGGCCAACCCACCCGGGTGGTCCGCGATCGCGGCGTTCGCCTCCTCCTCCGTCGCCTGGATCGCCAGCATCGCGCCGCCCGCCGGCAGCGCCTGCATCAGCCGCCCGCGCGCGGCCACCAGCGCCGCCGCGTCCGGCAACGACCAAACACCGGCCACGTGCGCGGCGGCGAGCTCGCCGATCGAGTGGCCGAGCAGGTGGTCCGGCCGCAGCCCCCAGCTCCACGCGAGCCGGAACAGCCCCACCTCCAACGCGAACAGCCCGGCCTGGGTGTACACCGTGCGGTCCAGGAGCGCCGCCGTCGGCGTACCCTCCCCGGCCGCGAGCACCTCCGTCAGCGGCACCTCGACGTGCCCGGCCAGCCGCAGGTCCAGTTCGGCGCACGCGGCGTCGAACGCCTCGGCGAACACCGGCTCCGTCTCGCGCAACAACCGGCCCATCCGCGGTCGCTGGCTGCCCTGTCCGCTGAACAGGAAGCCCAGGCCGCTCGGGCGGGCCACGGTGGTGCCGGTGCGCCCGGTGATCACCGCGGCGCCGCTCTGCCCACGTGCGAGCGTCTTGAGCGCGCCGGCCAACTCCTCCTGATCGGCGGCCACCAGCACCGCCCGGTGGCCGAACACCGCCCGGGTGTGCGCCTGCGACCAGGCGATGTCGGCGATCCGCTCTTCGGGCCGCAGTCGGATGTGCAGGCCCAGGCGCAGCGCCTGGTCGCGCAGCGCGTCGGCGGAGCGCGCCGACAGCAGCACCGGCACCGGCACGCCGTCCGGGACCGGGTCGCGCTCGTCCTCGGCGGGGGCGGGCGGCTGTTCCAGGATCGCGTGCGCGTTGGTGCCGCTGATCCCGAACGAGGACACGCCCGCGCGGCGCGGCCGGCCGGTGTCCGGCCACGCCATCGACTCGGTGAGCAGGCGTACCGCGCCCGAGGACCAGTCCACGTGCTCAGAGGGCTCGTCCACGTGCAGCGTGCGCGGCAGTACGCCGTGCCGCATCGCCTGCACCATCTTGATCACCCCGGCCACCCCCGCGGCGGCCTGGGTGTGCCCCAGGTTGGACTTCAACGAGCCCAGCCACAGGGGTTGTTCGGCGGGCCGGTCGCGGCCGTAGGTGGCCAGCAGCGCGTGCGCCTCGATCGGGTCGCCCAACGTGGTGCCGGTGCCGTGCGCCTCGACCGCGTCCACCTGCTCCGGGGTCAGCCGGGCCGCCTCCAGGGCCTGCCGGATCACCCGCTGCTGGGCGGCGCCGTTGGGCACGGTCAGGCCGGTGCCGCCGCCGTCGGAGTTGACCGCGGTGCCCCGGACCAGGGCGAGCACGGGATGCCCGTGCCGCCGCGCGTCCGACAACTTCTCCAGCAGCAACATGCCCGCGCCCTCGGACCAGCCGGTGCCGTCCGCCGCGTTCGCAAACGACTTGCACCGACCGTTGGGGGCCAGCCCGCGCTGCCGGCTGAACTCGAGGAACACCCCCGGGGTGAACATCACCGTGACGCCACCGGCCAGGGCCAGCGAGCAGTCGCCCCGGCGCAGCGCCTGGGCCGCCCAGTGCAGCGCGACCAGCGAGGACGAGCAGGCCGTGTCCAGGGTCACGGCCGGCCCCTCCAGGCCGAGCGCGTAGGCCACCCGACCCGACGCGATGCTGCCCGCGTTGCCGTGCCCCAACTGGCCTTCCATGCCCTCGGGCACGGATCGCAGCCGGGTCGCGTAGTCGTGGTACATCAGCCCGGTGAACACGCCGGTCGAGCGCGCGTCGGGTGAGCCCGGGTCGATGCCGGCCCGCTCGAACGCCTCCCACGCGGTCTCCAGGAGCAGACGCTGCTGCGGATCGGTGGCCAGCGCCTCGCGCGGCGAGATGCCGAAGAAGCCGGCGTCGAACTCGGCCGCGTCGTACAGGAAGCCGCCCTCGCGGGTGTATGTCTTGCCCGGCCGGTCCGGGTCCGGGTCGTACAGGTCGGCCACGTCCCAACCGCGGTCGCTGGGGAATTCGCTGATCGCGTCACCGCCGGCGTGCACCAGTTGCCACAGGTCCTCGGGCGAGTTCACTCCACCCGGGTAGCGGCAGCTCATCCCGACGATCGCGATCGGTTCGGCGTCCCGCTCCTCCAGGGCACGGATACGCTGGTGCGCGCGGCGCAGGTCGCCGGTGACCCGCTTGAGGTAGTCCAGCAGTTTCTGTTCTTCGGTTTCCGACATTTCCTCAACCCCCGTGGCTGGCCGAATCGGCGTCCAGGGCGCCGAATTCGTCGTCGATGAGCGCGAACATCTCCGCCGCCGAGGCGGTGGTCAGTTCCGGACCGGTGCGAGCGTCGCCTTCCTCGTCGGCGCCGTCGTGCGGCGCGTCGCTCCACGTCCACAACAACTGCCGCAGGCGTTCGGCGATCAGCGCGCGTTCGTCCCCGGCGGGCCCCGCGGCCGCGGTGCCGGCCAGTGCCGCCTCCAGGCGGTCCAGCTCGGCCAGGACCGGCAGCACCGGCCGATCGGTGTCCGGCACCAGCTCGGCGCGCAGCCAGTCGGCCAGCGCCGCGGGCGTCGGGTGATCGAAGATCAGCGTGGCCCGCAACCGCAGGCCCGCCGCCGCGCCGAGCCGATTGCGCAGTTCGACACCGATCAGGGAGTCGAAGCCCAGTTCCTTGAACGAGCGGTCCGGGTCGACCGCGTCCGCCGAGGCGTGACCCAGCACCGCCGCCACGTGCTTGCGCACCAGGTCCGACACGGCGTGCGCGCGCTGCCCGACCGGCAATTCGGCCAGCAGCTCGCGCAGCGGTCGGGCCGCGTCGCCCTCCCGCGCCGCCCGCTTGGCCGGGGTTCGGACCAGGCCGTGCAGGATCGGCTGGAGCACCCCGTCCAGGGCCGCGGCCTGGAGCGCGGTGTGGTCCAGGCGCGCGGCCAGGACCGTGGCGTCGCTGTGGATCGCCGCGTCGAACAGGGCGAGTCCCTCGTCGTCGGACAGGCCGGCCACGCCCGCCCGGCCCAGCCGGGCCAGCTCGTTCGCGTCCAGTCCCCCGGTCAGCTCGCTGGCCGTCTCCCAGCGGCCCCACGCGATCGACGTCCCGGGCAGGCCCTCGGCCCGGCGCCGGGCCGCGAGTGCGTCCAGGAACGCGTTGGCCGCCGCGTAGTTCGCCTGTCCGGGGCCGCCGAGCAGACCGGCCGCCGACGAGAAGAGCACGAGGGCCGTCGGGCCGTCGCCGTGCTCGCGGGTCAGCGCGTCCAGATGCGCCGCCGCGTCCGCCTTGGGCCCGAAGACACCGGCGATCCGCTCGGGCGTGAGCGACTCGACCAGGCCGTCGTCCAACGCGCCGGCCGCGTGCACCACCGCGTCGAACCGATGCCCGGCGAGCAGCCCGGCCACCGCGTCGCGGTCCGCGACGTCACAGGCCACGACGGCGACCCGGGCACCCGCCTCGACCAGTTCGTCGGCCAGTTCGCGGGCACCGGGTGCGTCCGGACCGCGGCGACTGGTGAGGACCAGGTCCAGCACACCGTGCCGGCGCACCAGGTGTCGGGCCACCAGCGCGCCGAGCGTGCCGGTGCCACCGGTGATCAGGACCCGGCTGTCCGGGCCCCACGTCGGCGCCGCATCCTCGTGCGCCGTGTCCGCCGCCGGCTCGTCCCGAGTGAGTCGGGGTACCCGCGGCGCGCCGTCGACGAGCGCGACATACGGCTCGCCGGTGGCCACCGCCGCCGCGAGTTGCGCGTCGGTCGGGCCTGTTGTGCCGCCCGCGGCCGGCTTCTCCGGCTCGGCGTCGACCAGGACGAAGCGGTCCGGGTGTTCGGCCTGCGCCGACCGCACCAGCCCGAAGGCCGCCGCGAGTTCCGGATCGACGTGCGCTCCCCGCCCGACCAGGACCAACCGGGAGCCGCCGAAACGCTCGTCGGCCAGCCACGACTGCGCCAACGCCAGGGAGCGGAGCGTGGGTTCGTGGGCCCCCGGGTCGAGCGCCGCGGAACTCGACGTCGATGCGAACTCGTACACGACCAGGTCCGGGGTCACTGTGTCGAGCGTGTTCGGCAGTTCGCCGGCCGGGCCCAGTCGGAGCACGGTGGGCGCCGGGCCCTCGACCGGGTCTTCGGCCGGGATCCACCGCACGCGGTACAGCCCGTCCGCTCCGGCCGTGCCGGCGGACCGCAGCAGTTCCTCGGCCACCGGCCGGAACACCAGCGATCCGGCCGAGGCGATCGGGCGACCGCTCTCGTCGGCGACGTCGAGGGACACCGCGTCCGGCCCGGCCGACGCCAGGCGTACCCGCAGCGCCGAGGCGCCCGAGCCGTGGAGCGTGACCCCGGACCACATGAACGGCAGTCGAATGCCCGAATCGGGCGACGTCCGCTCGCCCTCGGCACGCAGGAAGACCGTGTGCAGTGCGGCATCCAGCAGCGCCGGATGCACCCCGAAGCCGGCCGCCGGCGTCTCCTCCGGCAGCGCCACCTCGGCGAACACCTCGTCGCCGCGCCGCCAGACCCGACGCAGTCCCTGGAAAACCGGGCCGTAGCCGTAGCCGCCGCGCAACAACCGGTCGTAGAACCCGTCCACATCCACCGGAACGGCACCCGTCGGCGGCCACACGGCCGCATCGGCGTCGGCGGATCGCCCCCTGTCGTCCTTGGCTTCGCGGGCGAGCACACCGGTGGCGTGCCGACGCCACTCGTCCTCGCCCGCTTCCGTGCCTCCCGCGTCCCCCGGCTCCTCCGCGCGGGAGTAGATCCCCAGTTGCCGATAGCCGGCCTCGTCGGGAGCCGAGACGGATACGTGCAGCCGCACCGCGCCGTCCTCGGTCAGCACGATCGGGGCCTCGACCACCAGTTCCTCGACCGACGCGCAGCCGACCTGGTCGGCGGCCCGAACGGCCAGGTCCACGAACGCCGTTCCGGGCACCAGGATCGCACCGAGCACCGCGTGGTCGGCCAGCCAGGGATGGGTCCGCACCGAAAGTCGACCGGTGAACGCGAACCCGCCCGAGTCGGGCAGCGCGACCGCCGCACCCAGGAGCGCGTGTCCCGCGCTGCCGAGCCCGAGTCCGGCGACATCCGTGCTCGTCGACTCGACCGACTTCAGCCAGTAGTGCTCGTGCTGGAAGGCGTAGGTGGGCAGTTCGACGACCCGAGCGCCGGTACCCGCGAAAGCCTGCGACCAGTCGACCTCCACGCCGTGCGCGAACGCCTCGCCGAGCGAGGTCAGGAACCGATCGAGCCCGCCCTCGTTGCGCCGCAGCGACCCGAGCGTGACCGCGTCGGAGTCGGCGTCGTCGAGCGTGCCCTGCACGCCGACCGTGAGCACCGGATGCGCACTGGACTCGACGAACGCCCCGATCCCGTCCGCGAGCAGCGCCCGCGTCGCCAGATCGAACCGCACCGGCTCCCGCAGATTCCGGAACCAATACCCCGCGTCCAACCCCGCCGTATCCAACCGCTCACCCGTCACCGCCGAGTAGAACGGAACCACCGACGAACGCGGCACGATCGGAGCGAGAATCTCCAGAAGTTCGTCCCGCAGATCCTCCACATGCGTGGAGTGCGACGCGTAGTCCACCGGAATCCGCCGGGCCTCGACGCCGAACTCGGCGGCCAGCGCGGCGATCAGCTCCTCCAGCGCGTCCGGGTCACCCGAGACGACCGTGGACGTCGGTCCGTTCACCGTCGCCACGCCGACCCGGCCGGCCCACCGACTCAGCCGTTCCTCGACCTCGGCGAGCGGCAACGGTACGGACACCATGCCGCCCCGCCCGGCCAGCGACCGCCCGATCGCCTGACTGCGCAAAGCCACCACGCGCGCCGCGTCCGACAACGTCAGACCCCCGGCCACACACGCCGCCGCGATCTCACCCTGCGAATGACCCACCACCGCCGCCGGCACCACCCCGAACGACCGCCACAGCTCGGCCAACGACACCATCACCGCGAACAACACCGGCTGGACCACATCCACCCGGTCCAACGACGGCGCATCCACACCGCCCCGCAACACCTCGACCAGCGACCAGTCGACGAACTCCGCCAACGCCGCCTCACACTCCGCGATCCGCGCAGCGAACACCGGCGCGGCATCCAACAGTTCGGCCGCCATCCCGACCCACTGCGACCCCTGACCCGGAAACACCAGTGCCACGGCTCGGCCGGCCGCCGGGCCCGTGCCGACCGCGAGGTCGGAGAGACCGGCGAGCAGCGTGTCGCGGTCGGTGCCCACGACCACCGCGCGGTGGTCGAACACGGATCGGGTCCGTGCCAGTGACCAGCCGATGTCGATGGGCGTAGTGTCCGGGTGGGCGACCACGAACTCGCGCAGGCGCGCGGCCTGGTCGCGCAGTCCGCTCGCACTGCGCGCGGACAGCGGCCACGGGACGGCGGGCGTCGAGCCGGTCGGCTCCGCTTCGGACTTTTCCGCAGCGGGCTCGGGTTCGGCCTGTTCGAGGATCGCGTGCGCGTTCGTGCCGCTGATCCCGAACGAGGAGACGCCCGCGCGGCGGGGTGCGTCGCGCTCCGGCCACTCCCGCGCCTCGGTGAGCAGCGACACTGTCCCCGAGGACCAGTCGATGTGCGGGGAGGGCTCGTCCGCGTGCAGCGTCCGGGGCAGTGCGCCTCGACGCAGCGCCTCGACCATCTTGATCACACCCGCCACCCCGGCGGCGGCCTGCGCGTGCCCGATGTTCGACTTCAACGACCCCAGCCACAACGGGCGTTCCGCGTCGCGGTCGCGCCCGTACGTGGCCGACAACGCCTGCGCCTCGATCGGATCACCCAACGCCGTCCCGGTACCGTGCGCCTCCACCGCGTCCACATCACCCGCCGACAACCGGGCATCCGCCAACGCGGCCTCGATCACCCGCTGCTGCGACGGACCGTTCGGCGCGGTCAACCCATTGCTCGCACCGTCCTGGTTGACCGCCGTACCGCGCACCACGGCCAGCACGCGGTGCCCGTTGCGCCGCGCGTCGGACAGCCGTTCCAGCACCAGCATGCCGACGCCCTCGGCGGAGCCGAAGCCGTCCGCGTCGGCGCCGAACGCCTTGCACCGGCCGTCCACCGCCAGTCCGCGCTGCTTGCTGAACGCGACGAACATGCCGGGGGCCGACATCACCGTCACTCCTCCGGCGAGTGCCATGGCGCACTCGTCGTGGCGCAGTGCCTGCACGGCCAGGTGCAGCGCGACCAGCGAGGACGAGCACGCGGTGTCGACCGTGATGGCCGGCCCCTCCAGACCGAAGGTGTAGGAGATCCGGCCGCTGATCACGGAGGCCGCGTTGCCGGTGAGCAGGTGGCCCTCCAGGCCGGTCGCGCCGTCGCCCGGCCGCCCCGCGTAGTCCTGCGCGATGGCACCGACGAAGACGCCGGTCCGGCTGCCCCGAACCGTGTCCGGATCGATTCCGGCCCGCTCGAACGCCTCCCACGACGTCTCCAGGAGCAGTCGCTGCTGCGGGTCCATCGCGAGCGCCTCGCGCGGCGAGATACCGAAGAACGCCGCGTCGAACTCGCCCGCGTCGTGCAGGAATCCGCCCTGCCGGGTGTAGCTGGTGCCGGGATGCTCCGGGTCCGGGTCGTACAGCCCCGCCAGATCCCAGCCCCGGTCCTGCGGGAAACCGGTGATCGCGTCGCCACCCCGCGACACCAGGCGCCACAGGTCGTCCGGCGACGCCACGTCGCCGGGGAACCGGCAGCCCATCCCGACGATCGCGATCGGCTCGTGGTCCGACCCGGGTTCGGCGGCCGGCCGAGCCGGCGTGGGGTCTGCCGTCGTGTCGAAGAGCCGGTCGTGCAGGTACTGCGCCAGTACGGCCGGGGTGGGGTAGTCGAAGACCAGCGTGGCGGGCAGCCGCAGTCCGGTCGCGGCGTTGAGCCGGTTGCGCAGTTCGACCGCGGTGAGCGAGTCGAAGCCCAACTCCTTGAACGCCCGATCCTTGTCCACCGCGGCCGCCGACCCGTGCCCGAGCACGGTGGCGACCTGGACGCGGACGAGTTCGCGCAGCGCGTCGGCGCGTTCGGCCGCGGTGTTCCCGGCCAGTCGTTGGGCCAGTGCGGTGCCGCCGGCCGCGGGCCCTGCCGCGACGGTGCGACGCGTCCGGGTCCGGACCAGGCCGCGCAGCAGGTGCGGAGTCGCACTGGTGGCAGCCTCGCGCGGCGTCGACAGGTCCAGGCGGGTCGGCACGAGCGCGGGCTCGTCGAGCGCGAGCGCGGCATCGAGCAGGGCCAACCCCTGCTCGGTGGTCAGCGGGATCAGTCCGCCACGCGCCATCCGGCGCAGGTCGCCCTCGCTCAGGTGCCCGGTCATCCCGGTGGACTGGGCCCACAGGCCCCAGGCCAACGACACACCGGGCAACCCGCGCGCGTGCCGGCGCTCGGCCAGCGCGTCCAGGAAGGCGTTCGCCGCGGCGTAGTTGGCCTGCCCCGGACCGCCGAACGTGCCGGCGGCGGAGGAGAAGAGCACGAACATCGCCAGGTCCGCGTCCGCGGTCAGCTCGTCCAGGTGCACCGCCGCGTCGACCTTGGCACGGAAGACCGCGTCGATCCGGTCGGGCGTCAACGACTCGATCACGCCGTCGTCCAACACACCCGCCGCGTGCACCA
This sequence comes from Embleya sp. NPDC127516, assembly GCF_044765325.1. NCBI lineage: Bacteria > Bacillati > Actinomycetota > Actinomycetes > Kitasatosporales > Streptomycetaceae > Embleya > Embleya sp. NPDC127516. Next base: position 32,403 of record NZ_JBIWJT010000019.1, on the reverse strand, counting down.
CGCCGGTCAACGGATGCTCCGGCGCAATCGCGGCCAGCACCTCGGCGAGCGCCGTCCGGTCGCCGACGTCGGCCGCCGCGAAGGCCACCTCCGCTCCCGACTCGCGCAGTTCCGCGGCGAGTTCGGCGGCGCCCGGTGCGTCCGCACCGCGCCGGGAAAGCAACAGGAGGTTTCGCGCGCCGTGTTCGGTCACCAGATGCCGGGCCAGCAGTCCGCCGAGTGCACCGCTCGCACCGGTGATCAGTACCGTGCCGTCGGGATCCGGGGTGCGTGGGACCCGCAGCACCAACTTGCCCACGTGGCGGGCCTCGCGCAGGTGCCGCATCGCGTCGGGCGCGCGGCGCAGGTCCCACGCGCTCGTCGGCAGCGGGTGCAAGGCGCCGCTCTCGCACAGCGCCAGGATCTCGGTGAGGATCTCGTGGATGCGGTCCGGCCCGGCATCGGCGACGAGGTCGAACGCGCGGTACGTCACCCCGGGCCGCTCGGCGGCCACCGCGTCCGCGTCTCGGATGTCAATCTTGCCCATCTCCACGAACCGACCGCCGGGAGCGAGCAGTGCGAGCGATTCGTCCACGAACTCCCGGGCCAGCGAGTTCAATACGACATCGAAGCCGCGCCCGTCGCCCGCCGTCGCGAAGCGCTCGCCGAAGCCGACCGATCGGGACGAGGCCAAGCGTTCGTCGCCCAACCCGGTCGCGGCCCACTTCGCCGGACTCGCCGTACCCCAGATCTCGGCGCCGAGGTGGCGGGCCACCTGCACCGCCGCCATCCCGACACCACCGGCCGCCGCGTGCACCAACAACGACTCACCCCGCCGCAGCCCGGCCAGATCCACCAGCCCGTAGTACGCCGTCGCGAACACCACCGGCACCGACGCCGCCTGCTCGAACGACCAACCCGTCGGCACCCGCACCACCATCCGGGCGTCGGCCACCGCGAGCGGCCCGAAGGCACCCGCGAACAGGCCCATCACCCGATCGCCCGGGGTCAGGTCGTGCACTCCGGGCCCGATCTCGACGACCACCCCGGCGCCTTCACTGCCCAACGACGCCTCGCCCGGATACATCCCGAGGGCGATCAGCACATCCCGGAAGTTCAGCCCGGCGGCCCGGACCGCCACCCGAACCTGACCGGCCGCCAACGGCTCCTCGCCGTCCCGGTCCGGGAGCAGGGCCAGTTCGGCCAGCGATCCATCGGCCGACGCGGCCAGCCGCCATCCGGCGACGTCGGTAGGCGGAAGCAGGGCGGTGGTCTCGGCGGCCCGGACCAGCCGGGGCGCGTACACCGTGCCGGCCCGGACCGCGAGTTGCGGTTCGTCCCCCGCGAGGGCGCCGTTCAGCACGTCCGACGGGATCGCCTCGCCGTCCAGGTCGAGCAGCACGATCCGCCCGGGATGCTCCGCCTGTGCCGACCGCACCAGCCCTCGGGCGGCGGCGACCGAGGGATCGGCGCCCGTCGTGGCGCCGCCCCGGGTGACCAGGACCAGCCGGGCATCGGCGAACCGCTCGTCGGCCACCCATCGCTGTACAAGGGCCAGTGCCCGACTCGTCGCCGCCCGCGCGGCCTGCGCCGGCTCGACGCCGGCGTCGTCCGCACCGAGGTCCACGAAAACCAGCTCCGGCACGGCCGCACCGTCGGCGAGCGCGGCGTCCGCGTCGGCCGCCGGCTCGAGACCGTCGAGACCGAGGTCCGTCTCGGAGACACCGAGGTGGACGCGACGACCGGCGGGGGTCGCGTCCGCGGCCGGCTCCAGCGGGATCCAGTCGGTGCGGAACAACGCGTCCCGGGTATTCACGGTGGGCCGGAGCCCGTCGGCGGCCACCGGACGGGCGACCAGCGAGGCGATCGAGGCCACCGGGTTGCCCGTCGCGTCGGCCACCAGCACGGAGACCGTGTCCGGTCCGGCCGCGGTCACCCGAACCCGAAGCGCGTCTGCCCCGGTCGCGTGCAGCACGACATCGGACCACGCGAACGGCAGCCGCACCTCGGCCGGCGCGCCGCCCGTCGTGCCGAGGAGCACGGCATGCAGCGCCGCGTCCAGGAGCGCGGGGTGCAGCCCGAAGTCGGCCGGCGAGACACCCTCCGGCAGGGTGACCTCGGCGAACACGTCCTCGCCCGCCCGCCAGGCCCGGCGCAGGCCCCGGAACACCGGCCCATAGCCCAGGCCCGCGTCCGCGAGGCCGGAGTACAGCCCGGACGTGTCGAGTTCCTCCGCACCGGCCGGCGGCCAAGTCGTCAGTCCCTGCACCGCCTCCGTCGCCGCCACGCCGAGTACGCCCGACGCGTGCCGCGTCCACGGCTCCTCGCTCCCGTCGGCGTCCTCGGGCCGCGAGTACACGTCGAAGGTGCGCCGCCCGCTCTCGTCCGCCGCCGATGTGGCCAGGTGCACCTGTACGGCGCCGTGTTCGGGCAGGAGGAGTGGTGCCTCCAGGGTCAGTTCCTCCAGGGTCGGGCAGCCGACCCGGTCACCGGCCTGGATCGCCAGTTCGACGAACGCCGTTCCCGGCAGCAGTACCGTGCCGTGCACCGCGTGGTCGGCGAGCCACGGCTGGGTGCGCACCGACAGCCGGCCCGTGAGCAGGACTCCGCCGGACTCCGGCATCGAGATCGCCGCACCGAGCAGCGGGTGCCGAGGCGCGCCGAGCCCCAATTGCCGTGCGTCGGTCAACCCCTCGACGTTCGGCAGCCAGTAGTGCTCGTGCTGGAAGGCGTAGGTCGGCAGTTCGGCCGCGCGGACGGTCGTGGCGGTGAACGCCGGCGACCAGTCGACGTCCACACCGTTCACGAACGCCTCGCCGAGCGAGGTCAGGAACCGGTCCGGACCGCCCTCGTTGCGCCGCAGCGACCCGAGCGTGACCGCGTCGGAGTCGGCGTCGTCGAGCGTGCCCTGCACGCCGACCGTGAGCACCGGATGCGCACTGGACTCGACGAACGCCCCGATCCCGTCCACGAGCAGCGCCCGCGTCGCCAGATCGAACCGCACCGGCTCCCGCAGATTCCGGAACCAGTAGGCGGCATCCAATCCCGCCGTATCCAACCGCTCACCCGTCACCGCCGAGTAGAACGGAACCACCGACGAACGGGGCACGATCGGACCCAGAATCTCCAGGAGTTCGTCCCGCAGATCCTCCACATGGGTCGAGTGCGACGCGTAGTCCACCGGAATCCGCCGGGCGCGCACATCCTCGGCCTCGTACCCGGCAACCAGCTCGTCCAGCGCGTCGGGATCGCCGGAAACCACTGTCGACGCAGGCCCGTTCACGGCCGCGATGCCGATCCGACCGTCCCACCCGGTCAGCCGCTCCTCGACTTCGCCGAGCGGCAGCGGCACCGAAACCATCCCACCCCGCCCGGCCAGTGACCGCGCGATCGCCTGACTGCGCAAAGCCACCACGCGCGCCGCATCCGACAACGTCAGACCCCCGACCACACACGCCGCCGCGATCTCACCCTGCGAATGACCCACCACCGCCGCCGGCACCACCCCGAACGACCGCCACAGCTCGGCCAACGACACCATCACCGCGAACAACACCGGCTGGACCACATCCACCCGGTCCAACGACGGCGCCTGTGCGCCATCGCGCAGCACCTCGACCAGCGACCAGTCGACGAACTCCGCCAACGCCGACTCACACTCCGCGATCCGCGCCGCGAACACCGGCGAGGCGTCCAACAGTTCGGCCGCCATCCCGACCCACTGCGACCCCTGACCCGGAAACACCAGCGCGAGGGGGCGGCCGATGCCGCCACCGCCGCTCAGTACGCGCTCGTCGGTCGCCATGTCGGCGACCGACAAAGACTTCAGCCCGGCGACGAACTCGTCCCGCTCGACGCCGAGTATCACCGCCCGATGCTCGAACGCCGACCGCGACCGGGCGAGCGCGTGGCCCACCTCGGCGACCGACCGCTGCGATCCACCCGCGACGAACTCGGCCAGCCGCGCCGCCTGGTCGGTCAGCGCGCGCTCCGTGCGGCCCGATACGACCCACGGAATCGTCCTCCCGAAGGCACCGGCCGAGGCGTCGACCGCGTCCGGCGCCGGCCCTGCTTCGGGCTCTTCCTCCGCAGCCGGGGCCTGCTGGAGGATGGTGTGCGCGTTGGTGCCGCTCATGCCGAACGAGGACACGGCGGCCCGTCGGGGCCGGCCCGTCTCCGGCCAGGCCACCTGCTCCGCGAGCAGCGAGACCGCTCCCGTCGACCAGTCGACCCGGTCGGTGGGCCGGTCCACGTGCAGCGTCCTGGGCAACACGCCGTGTCGGAGGGCCTGGACCATCTTGATCACGCCGCCGACCCCGGCCGCCGCCTGGGTGTGGCCGACGTTCGACTTCAACGACCCCAGCCACAACGGGCGTTCCGCGTCGCGGTCGCGCCCGTACGTGGCCAACAGCGCCTGCGCCTCGATCGGATCACCCAACGCCGTCCCGGTACCGTGCGCCTCCACCGCGTCCACGTCACCCGCCGACAACCGCGCATCCGCCAACGCGGCCTCGATCACCCGCTGCTGCGACGGACCGTTCGGCGCGGTCAACCCGTTGCTCGCACCGTCCTGGTTGATCGCGGAGCCGCGGACGACGGCGAGCACCGTGCGGCCGTTGCGCCGGGCGTCGGACAGTCGCTCCAGGACCAGGATGCCGACGCCCTCGGCGGAGCCGAAGCCGTCCGCGTCGGCGCCGAACGCCTTGCACCGGCCGTCCGCGGACAGACCGCGCTGCCGGCTGAATCCCACGAAGGTGCTGGGCGTGGCCATCACGGTCGCGCCGCCGGCCAGGGCGAGCGCGCACTCGCCGTGCCGCAGCGCGCGCACCGCGAGGTGCAGCGCCACCAGCGACGACGAACAGGCCGTGTCCACGGTGACCGCCGGGCCCTCCAGGCCCAGCGTGTACGACAGCCGGCCCGAGGCGACGCTGGTGGCCCGGCCGGTGACCAGGAAGCCCTCCAGGTTCGCCGCCGTGGCCTCGTCCATCCGTACCGCGTAGTCCTGGAACATCGCGCCGATGTACGCGCCGGTGCCGCTCCCGCGGATCGACTCGGGGCGGATGCCGGCCCGCTCCAGGGCCTCCCAGGACGTCTCCAGGAGCAGCCGCTGCTGCGGGTCCATCGCGAGCGCCTCGCGCGGCGAGATACCGAAGAACGCCGCGTCGAACTCGCCTGCGTCGTGCAGGAATCCGCCCGTGCGGGCGTACGAGGTGCCCACGTGGTCCGGGTCGTCGTCGAACAGCGTCTCCAGGTCCCAACCGCGGTTGTCCGGGAAGCCGGTGATGCCGTCGCCGCCCTCGGCGACCAACCGCCACAGGTCCTCGGGCGAGGACACCCCGCCGGGGAATCGGCAGCCCATGCCGACGATCGCGATCGGCTCGTGGTCGCTCTCCTCCGCGGCGGCCAGCCGCCGGCGGGTCTCGCGCAGGTCGTTGGTGACCCGCTTGAGGTAGTCCCGCAGCTTCTCTTCGTTCGCGTTCGCCACCGTGCCGTCAACTCCCCTTCAGAACACGCGATTCGTACGTACGGGACCCGGTCAGGACACGCCGAGCTCGTTGTCGATCAGGTCGAACATCTCGTCGTCGCTGGCCGTGTCGACCTCGTCCCGGGCGACCGGGGCGTCCTCGGTCGCCGAGTCGGCGCCCTCGTTCCACTTCCACAGCAGCGCGCGCAGCCGCGCGGTGATCCTGGTGCGGTCCTGATCCGGCACCTCCACCTCGCCCAGGGCCGCGTCCACGCGGTCCAGTTCGGCCAGCAGCGTGGCCGCCGAGGTGGGGCCCGCCGCCGGCGCCAGTTCGGCGCCCAGGTGCGCGGCGAGCAGCGCCGGGGTGGGGTAGTCGAAGACCAGCGTGGCGGGCAGCCGCAGTCCGGTCGCGGCGTTGAGCCGGTTGCGCAGTTCGACCGCGGTGAGCGAGTCGAAGCCCAACTCCTTGAACGCCCGATCCTTGTCCACCGCGGCCGCCGACCCGTAACCGAGCACGGCCGCCGCGTGGGTGCGGGCCAACTCGACCAGCACCCGTTCCCGTTCGGCGGCGGGCAGGCCCGCGAGCCGATCCGCCACCGAGGACCGGCCTCCGCCGCTCGATCCGGCCCGCGCGGTACGCCGCGCCGACCCGGTGCCCAGCGCGCGGAGCAGGTGCGGGACGGCCTCCGGTGCCACGTCGCGCAGCGCGGCCGGTTCCAGCCGGGTGGGTACCAGTACCGGCTCGTCGACGAGCTGCGCGGCGTCGAACAGGGCCAGTCCCAGTTCGGTGGACAGCGGGATCAGTCCGCCGCGCGCCATCCGGCGCAGGTCGCCCTCGCTCAGGTGCCCGGTCATCGCGCTGGACTGGGCCCACAGACCCCAGGCCAACGACACACCGGGCAACCCGCGCGCCCGCCGACCGGCCGCCACCGCGTCCAGGAAGGCGTTCGCCGCAGCGTAATTGCCCTGCCCCGGACCGCCGAACGTGCCGGCCGCGGAGGAGAACAGCACGAACATCGCCAGGTCCGCGTCCGCGGTCAACTCGTCCAGATGCACCGCCGCGTCCGCCTTGACCCGGAAGACCGCGTCCACCCGGTCGGGTGTCAGCGAACCGATCACCCCGTCGTCCAGGACGCCCGCCGCGTGCACGACGCCGGTCAGCGGATGCTCCGGGGAGATTCCGGCCAACACCTGGGCGAGCGCCGCCCGGTCGGTCGCGTCGGCCGCCGCGAATCGCACCGTCGCACCCGATTCGGCCAGTTCGGCGGCGAGTTCCCCGGCACCTGCCGCGTCCGCGCCGCGCCGAGACACCAACAGCAGGTGGCGCACGCCGCGTTCGGTCACCAGGTGCCGGGCCAACAGTCCGCCCAGCACGCCGCTCGCACCGGTGATCAGCACCGTGCCGTCCGGGTTCACGGCCCGGGGCATGGTGAGTACGACCTTGCCCACGTTCTTGGCTTCGCGCAGGTAGCGGAAGGCGGTCGGGGCGCGGCGGATGTCCCACTCGACGATCGGCAGCGGGGTCAGCACGCCCTGCTCGAAGAGCGCGACGAGTTCACCGAGGATCTCGCCGACCCGGACCGGTCCGGCGTCGCCCACGAGGTCGAACGCGCGGTACGTCACTCCGGGCCGCTCGGCGGCCACCGCGTCGGCATCGCGGATGTCGGTCTTGCCCATTTCCACGAACCGACCGCCGGCCGCCAGCAATCCGAGCGATTCGTCGACGAATTCCCCGGCCAGCGAGTTCAGCACCACGTCGAAGCCGCGGCCGTTGCCCGCGCCCTCGAACCGCTGGCCGAAGCCCAGGGAGCGCGACGACGCGAGGCGTTCCTCGGGCAGTCCGGTCGCCGCCCACTTGGCCGGGCTCGCGGTACCCCAGATCTCGACGCCGAGGTGGCGGGCCAACTGCACCGCCGCCATCCCGACGCCACCGGCCGCCGCGTGCACCAACAACGACTCACCCCGCCGCAGGCCGGCCAGATCCACCAGCCCGTAGTACGCCGTCGCGTACACCACCGGGATCGACGCCGCCTGGGCGAACGACCAGTCGGCGGGCACCCGCACCACCATCCGTCCGTCGGCCACCACGATCGGGCCGAATCCGCCGGAGAACACGCCCATCACCCGGTCGCCCGGCGCGACGTGGGTCACCTCGGTGCCGATCTCGGTGACCACACCCGCGCCTTCGGCGCCCAGCAGCGCGTCGTCCCCGGGATACATGCCGAGCGCGACGAGCACGTCGCGGAAATTCAGTCCGGCCGCGCGCACCTCGATCCGCACCTCGTGCGCGGCCAGCGGCTCCCGCGCACGCGGCGCGGGCAGCAGCGCCAGGTCCTCCAGGGTGCCCTTGACCGGGATGTCCAGGCGCCAGGCACCGTCCGAGTTCGGCGGGATCAGTGCGTCCTCGGCCGCCGCGCGGGCCAGCCGGGACACCCGCACCCGCCCGGCGCGCACCGCGAACTGCGGTTCGTCGCTCGCCCGCAGGATCGGCAGGACGCGGACCGCGTCGGCGGCTTCGGCCAGGTCCAGCAGCACGAATCGGCCGGGCTGTTCGGTCTGGGCGGTGCGGATCAGGCCGCGCACCGCCGCGCCCACCGGATCGGTGTCCGCGCCCGCGCCGACCGGGACGGCACCTCGGGTGACCACGACGAGTCGGGACTGCGCGAAGCGTTCGTCGGCCAGCCACTCCTGGGCGACGCCGAGCGCGCGGTGGGTGGCGAGCCGGGCGGCGTCCGCGACGCTCACGCCCGACTCGCCGGCATACGGCGTCCCGGTCTCGCCGAAGGCGGCGAACAACACGAGGGCCGGCGGCTCCTGCTCCGCCGAGGTCGGCAGTTCGGCGAGCGAACCGATCGCGGTCGTCTGGACCCCCGCCTCCCGCAGCGCCGCGCTCAGCGGTCCGTCGGCGTTCTCCCCGAGAACCACCCAGGTCCCCTCCGCCGCACCGTCGTCCACGGCCGGTTCCCACTCCGGCCAGGTGGGTCGGAACAGGGCGTCCTGAGTCGCCCGCCCCGCGTCGCGCACCTGCTCGGCGGCAAGGGGTCGCAACACCAGCGACCCGACCGAGACGACCGGCGCACCGCCGGCGTCCACGGCCTCGACCGAGACCGCGTCCGCACCCGCGCCCTGCGGCGCCACCCGCACCCGCAGCGTGTCCGCACCCGTCGCGTGCAGCACGACCCCGGACCAGGAGAACGGCAGCCGCACCTCGGCCCGCTCCCCCGCGCCCAGCGCCACCGCGTGCAGGGCCGCGTCCAGCAGCGCCGGGTGGATGCCGAAATCGGCCGGCGAGACACCCTCCGGCAGGGACACCTCGGCGTACACCTCGTCGCCGACCCGCCAGGCCCGACGCAGCCCGCGAAACACCGGCCCGTAGCCCAGGCCCGCGTCCGCCAGGCTCGGGTACAGGTCCTCGACCGGCACCTCCGCCGCGCCCGCCGGCGGCCACTGCGCCGCCGCACCACCGGCCGGCGCCGATCGTGCGCCGCCGAGCACTCCGGAGGCGTGCCGTGTCCACGGCTGCTCCGCCGGCGCCCGCTCGTCCGAGGCGTGCACGGTGAACGCCCGGCGACCCTCCTCGTCCGGTCCGCCCACGGTGAGCTGAAGCCGTACGCCGCCCTCGATCGGGATCACCAGCGGTGCGTGCAGGGTCAGTTCCTCGACCACACCGCAGCCGACCCGGTCGCCCGCCGCGATCGCCAGTTCGACGAACGCCGTACCGGGAAGGATCACCACGTCGTGCACGGCGTGGTCGAGCAACCACGGTCGGGTCCGTGTGGACAACCTGCCGGTGCACAGCAGTCCACCGGTCTCGGGCAGCGGTACGACCGCGCCCAGCAGCGGGTGCTCCGCCGACGCCAGCCCCAGCCCCGAGGCGTCCGAGGGGCCCGCGTCGCCGGCGTCCAGCCAGAAGTGTTGCCGCTGGAACGCGTACGTGGGCAGGTCGATGGGGTGCCCGGCGGCCTCGGGGAAGGCCGCGGTCCAGTCCACTCGGGCGCCGTGCACGTGCGCCTCGGCGACCGAGTGCAGGAAGCGGCCCAGGCCGCCCTCGTCGCGCCGCAGCGAGCCCAGCGCGACCCCCGAGCTCTCTCCGGCCTCGAGCGTCTCGCGCGCGCCGACGGTCAGCACGGGGTGCGGGCTCGCCTCGACGAAGATGTCGATGCCCTGCCGGGACAGCGTGTCCACGGCCTGCTCGAAGCGCACCGTCTCGCGCAGGTTCCGATACCAGTACTCGGCGTCCAGGCGCCCGGTGTGCAGCCAGTCCTCGAGCACCGTCGAGTAGAACGGGATCTCCGACTCGCGAGGCTCGATCGGGTCCAGTACGTCGAGCAGTTCCGCGCGCAGGTCCTCGACGTGCGCCGAGTGCGACGCGTAGTCCACCGGGATCCGCCGGATCCGGATCTCGGCCGCCTCGAAGTGCGCCATCAGCTCGTCCAGCGCGTCCGCGTCGCCCGAGACCACCGTGGACGCCGGACCGTTCACGGCGGCGACACCGATCCGGCCGTCCCACCGGGTCAGTTCCTCCTCGACCTCGGCGAGCGGCAGCGGTATGGACACCATGCCGCCGCGCCCGGCCAGCGACCGCGCGATCGCCTGACTGCGCAACGCCACCACGCGCGCCGCATCCGACAACGTCAGCCCGCCCGCGACACACGCCGCCGCGATCTCACCCTGCGAATGACCCACCACCGCGGCCGGCACCACACCGAACGAGCGCCACACCCGCGCCAACGACACCATCACCGCAAACAACACCGGCTGGACCACATCCACCCGGTCCAACGACGCCGCACCCGCACCGCCCCGCAACACCTCGACCAGCGACCAGTCGACGAACTCCGCCAACGCCGCCTCACACTCCGCGACCCCCGCCGCGAACACGGGCGAGGTGTCCAGGAGTTCGGCCGCCATGCCGACCCACTGCGACCCCTGACCCGGAAACACCAGTGCCACGCCGACGTCCGCCGCCTCGCCCAGGGCCGTGCCCAGGACCACGTTCGGCGCGGGCATCGCCGGGTCGGCGGCGGCCAGCGATTCGAGTCCGGCGAGCAGGTCCTCGCGTTCGGGGCCCAGGATCACGGCGCGGTGCTCGAAGGCGGTTCGGGAGCCCGCGAGCGCGCGGCCGACCTCGGCGATCGACAGGTCCGGCCGGTCGGCCAGGAACTGTCGCAGTCGCGCCGCCTGCCCGCGCAGCGCGTCCGCGCCGCGCCCGGACAGGACCAGGGTGGCGTGGTCGTGCCGATCGCCGTCGACACCGGCACCGGACTCGATCGGTTCGGCCGGCGGCGCCTGTTCGAGGATGACGTGCGCGTTGGTGCCGCTGATCCCGAACGAGGACACTCCGGCACGGCGCGGGGCGTCCCGCTCCGGCCAGGCCACCGGCTCGGTCAGCAGGGACACCGCGCCCGTGGACCAGTCCACCTGGCGGGTCGGCCGGTCGATGTGCAGGCTCTTCGGCAGTACGCCGTGCCGCATCGCCTGGACCATCTTGATCACGCCGCCGACCCCGGCCGCCGCCTGGGTGTGACCGATGTTCGACTTCAACGAGCCCAGCCACAGCGGGCGTTCGGCGGTGTGCGCCCTCCCGTACGTGGCCAACAGGGCCTGCGCCTCGATCGGGTCGCCCAGCGCGGTCCCGGTGCCGTGCGCCTCGACCGCGTCGACGTCCGCGGCGGCCAGCCCGGCGTCCGCCAGCGCGGCCCGGATCACCCGCTGCTGGGCCGGGCCGTTGGGCGCGGTGAGGCCGTTGCTGGCGCCGTCCTGGTTGAGCGCGGTACCCCGGACCAGCGCGAGCACCCGATGGCCGTTGCGCTGTGCGTCGGAGAGCCGTTCCAGGAGCAGCATCCCGACGCCCTCGGCCCAGCCGGTGCCGTCCGCCGCCGCCGCGAACGACTTGCAGCGCCCGTCCGAGGACAGGCCGCGCTGGCGGCTGAACGCCACGAAGGTACCCGGGCTGGACATCACGGTGGCACCGCCGGCCAGGGCCAGCGTGCACTCGCCCCGGCGCAGCGCCTGGACCGCCAGGTGCAGGGTGACCAGCGAGGACGAGCACGCGGTGTCCACGGTGACCGCCGGGCCCTCCAGGCCCATCGTGTACGACACCCGGCCGGAGGCGACGCTGCCCGCGCTGCCGTTGCCCAGATAGCCCTCGACGTCCTCCGGTACCCGGCGCACCCGCGACGCGTAGTCGTGGTACATCAGCCCGGCGAAGATCCCGGTTCGGGTGCCCCGTACCGACTCGGGGTCGATCCCGGCCCGTTCGAACGCCTCCCAGGACGTCTCCAGGAGCAACCGCTGCTGCGGGTCCATCGCGAGCGCCTCGCGCGGCGAGATGCCGAAGAACGCCGCGTCGAACTCCAGGGCGTCGTGCAGGAATCCGCCCTCGCGGGCGTACGAGGTGCCGGCTCGCTCCGGGTCGTCGTCGAAGAGCGTGCCCAGGTCCCAGCCCCGGTCCTCGGGGAAGCCGGTGATGCCGTCGCCGCCCTCGGCGACCAGTCGCCACAGGTCCTCGGGCGAGCCCACGCCGCCCGGGTAGCGGCAGCTCATCCCGACGATCGCGATCGGCTCGCCGGCCGCGTCGGTCAGGTCCCGGTTCCGCTGCCGCAGTCGCTCGTTCTCCTTGAGCGAGGTCCGCAGCGCGTCGAGGACCCTCGTGTCCGTGTTCGTCATCAGGTGCTCCACAGATTTCGACATGGTCAGGACTCGGAGGTGCCGAGGGCCAGATCCAGCAGGGCTTCGGTGTCCATCGCGTCGATGGAGTCCACGTCGGCCGGGCCCGATCGCCCGGTCCCGCCGTGGTCGTCGGAGGTGTTCGTGTGGTGTGCCGCCGGTCCGGCGAGCCGCAGCAGGCTCTCCAGCAGTCCGGACTCGCGCAGCACGTGGACCGGAATGCCGGCGAGCGCGGTGCGTACCGCCGTGTCGTCCCGGTCGTCGACCGGGCTCGCCGCGGCATCGTCCTCGGCGCCTCGCGGTGCGAGTTCGGCGCGCAGGTAGCCGGCCAGCACGCGCGGTGTCGGGTAGTCGAAGACCAGGCTCGCGGGCAATCGCAGGCCGGTCATCGCGTTGAGCCGGTTGCGCAGTTCGACCGCGGCCAGCGAATCGAAGCCCAGGTCCCGGAACTCCCGCGAGGCCCGCACGGTTTCCCCGGGTGCCAGGCCCAGCACCGCCGCCGTCTCACCGGTCACCGCCGCGATCACGGCCTGCTCGCGTTGACCCTCCGGAAGCCGGGACAACCGCTCGGCCAGCGATTCGGATGTGCCGCGCTCGGGGCCGGTGCCGGCGACCCGACGGGCGACCCCGGCGAACGCGGGTACCAGTTCGCGCAGCAGGGCCGGTACGCGAGCCGAACCCGTCCTGAGCGCGGCGGTGTCCAGCCGCATCGGGACCAGCACCGCTCCGTCCGGCCGGGTGTTCACGGCCGCGTCGAACAGGGCGAGCCCCTCCTCGGCGGACAGCGGAAGCATCCCGCCCCGAGCGGTCCGCCGCAGGTCGGCGGCGGCCAGCCGGCCGGTCAGCTCGCTCGCCTCGGCCCACATCCCCCAAGCCAGCGACGTGGCGGGCAGGCCCTGTCCGTGTCGGACCTCGGCCAGCGCGTCCAGTGCCGCGTTGGCGGCGGCGTAGTTGCCCTGGCCCGGTGCCCCGAACACTCCGGCGGCGGAGGAGAACAGTACGAACGCGGTCAGTTCCCGATCCCGGGTGAGTTCGTGCAGGTGCAGCGCGGCATCCGTCTTGGCCGCGAGCACCGCGTCCACCCGCTCCGGGGTGAGCGCCTCGACCACGCCGTCGTCGAGCACGCCGGCGGCGTGGATCACCGCGGTGATCGGGTGCGCGTCGAGCAGCGCGGCCACCGCGTCGCGGTCGGCCGCGTCGCAGGCGACCACGGTCGCCCTGGCGCCCAGTTCGGCCAGCTCGGCGACGAGCGCGTCGGCGCCCGGTGCGGCGGAGCCGCGTCGACTGGTCAGCACGAGGTTGCCGACGCCGTGTTGCCGGACCAGGTGCCGGGCGACCAGCCCGCCCAGCGTGCCGGTGCCACCGGTGATCAGGACGCTCGCGTCCGGGCCCCACTCGGCCGCGGTCGGTTCGGCGGACGCGCCGACCCGGGTCAGTCGCGGCGCGAACAACACACCGTCACGCAGGGCGAGTTGGGCCTCCACGCCGGTCGCGGCGAAGGCCACCGCCCGGGCGGCCTCGCTCGACTCGGCCTCCGCCTCGCCCGGCCCGGGCAGGTCGATCAGCACGAACCTGTCCGGGTGTTCGGACTGCGCGGTGCGCAACAACCCCAGGGCGGCGGCGTGCGCGACGTCCGTCGGACTCGGGCTCGGGCTCGGGCTCGGGGTCGGGTCCGGCGTCGTGGCACCACGGGTCAGCACCACGAGTCGGGTGTCGGGGTAACGCGCCTCCGCCAGCCAGGCGTGCACCAGGGCCAGCGTTCGATGCACGGCGCCGTGCACGGCGTCGGGCGCGAGGTCCGGCGTGTGCGCGAAGGGCACCACGACCGCGTCGGGCACCTCCCGCGTGCCGCCGTCGATCGCGGCCGACAGCGCGGCCAGGTCCGGATAGGCGTGCTCGGCCGCACCGAGCGTGTCCTCGTCGCCCAGCAGGACGATCCGACCGGGCACCGTCGGTTCGGCGACACCGGGCGCGTCGATCTCGACCCAGCTCGTCCGGAACAACAGATCGTCGGCCGCCCCGCCCGTCGGGATCGAGCGCGGCACACTCCGCAGCACCAACGCGTCGACGCTGAGCACCGGTCGGCCCTCGGCGTCGGCGGTGACGATCGAGATGCCGTCCTCGCCGGTCGGCACCACCGCGACCCGCAGCGCGACCGCGCCGGTCGCCGCCAGACGCACCCCGCTCCAAGCGAACGGCACCAGCGGGGAGCCGAGTTCGGCGTCCGAATCGCCGGCCAGCGCGGCGGTGTGCAGTGCGGCGTCGAGCAGCGCGGGATGCAGGGCGTACCCGTCCACCGGGACGTCCTCGGCCAGGGTGATCTCGGCATAGGTCTCCACGCCGCGCCGCCAAGCCTTGCGCACGCCCTGGAAGGCCCGGCCGTAGTCGATGCCGGCGGCGGCGAAGCGGTGGTACAGGTCCCCGGTGTCGACCGGTTCGGCACCGGCGGGCGGCCATTGGATCGACTCGGCGGCCTCGCCCGGCACACCCGGTGCGAGCGTGCCGGTGGCGTGCCGGGTCCACCCGCTCCCGGTGTCCGCGTCGTCCGCCGACGAGTACACCGCCAGCGGCCGACGGCCGGCCGCGTCCGGGTCGCCGACGGCGACCTGAAGCCGGATCGCGGCGCTCGCCGGGATCGGCAGCGGAGCCTCCAGGGTCAGTTCCTCCAGAAGGCCGCAGCCGACCTCGTCACCGGCCCGGATGGCCAGTTCCACGAAGGCCGTTCCGGGCAGGACTACGGTGCCGAGCACGACGTGGTCGGCCAGCCACGGATGCGAGCGCACCGACACGCGGCCGGTGAACAGCACACCGGTCGAACCGGCGAGCGCGACCGCGACGCCGAGCAACGGGTGCCCCGCCGACGCCAACCCGACCGCCGACACGTCGCCGGCGGAACCGGCGTCGAGCCAGTAGTGCCGCCGCTGGAACGCGTAGGTGGGCAGATCCACCTGTCGGGCACCGGGGAACCAGGAGTCCCACCCGATGTCGGCGGCGCTGCCGGTGACGTGCAGTACGGCCAGGGCCGCCAACGCGGTCTCCGTCTCGCCCCGGTCCCTGCGCAGCACGGGGACGACCGGCAACACCTCGTCACCGTTTCGCGGGCCGTCCCCCAGGCCGTCCCGGATCAGCGCGGTCAGCGCTCCGTCCGGGCCGAGTTCGACATATCCGCCGACGCCTCGCTCCTCGATCGCGCGTATCGCGTCGTGGAAGCGGACCGGCTCGCGCACGTGCCGCACCCAGTAGTCCGGATCACTCCACTCGCCGACCACGGCGGCACCGGTCACGGTGGACACCGAGGCCACCTTCGGCTCGGCGAAGGACAGTTCGTCCACGACCCGGCGGAACTCGTCGAGCATCGGGTCCATCAGCGGCGAGTGGAACGCGTGACTGACCCGCAGCCGCCGCACCCGACGGCCCGACGCCTCGAAGTGTTCCGCGACCTGCGCGACCGCCGTCTCGGCACCCGAGACCACCACCGCAGCCGGACCGTTGATCGCGGCGATCCCGACGGGCTCGTCCCGATCCGCCAACAGCGGCAACACCTCGGCCTCGGCGGCACCGATCGCCACCATCGCACCGCCGACCGGCAACGCCTGCATCAACCGGCCACGCGCCACCACCAGACGGCACGCGTCGTGCAACGACAACACCCCGGCCACATGCGCGGCCGCGATCTCGCCCACCGAGTGCCCGACCAGCACGTCCGGCCGCACACCCCACGACTCCGCCAACCGGTACAGCGCCACCTCGACCGCGAACAACGCCGGCTGCGCGAAGCCCGTCTCGTCCAGACCCTCCGCCTCGCCACTCACCACCGCCCGCAACGAGCCCGCGGCCGGCTCCGCTTCGAGCCGATCGCACACCTCGTCGAACGCCGCCGCGAACACCGGGAAGGCGTCGTACAGCCCACGCCCCATCCCGACCCGCTGACCACCTTGCCCCGCGAACACGAACGCGAGTCCTCGGGTCGAACCGCCGGCCGTCCCGATCGCCGCGCCCCGTGGCGTACGCCCGTGGGCCAGGTCGTCCACGCCGGCCAGCAGCGTGGCCCGGTCCGAGGCCGCCAGCACCGCGCGGAACTCGAACGCCGCCCGGCCCTCGGCCAGCGAGAACGCCACATCCGCCGGCTCGATCTCCGGGTGCTCGGCCAGATGCGCACCGAGCCGCCCCGCCTGGGCCCGCAGGGCCGTTTCACTGCGGGCCGACAGCAGCACCGGCAACGGTGTGACGCCCGAAGGGCGTTCGTCGACGACCGGCTCGGCCGGCTCCGGCTGCTCCAGGATCACGTGCGCGTTGGTACCGCTGACCCCGAAGGCGGAGACGCCCGCTCGCCGGGGAGCGCCCGTCCTCGGCCACTCCACCGGCTCGGTCAGCAGCGACACCGCGCCCGACGCCCAGTCCACATGCGGCGACGGCTCGGCGATGTGCAACGACTTGGGCAGGACGCCGTGCCGCATCGCCTCGACCATCTTGATCACGCCACCCACCCCGGCGGCGGCCTGCGTGTGGCCGATGTTCGACTTCAACGAGCCCAGCCACAACGGCCGATCCTCCGGCCGCCCCTGGCCGTAGGTGGCCAGCAGCGCCTGGGCCTCGATCGGGTCGCCCAGCGAGGTGCCCGTACCGTGCGCCTCCACCGCGTCGATCTCCGCCGTGGACAACCCGGCGCCGGCCAACGCGGCCTGAATGACCCGCTGCTGCGACGGCCCGCTCGGCGCGTTGAGGCCGTTGCTGGCGCCGTCCTGGTTCACCGCCGTACCGCGCACGATCGCGAGCACCCGGTGGCCGTTGCGGCGCGCGTCGGAGAGCCGCTCCAGGAGCAGCATGCCCGCGCCCTCGGACCAACCGGTCCCGTCCGCGGTCGCCGCGAACGCCTTGCACCTGCCGTCCGCCGACAACCCGCGCTGCCGACTGAACTCGACGAAGACACCCGGCGTGGCCATCACCGTGACCCCGCCCGCCAGCGCCAGCGTGCACTCGCCCCGGCGCAGCGCCTGTCCTGCCAGGTGCAGGGCGACCAGGGAGGACGAGCACGCGGTGTCCACCGTCATCGCGGGGCCTTCCAGGCCGAACGTGTAGGCCACCCGCCCGGACGCGACGCTGCCGGAACTGCCGTTGCCCAGGTATCCCTCGACGCCGCTGGGGATGTCCCGCAGCCGGGCCGCGTAGTCGTGGTACATCACACCGGCGAACACACCGGTCCGGCTGCCGCGTACGGTCTGCGGATCGATGCCGGCCCGCTCGAACGCCTCCCAGGTGGTCTCCAGGAGCAGCCGCTGCTGCGGGTCGGTCGCCGCCGCCTCACGCGGCGATATGCCGAAGAACTCCGGGTCGAACTCCAGCGCGTCGTGCAGGAATCCACCCTCGGTGGCGTAGGTCCGGCCGGGCCGGTCGGGGTCCGGGTCGAAGAGGTTGTCCAGATCCCAGCCTCGGTCCGTCGGGAAGCCGGTGATGCCCTCTCGGCCCTCGGCGACCAGTCGCCACAGGTCCTCGGGCGAGGCCACCCCGCCCGGGTAGCGGCAGCTCATCCCGATGATCGCGATCGGCTCGTCGTCGGCGACGGCGACACCGGTGGAGCGAGAAGCGCTCGACCCGGTCCGCGCCGTCGCGTCGACGGTCTCCGCCTCCGTGCCCAGCAGTTCGGTGCGTACGTGTTCGAACAGCGCGGCCGGGGTGGGGTGGTCGAAGACCAGCGTCGCCGAAAGCCGCAGTCCCGTCGCCGTGTTGACCCGGTTCCGCAGTTCGACGGCGGTCAGCGAGTCGAACCCGAGGTCCTTGAAGGCCCGTTCCGGATCGACCGCGTCGGCGCCGGAGTGCCCGAGCACCGCCGCGACGTGCGTGCGAACCAGGTCCAGTACGGCGCGATCCCGCTCGCCGATGGGCAGCGCGAGCAGCCGGTCCCGCAGCGAACCCTCGCCGCCGGGGCCCGATTCGCCGTGCGCGGAACGCCTGGCCGGGGCGCGGTAGAGGCCGCGCAACAACGGCGGCAGACCCCCGTCCGCCGCCCTGGCCCGAAGTACACGCGAGTCCAACCCGACCGGTACCAGCAACGGTTCCGCCGTGGCCACGGCCGCGTCGAACAGCGCCAGTCCGAGTTCCGGGGTCAGCGGCACCATGCCCGAGCGGGTGACCCGGCTCAGGTCGGCGGCGTCCAGTTCGCCGGTCATCCCCTCGGCCTGGGCCCACAGGCCCCAGGCCAGCGAGGTGGCCGGCAGACCCGCCGCCCGCCGACGCACCGCGAGCGCGTCCAACGCCGCGTTCGCCGCCGCATAACCACCCTGACCCGCCGAACCCAACACACCCGCCGCCGACGAGAACAACACGAACGCGGACAACCCCCGCCCCCGCGTCAACTCGTCCAACAACAACGCGCCGTCCACCTTCGCGGCCACCACACCCGCAACCCGCTCCGACGACAACGACTCCACGACACCGTCATCCAGCACACCCGCCGCGTGCACCACCGCCGACACCGAACGACCCGCCAACAAACCCACCACCGACGCCCGATCCGAGACGTCGCACGCAACAACCTCCACCCGAGCACCCGAGGCAACCAACCCCGCCCGCAAACCCTCCACACCCGGCGCCGCCGAACCCCGCCGACTCACCAACACCAAATCCCGCACACCATGCCGAGACACCAGATGCCGAGCCACCAACCCACCCAGACTCCCGGTACCACCCGTCACCAACACCGACCCCGAACCCCAATCAGGCCCGGCAGCGTCCACGGCAGGCACCATCCGCGCCAGGCGCGGCACACTCGCCGCACCCTCCGCCACGAACACCTGCGGCTCGCCCGACGCCACCACGGCGGCCACCAACTCCGCCGACGCCGTCTCCGGCGTGTCCACGTCCAACAACACGAACCGACCCGGATGCTCCGACTGCGCCGACCGCACCAGACCCCACACCGCGCCCTGCACCGGATCCCCGACCGCACCACACGTCACCACGACCAGTGGCGGTGCGCTCGGATCCGCCAGGTGCCGCTGGAGCGCGTCGAGTACATACGCACCCGCCTCGCGCACCGTGGCCAGGTCCGAGCAGCGCAGCGGCGTCGAGGCCACGGTCGCGGGGTCCGCCGTGCCCAGCACGGTGGGCACCCGGTCCACGCGGAAGAGCGCGTCCCGGTGCGCGGGCCGCCGTTCCCGGAGCCCGTCGGCGGACATCGGGCGCAGCACCAGCGAGCGCACCGAGATCACCGGGCGGCCGGTCGGGTCGGTGACGGTGATGGACACCGCGCTGTCGCCGATCGGCGACACCCGGACCCGGACCGAGGAGGCACCGCCGGCCTGGAGCACGACGGATTCCCAGGCGAAGGGCAGCGCGCCCTGGCCGATCCGCAGTCCGTCCGCCGCCGACTGGAGGAAGGTCGCGTGCAGCGTGGCGTCGAGCAGCGCGGGGTGCATGCCGAATCCGGCGACGGACGCGTCCTCGGGCAGCGCGACCTCGGCCAGAATGTCGTCGCCCCGGCGCCAGGCGGCCCGCAGGCCCCGGAAGGTCGGACCGTATCCGTAGCCGAGCGCGGCCAGCCGCTCGTAGAAGCCGTCCAGGTCCACCCCCTCCGCGTCGGCCGGCGGCCACTCGCCGAGCGGTTCGGCGTCGATCTCGGCAGGCTCCACCGCCTGGGCGAGGGTGCCGGTGGCGTGCCGCTGCCAGGCGGGCTCGCCGCCGTCCTCTTCCGCCCGGGAATACAGGCCGAACGTGCGACGCCCGGAGTCCTGGGGTCCGTCGACCCAGAGCTGCACGACCACCGCGCCGCGCTCCGGAACGATCAGCGGTGCTTCCAGGGTCAGTTCCTCGAGCAGGCCGCAACCCACCTCGTCGCCGGCCCGTACCGCCAGTTCCACGTAGGCGGTTCCGGGTAGCAGCACCGTGTCCATCACCACGTGGTCGGCCAGCCACGGATGGGTGCGCAGGGACAGTCGGCCGGTGAACAACACGCCACCGCCGTCGGCGCGTTCTGCCGCCGCACCGAGGAGCGCATGCCCGAGCGGGGCCAGTCCCAGGCCCGCCGCGTCGGTGTTCCCGGCGGCGGACAGGTCCAGCCAGTAGTGGTGGTGCCGGAACGCGTAGGTGGGCAGGTCCACCCGACGGGCCCCCGGGTGGAAGGTGTCCCAGCGGATGTCCGGTACCACGTCGCGCACATGCAGGGTCGCCAGCGCGGACAGCGCGCTCTCCGCCTCGGCACGGTCCTTGCGCAGGACCGGCACCACGGTCACCGCGTCGTCGGCGGCGTCGAGTCCGCCCCGGATCAGCGCGGTCAGCGCACCGTCGGGGCCGAGCTCCACGAACGCCGCGACGCCTCGCGCCTCGAGCGCGACGATCGCGTCGTGGAAGCGCACCGGCTGCCGGACGTGACGCACCCAGTACTCGGGATCGGTCCAGTCACCGTCGGCCTCGACCGTCGACAGGTAGTCGGACTCGGCTCGGCCGTAGGCGAGTTCGTCGACCACGCCGCGAAACTCGTCGAGCATCGGATCCATCAGCGGCGAGTGGAACGCGTGACTGACCCGCAGCCGCCGCACCCGACGCCCCAACCCCTCGAAATGGGCCGCGACTTCGGAAACCACCTCCTCGGCACCTGAAACCACCACCGACGTCGGGCCGTTGATCGCCGCGACACCGACGACGTCTTCCCGCCCCGCCAGCAACGGCAGAACATCCGCCTCGGCCGCACCGATCGCCGCCATCGCACCACCGACCGGCAACGCCTGCATCAACCCACCACGCGCCACCACCAGCCGGCACGCGTCCTCCAACGACAACACCCCGACCACATGCGCCGCCGCGATCTCACCCACCGAATGCCCGACCACCACATCCGGCCGCACACCCCACGACTCCAACAACCGGAACAACGCCACCTCGACCGCGAACAACGCCGGCTGCGCAAACCCCGTCCCATCCAGACCATCCACATCGCCCGAGATCACCTCGCGCAACGACCCACCCAAACCCGCGTCCAACCGCACGCACACCTCATCGAAGGCCGCGGCAAACACCGGGAAGCTCTCGTACAGCTCACGACCCATCCCGACCCGCTGACCACCCTGACCCGCGAACACGAACGCCAACCGCCCCGGCTCGGCACTCGCCGTACCGCGCACCAGGGCCGGCGACTCCGCGCCGGCCGCCAGCGCGTGCAGCCCGGTCCGGATGCCCTCGTGGTCCTCGCCCAGCACCACCGCGCGGTGCTCGAACGTCGTACGGCCGTGGGCCAGCGAGTACGCCACGTCGACGGGCGCGAGTTCGGGCGCCTCGGCCAGGTGCGTCCGCAGCCGCTCGGCCTGTGCCCGCAGCGATTCCTCGTCGCGCGCGGACAGCAGGAACGGCAGCGGGCCACTCGTCGGCGGGCGTTCCGCCGCGACCGGGTCCGCGGTCGGCTCCGGGCGTTCCAGGATCACGTGCGCGTTGGTGCCGCTCACCCCGAACGCGGAGATACCGACCCGGCGCGGCGCACCGGTCTCCGGCCACGCCATCGGCTCGGTCAGCAACGACACCGCGCCCGACGCCCAATCCACGTGCGGCGACGGCTCGACGATGTGCAGCGATCGCGGCAGCACGCCGTGGCGCATCGCGCCGACCATCTTGATCACGCTCGCGACGCCGGCGGCGGCCTGGGTGTGGCCGATGTTGGACTTCAACGAACCCAGCCACAGGGGCCGTTCGGCGTCGTGCTCCTGTCCGTACGTGGCCAGCAGGGCCTGCGCCTCGATCGGGTCGCCGAGCGTGGTCCCGGTACCGTGCGCCTCCACCGCGTCCACGTCGGCGGCGGACAGGCCCGCGTCGGCCAGCGCCGCCCGGATCACCCGTTGCTGCGAAGGGCCGTTCGGCGCGGTCAGGCCGTTGCTGGCGCCGTCCTGGTTGATCGCCGATCCGCGCAGGACGGCAAGCACCTCGTGGCCGTTGCGTCGCGCGTCGGACAGTCGCTCCAGGAGCACCATCCCGACGCCCTCGCCCCAGCTGGTTCCGTCCGCGTCCGCCGAGAACGCCTTGGCCCGGCCGTTCACCGCGAGGCCGCGCTGCCGGCTGAACTCGATGAAGGTCGCGGGCGTCGCCATCACCGTCACGCCGCCGGCCAGGGCCAGCGAGCACTCGCCCTGGCGCAGCGCCCGGGCCGCCCAGTGCATGGCGACCAGCGAGGACGAGCACGCGGTGTCCACCGTGACGGCGGGACCCTCCAGGCCCAGGGCATAGGCCACCCGCCCGGAGATCACCGCGGCGGCGTTGCCGGTCAGGAAGTAGCCCTCCAGGCCCTCCGGGATCTCGTCGACCCGCGGCCCGTAGTCCTGGCCGTTGGAACCCGCGAAGACGCCCGTGTCACTGCCGTGCAGCGTGCTCGGGTCGATCCCGGCGTGCTCGAACGCCTCCCACGATGCCTCCAGGAGCAGCCGCTGCTGCGGGTCCATCGCGAGCGCCTCACGCGGCGAGACGCCGAAGAACGCCGCGTCGAACTCGCCCGCCTCGTACAGGAAGCCGCCGCGGTCCACGTAGGTCTTCCCGGACTGCTCCGGGTTCGGGTCGAACAGGGCGTCCAGGTCCCAGCCCCGGTTCTCCGGGAAGCCGCCGACCGCGTCCACCCCGCCCTCGACCAGGCGCCACAGGTCTTCCGGTGAGGCCACTCCGCCCGGGAACCGGCAGCTCATCCCGACGATGGCGATCGGCTCGTCCGGCTCGCCGGCCGGCCGCGCGCTGTTCGCCGGGGTCGTGCCGGCGGTCCGGCCCAGGATCTCGGCCCGCAGGTAGCGGGCCATGGTCGCGGGCGTCGGGTAGTCGAAGACCAGCGTCGTGGGCAGCGTGCGCAGGCCCGTCGCGCGGATCATCCGGTTGCGCAGTTCGACCGCCATCAGCGAGTCGAAGCCCAGTTCCCGGAACGCCTTGGTGTCCTTGATCGCGGCGCCGGAGCCGTGCCCGAGCACGGCCGCGGCGTGCGCCCGGATCAGCTCCAGCACGGTGCGGTCCTGCTCCGGTTCGGGCAGGTCGGCCAGGCTCTCCCGGAGCGCCGGCGCGTCGGTCCCCGCGCCGGCGGCCGAGGAGTCCCGGGCCGCGAGTTCCCGCGCCTCCGGGACGCCGTCGAACAGCGGGCTGCGTCGGGTGGCGGTGGCCGCCGGAAGGAAGCGTGTCCAGTCCAGGTCGGCGACCGCCACGAACGGCTCGCCCGAGCGCACCGTGTCGCCGAGCACCTCGATCGCCAGGTCCGGGTTCATCGGCAGCGCGCCGCCGCGCCGGATCCGCGCGTCGACCGCTTCGTCCGTGGCCATCCCGGAGCCGGCCCACGGGCCCCACGCGATCGAGCAGGCCGGCAGGCCGAGTTCGCTGCGCTGCCGAGCGAGCGCGTCCAGTGCGGCGTTGGCCGCCGCGTACCCGGCCTGCCCGGGCGAGCCGACGGTGCCGGCCATGGACGAGAAGAGCACGAAGGCGGACAACTCGTGGCCGACGGTGAGCTCGTGCAGGTTGCGCGCGGCGGTGAGCTTGGGCCGGAGCACGTCGTGCAGGCGTTCCTCGGTCAGCTCGGCCAGGACACCGTCGTCCAGGACGCCCGCGGTGTGTACGACAGCGGTCAGCGGCCGGTCGGCGGGGATCGTGTCGAGCAGCGCGGCCAGCGCGGCCCGGTCGGCGGTGTCGCAGGCCGCGACGGTGACCGTGATCCCGTCGGCCCGTCCGGTCAGTTCGGCCACGAGCTCGTCTGCTCCGGGTGCGGCGGCGCCACGCCGGCCGACCAGGAGCAGGTGCCTCGCGCCGTTGTCCGCCAGCCACCGTGCCACCCGCGCGCCCAGCGCTCCGGTGCCACCGGTGATCAGTACCGTCCCGGAACTCGCCCACGGCGCGCCGGCGTCGACCTCGTCGGCAGAATTGCCCGTACCCGGCGCCCGGACCAGCCGCCGCGCGAACACTCCCGCCGCCCGCACCGCGACCTGGTCCTCGATCGATTCGCCGGCCGCCAGCACGCCGACCACATGGCGCAGCACGCCGCTGTCCACGACCTCGGGCAGGTCGATCAAACCGCCCCAGGTGGTGGGGTGTTCGAGGGCGGCGACGCGGCCGAGGCCCCAGATCGCGGCGCCCGCGACGCCGGTCGTCCGGTCTCCGTCGACCGCCGTCACCGCACCCCGGGTCAGGCACCACAGTGGTGCGGTGACGTCGGCATCGCCCAGCGCGTGCAGCAGGACGACCGTGTCGAAGAGGTCCTCGTCCGCCCCCGACAGCCCGAGAAGCGAGATGACGCCGCCGAGATCGTCCACGCCGTCCGTCGCCTCGCGCAGCCGCACGGCGACGCGCTCCCGGTCCCGGTCGGCGGTGTCCAGTTCCAGCGTGCGGATCGTGCCGTACGCACCCAGGTCGGCGGACAGTTCGTGCCCGCCGCTGGGTACCACGACCAACCAGGTGCCGGTCAGCACCGGCGGCGCGGCGGACGTGATCGGCTGCCAGCCGATCCGATACCGCCACGCGTCCGTGCGGGACTGCTCCTCGGCCCGCCGCGACCACGCGGACAACGCGGGCAGCAGGGCGTCGAGCGAACTGCGCGCCGCATCGTCCTCAACCGCGAGTTCGCGCGCCAGCGCCTCCCGGTCCCCCGCACCGACCGCCGCCCAGAACCGCTCGTCCCGGGCGTTCCGCGCGGGCGCCTGCTCGGCGTCCAGCCAGTACCGGCGGCGCTGGAAGGCGTACGTCGGCAGGTCCACCCGCCGCGCGCCCGGGACGAACGAGGCCCAGTCGACCCCGGCCACCGCACCGTTGACATGCAGCGTCGCCAGGGCGGACAGCGCACTGTCCGGCTCGGCCCGATCCCGCCGCAACAACGCCACGACCGGCTGGTCGCCCGCCTCCAGTGCGCCCCGGATCAGCGCGCTCAGCGTCCCGTCGGGCCCGAGCTCGACGAACCCGCCGACTCCCTCGGCCGTCAGGGTGCGAATCGCGTCGTGGAAACGCACGGGCTGTCGGACGTGGCGCACCCAGTACTCGGGGTCCGTCCAGTCACCATCGGGTGAGACGGTCGAGACCACGGCCAACTGCGGTTCAGTGAAGCTCAGTTCCCGCACGACCCGGCGGAACTCGTCGAGCATCGGGTCCATCAGCGGCGAGTGGAACGCATGGCTGACCCGCAGCCGCCGCACCCGACGCCCCAACCCCTCGAAATGCGCCACGATCTCGGCAACCACAGCCTCCGCACCGGAGACCACCACCGAATCCGGACCATTGATCGCGGCGATCCCGACGGCATCGGCCCGCCCCGCCAGCAACGGCAGAACATCCGCCTCGGCAGCACCGATCGCGGCCATCGCACCACCGACCGGCAACGCCTGCATCAACCCACCACGCGCCACCACCAGCCGGCACGCGTCCTCCAACGACAACACCCCAGCCACATGCGCCGCCGCGATCTCACCCACCGAATGCCCGACCACCACATCCGGCCGCACACCCCACGACTCCAACAACCGGAACAACGCCACCTCGACCGCGAACAACGCCGGCTGCGCAAACCCCGTCCCATCCAGACCATCCACATCGCCCGAGATCACCTCGCGCAACGAACCCTCACCCAGCTCCACTTCCAGCCGGTCGCACACCTCGTCGAACGCCGCCGCGAACACCGGGAAGGCCGCGGACAAACCACGACCCATCCCGACCCGCTGACCACCCTGACCCGCGAACACGAACGCCAACCGCTCGGCGTCCCCGTCCGCGACACTCCCCCGCACGACATCGGCGTGCGGCGTCCCGTCGACCAGCGCGGCCAGGCCGGCGAGCGCGCCCGCCCGGTCGTGCGGGTCGCCGAGCACGACCGCGCGCCGGTCGAGCGCCGACCTGCCGGTCGCCAGCGAGTACGCCACGTCGGCCTGGTCCGCGTCGGGGTGCTCGGCCAAGTGCGCGCGCAACCGCGCCGCTTGGGCGCGCAGGCCCTCCTCGGTACGGGCCGAGAGCAGCAGCGGCACCCGGCCGGGCACCGGCTGCGGGTCCGGTGCCGTGTCCGCATCCGGGTCCGGTGTCGGTTGGGGCTCCTCTTCGAGGATCACGTGCGCGTTCGTACCGCTGACCCCGAACGCGGACACGCCGGCCCGTCGGGGCTGATCGGTCCGCGACCACGAGACCGGCTCGGTCAGCAGCGACACCGCGCCCGACGCCCAGTCCACATGCGGCGACGGCTCGTCCACGTGCAGCGTCCTGGGCAACACGCCGTGACGCATCGCCTGGACCATCTTGATCACGCCGCCGACCCCGGCGGCGGCCTGGGTGTGGCCGATGTTCGACTTCAACGACCCGAGCCACAGCGGCCGTTCGCCGTCGCGACCCCGGCCGTAGACGCCGAGCAGCGCGTCCGCCTCGATCGGGTCACCGAGCGAGGTGCCGGTTCCGTGCGCCTCGACCGCGTCGACGTCCGTCGCGCTGAGACCGGCGTTGGCCAGTGCCGCCCGGATCACCCGCTCCTGGGCGGGGCCGTTGGGCGCGGTGAGGCCGTTGCTGGCACCGTCCTGGTTGATCGCCGTACCCCGAACCACCGCGAGCACCGGATGGCCGTTGCGGCGCGCGTCGGAGAGCCGCTCCAGGAGCAGCATCCCGACACCCTCGGACCAGCCCGTACCGTCCGCCGAGGCGGCGAACGCCTTGCACCTGCCGTCCGCCGACAACCCGCGCTGCCGACTGAACTCGACGAAGGTGGCCGGTGTGGCCATCACGGTGACGCCGCCCGCCAGCACGAGTGAGCATTCCCGCTGCCGCAGCGCGCCGACCGCCCAGTGCAGCGCGACCAGCGAGGACGAGCACGCGGTGTCCACGCTGACCGCCGGGCCCTCCAGCCCGAGCGTGTACGCGACTCGGCCGGAGGCCACGCTGCCCGCGCTGCCGCTGCCGAGATACCCCTCGAACTCGCCGGCCGTGGCGGCCGTCCCGGAGCGCAGGCGCGACGCGTAGTCGCTGTACATCACGCCCGTGTAGACACCGGTCCTGCTGCCGCGCAGCGCGGCCGGGTCGATGCCGGCCCGTTCGATCGCCTCCCACGCGGTCTCCAGGAGCAAGCGCTGCTGCGGGTCGATGGTGAGCGCCTCGCGCGGCGAGATGCCGAAGAACTCCGGGTCGAACGCCGCGGCGTCGTGCAGGAAGCCGCCGTGCCGGGTGTAGCTGGTGCCGAGGTGTTCCGGGTCCGGGTCGTACAGGCCGTCCAGGTCCCAGCCTCGGTCCACCGGGAAGCCGGAGACCGCGTCCACACCGTTGTCGACCAGCCGCCACAGGTCCTCCGGCGACCCGACCCCGCCCGGGTAGCGGCAGCTCATCCCCACGATCGCGATCGGCTCGTGCTCACGCTCGTCGGCCTCGCGCAGTCGGCGGCGGGCGTCGTGCAGGTCGGTGGTGACCCGCCTGAGGTAGTCGCGAAGCTTCTGTTCGTCGGCCACTGTCGTCATTCCCCCTCGTAGCGTGCGGCCGTTGAACGTGCGGCCTGGCAACCGGTGATCTCGCGGGCGTCGATGCGGGTCCGTGGACGGGTGCTCGTGCGGGTGCTTGCCTGTGTCGTCGTGCGAGTGCCTGCGTGCGTTGTCGTACGGACACTTGCTTGCGTCGTTGTGCGGGTGCCGGTGTCGACGCATGCGCCGGTCGTCGTGCCGGTGCCGGTGTGCGTGCGGGCGCGGTTCGTCATCGGGTCACAGCTCGTTGTCGATGAAGTCGAAGAGATCGTCGTCGTCGGCCGTGCCGAGCTTTTCCGCGACGGATCCGCCGGTGTCGTCGCGGTGGTCCGCGCGGTGGGTGCCCGCGTCGGCGCCGAGCTTGGCGAGCAGTTCGCGCAGCCGGCCGGCCACCGCGTCGCGGGTGCCGCCGTCGGCCGCTCCGAGCCACGCCTCCAGGCGGTCGAGTTCGGCCGCGCCGGTGGATCCGGCGCCGTAGGCGCCGTCGGTGCCGTTCGCGGACTGCGCGAGCGCCTCGGCGGCGGCGAGTTCGGCGCCCAGGTGGTCGGCCAGTGCCGCCGGCGTCGGGTAGTTGAAGACCAGCGCCGCCGGCAACCGCAGTCCGGTCGCGGCGTTCAGCCGATTCCGCAGCTCGACCGCGGTCAGCGAGTCGAAGCCCAGGTCGCGGAACTCCTGTCCGGCGCCGATGCGATCCGCCGCGTCGAAGCCGAGCACCGAGGCCACGTGCGCGCGGACCGCGTCCAGGACCAGCCGGGGTCGATCGCCGGTACGCGCCCCGAGCAGGGACCGGACCAGCGGCGGTACACCCGAGCCGGTGTCCGTGCGAGCCGCCGGGTCACCGGCGGTGGGTCGGCGCGAGCGGTTCCCGGCCGTCGGGCCGGTGCGCAGATTCCGGGTCAACGCGGCCAGTGGGCCGAACGGGCCGGCCTGCTCCTCGGCCCGGGACCGCATCGCGGCCGGGTCGAGCCGGGCGGGCAGCAGCGCCGCGCCGGCCGTGCCCGGCACCCGGTCGGGTCCGGTCGGGTCGGCGGTGGCACCGGCGGTCCCGGCCAGGGCCCGGTCGAACAGCGCGAGCGCGTGTTCGGTGGGCAGCGGCAGGATGCCGTCGCGGGCCATGCGTTCGCGGTCCCGGTCGGTGAGTTCGCCGTCCATGCCGCCCGCCTCCCACGGTCCCCAGGCCAGCGAGGTGGCGGGCAGGCCGCGTGCCGCGCGGTGTCGGCCGAGGGCGTCCAGGAAGGTGTTGGCCGCCGCGTAGTTCGCCTGGCCGGCACTGCCGAACTGGCCCGCTGCCGAGGAGAACAGCACGAACGCGGAGAGCGCCCGGTCGGCGGTCAACTCGTGCAGGTGCCAGGCCGCGTCCAGCTTCGGGCGCAGTACGCGGTCGATGCGTTCGGGGGTCATCGCCTCGAACAGTCCGTCGTCCAACACACCCGCCGAGTGCACGACGGCGGTCACCGGGTGCGCCGCCAACAGCGCGGCCAGCGCGGTGCGGTCGGCGACGTCGCACGCGACGGTGCTCACCCGCGCGCCCAGCGCGGTCAACTCGGCGGCGAACTCGAGGGCGCCGGGCGCTTGTTCGCCGCGCCGCCCGGCCAGCACCAGCCGGCGGACCCCGTACTCGGTGACCAACCGGCGCACCACGAGGCCACCGAGGCGGCCGGACGCGCCGGTGACCAGGACGGTGTCATCCGCGCCGAGCACCGCGTGCGCGGCGACCGCGGCCGTCTCGGCATCCGCGCCGGCCGGCTCGGGGACCAGGCGGGGTACCAGGAGCGCGCTGTCGCGGATCGCGAACTGCGGCTCGTCGTCGCCCGCCGCGAGTACGGCGGGCAACCCGGTCGGGCCGGTGAGCGCCGGGATCCCGGCCGGTCCCCCGTCCAGGTCGACCAGCACGATCCGCCCCGGGTGCTCGGACTGCGCCGAGCGCAGCAGACCCCAGACCGCGGCCTGCGTCAGGTTCTCGATGCCGGTCTCGTCGACGGTGTCCCGGGTGGACACCGCGTGTTGGGTGAGCAGGACGAGCCGGGCAGCGCCGAACCGGGTGTCCGCCGACCAGGCCCGCACGATGTCCGACGCCCGTCCGAGCGCGTCCCGCGCGGCGACCGGGAGGTCCCGGTCCCGCCCCTGCGAGGGCGTCGGCGACAGCGCGACGAGCACCGCGTCCGGTACCGGCGCGCCCGCGTCGATCGCGGCATCGAGCGCGGCGAGGTCGGCGTGTACCGTCCCCGCCCGCGCGGTACCGGTCGGGAGCGCGCCCGCGACCGCGCTCGCGACGTCGTGTCGGACATCGCCGATCACCGCCCACGTGGCGGGCACCGCCGACGCGGTCCGGGCGCTCGGCGCGGGTTCCCAGTCGATCCGATACAACGCGCCGTCCCGACCGCCCTGCGCGGCACGCAGCGCGTCGGCGGCGACCGGCCTGGTCACCAGCGAGGCCACCGACCCCACCGGTCGACCCGAGTGGTCGGCGAGGGTCACCGCGAAGCTGTCGCCGGCCACCGGCGCGATGCGCACCCGCAGCGTCGTGGCCGCGGTCGCGTACAGCGCGACCCCGGTCCACGAGAACGGCAACCGCACCGCGCCCGCAGCGTCACCGGCAAGCCCGATCGGGTGCAACGCGGCATCCAACAGGGCCGGATGCACCCCGAAACCCTCGGTCGACACGTCGGCGGGCAGCGCAACCTCGGCGAACAGCTCGTCACCGTGCCGCCACATCGCCCGAAGCCCCCGGAACACCGGCCCATAGCCGAGTCCTTGTGCGGCGAGCCGGTCGTAGCATCCGTCGATCGACACCGGCTCGGCGCCGACCGGCGGCCACGGCCCCTGCCCGTCTTCCGGCCCGAACGCCTCCGCGTCCGGCGCCCCACCCCTGGCCAGCACGCCCTGCGCATGCCTGGTCCAACCTTCCGTCGGACCGCCGGGGCGCTGCCGGCCGGAGTGGATGCTCAGCGTGCTGCGGCCCGCCTCGTCCGGCGCACCGACCACGAGCTGGATCCGAACCGCGTCGTCGTCGGTCAGCACGAGCGGTGCCTCGATGGTCAGTTCCTCGATCAGATCGCACCCGACCTCGTCGCCGGCCCGAAGCGCGAGCTCCACCAGCGCGGTACCGGGTACCGGCACGGTCCCGTGCACCGTGTGGTCGAGCAGCCACGGGTGGCTGTCCACGGACAACCGACCGGTGAACAACACACCCGCCGAGTCGGCCAGTTCGACCGCCGCACCGAGCAACGGGTGATCGGCGGCGGTCAGCCCGATCGACGCGGCGTCCCCGGACCGATCGACCACCGGGTCGAGCCAGTACCGCTGCCGCTGGAACGGGTACGTGGGCAACGCCACGCGCCGGGCTCCGGGAACGAACCCGGCCCATCGGATTTCGGCGACGGCACCCGTCACATGGAGCGTGGCCAGGGCGGTCAGCGCGGCATCAGGCTCCGGACGGTCCTTGCGCAGCACCGGAACCACGGTCACCGCGTCGTCGGCAGCCCGAATCCCGTCCCTGATCAACGCGGTGAGGGCGCCGTCCGGCCCGACCTCGACGAAGGAGACGACACCGTCGTCTTCCAGCACGCGAATCGCGTCATGGAAGCGAACCGGCTGCCGCACGTGGCGCACCCAGTACTCGGGATCCGTCCAGTCGGCATCGGTCGAGACGGTCGAGACCACCGCCAACTGCGGTTCCGCAAATGTCAGTTCTCGAACCACGTCACGGAAGCCATCGAGCATCGGGTCCATCAGCGGCGAATGGAACGCATGGCTGACCCGCAGCCGCCGCACCCGACGACCCAACCCCTCGAAGTGCGCCACGACCTCGGAAACCACAGCCTCGGCGCCGGAGACCACCACCGAATCCGGACCATTGATCGCGGCGATCCCGACGAGGTCATCCCGCCCCGCCAGCAACGGCAGAACATCCGCCTCGGCCGCACCGATCGCGGCCATCGCACCACCGACCGGCAACGCCTGCATCAACCGACCACGCGCCACCACCAGCCGGCACGCGTCCTCCAACGACAACACCCCGACCACATGCGCGGCCGCGATCTCACCCACCGAATGCCCGACCACCACATCCGGCCGCACACCCCACGACTCCAACAACCGGAACAACGCCACCTCGACCGCGAACAACGCCGGCTGCGCAAACCCGGTCTCGTCCAGACCATCCACATCGCCCGAGATCACCTCGCGCAACGACCCGCCCAAACCCGCGTCCAACCGCACGCACACCTCATCGAAGGCCGCGGCAAACACCGGGAAGCTCTCATACAGCTCACGACCCATCCCGACCCGCTGACCACCCTGACCCGCGAACACGAACGCCAGGCGGCCGGATCCGCCGCGGGCGACACCGCGCACGACTCCCGGAGCCTCGGTGCCGGAGGCCACGGCCTCGGTGACACGCAGCAGCGTCTCCCTGTCGGTCCCGAACACCACCGCGCGGTGGTCCAGTCGGGGCTTGCCGGCCAGCGTGAACGCCACGTCGGAGACAGCCGTTTCGGCGTTCTCGGCCACGTGCGTACCGAGCCGGGCCGCCGTGGCGCGCAGGGCCTCGTCATCTGCGGCGGCAAACATCCAGGGGGTGGGAATCGCCCCGGCGAGCGCCGCCTCGGGTGTCGTGTCGGACGCCGCGCCGAACGGTTCCCGGTCCCCGACCTCGGGCTGCTCCACGATGACGTGTGCGTTGGTGCCGCTGACCCCGAAGGCGGAGATTCCGGCCCGGCGCGGTGCGCCCGTCTCCGGCCACGCCACCGGCTCCGTCAACAAGGACACCGCACCCGACGCCCAGTCCACGTGCGGCGAGGGTTCGTCCACGTGCAACGTCCTGGGCAACACGCCATGACGCATCGCCTGGACCATCTTGATCACGCCACCCACACCCGC